>JBNJFK010000163.1:0-5241 GCA_051746765.1 Bacteroidota bacterium
TCCATTTTTATGCCCGTTACATCGAAGAACGCAGCGAGGGGCACCCCATCAACGACGCAATCGAAACCACCTTCAAAACCACCGGGCAAGCGATTGCGGCCGTGGGCATCACCACCTCGGCTGCGTTTTTTATCCTGATGCTGGCAGATTTCAAGGGGTTTAGTGAGTTCGGTGCCATCGCGGGTGTCGGAATTCTCTTCTCCATCCTCGCCATGACCCTCCTGCTCCCCGCTCTGCTCATCCTTTTGGAACGCGTCGGCGGGCTGAACACGTCTGCGACAGCTGTGCTTACTCCTGATGGGCGAATTTCAAAAACCAACGCGTCTCGTATAAACCACAAATCCCTCTCGATCGGCATTCTGCTCATCTGCTTGTTGGCCACGATCCTCTCGGGATGGAATGCGCGTAGTTTGTCCTTCGAGTACGACTTCGGAAGTTTGGAACCCGTTTACGAATCCTATAACGCCGTCGCGCGTGAAGCACACAAGGTATATAGCGATCGTCGAACCAGAAACGCAGCCTATATCATTGCCGACAGTCCGGAGGACGCGATTGAAATTCGGGATCGATTACAGGAGCGTTTGGAAGCGGACACCCTTTCTCCTACCATCGAGTCCGTCGAGACTTTTCAGGATCGCTATCCCTTTAACGAGGCGGAGAAGCGGGAAAAACTGGCTCGTATCGAAGGGATTCGAGAGCAACTCAACGACCCCTTTCTGAGTACCAGCGACTCTGAGCAGTACCGGATGCTTCAAGAGGGGGCTTCCACAACCCACCCAATCCAGTTGGAGGAGGTCCCCGATTTCCTTCTGCAGCCTTTTACGGCCAAGGACGGAACCATTGGTAATTTGGTGATCATCTACCCTGCGGTCGCACTGTCGGACGGACGGAACTCAATGAACTTTGCCGATGATCTTTCCCGTATTGAGCTTCCAAACGGGAAGGTATACAACGCCGCATCGACCTCGATTGTGGCCTCCGACATGCTCCGACTCATGATCGAGGAGACGCCTCGCATGGTCGCTTTGACGCTTACGTTCATCATCCTGATCAAACTCGTTATTTTCCGTTCCCTGAAATGGATGATGCTCGCCCTGCTTCCACTGGTGACCAGCTTTCTCTGGCTCTTCGGACTAATGGACCTGGCCGGGTGGAAGCTCAACTTCTATAACATTGTGGTCATGCCGACCATTCTCGGCATCGGGGATGATAGCGGGATCCATATCGTTCACCGTTATCTCGAGGAGGGGAAGGGTTCGATAAACAAAGTGATTCGATCTACGGGGGAACATGTCACCGTGAGTTCGCTGACGACTCTTCTCGGCTTTGCCGGACTTCTCTTCTCCAATCATCCGGGTATGCGATCCATTGGCGAGCTGGCTGTTGCCGGAATTTCAATGATGTTGCTTGCATCACTGGTTCTCCTGCCTGCGGTGCTGTACCTGTTGGAGCGGTGGGGTGAGGCCAAGTCGTAGACGATTTTCTTCATTCTCCTACCCAGTGATATTACGTCTGTATTGAGAACTATTACTTCGCCTAATTGTCCGCATCTCATTCTATTTCAATCTGTTACTTGCAAGATGGGGTAAAATAAATATACGCAGGTTTTCAGGATTGGGTTCTTTAAATTGAACTCCTGGGATTTATAAATTGTCTGCAAAACTTCAGATGTTACTTCATTTTAAACAAAAGAATAGCTTCCGGAGAAAACATGAAATCAACACAACAATATTAAAATGTCTCAATTCCGGTTTTTATGAATAAATGGACTCCCATACTTCTCGTTTCTTTGATTTCCTATGGCTGCAGCTCCGGCAAAGTTCAAACTCCGCAGGATGATAACAGCTCTTCTGATAAACAAACAGTGCGGGTGCTGTTTGACACTGACACCAATAATGAAATTGACGATCAGCACGCACTCGCTTACCTGTTGTCCAACAGGGATATCTTTGCCGTAGAAGGAGTAACCGTTAATTCAACCAAGGAGCCTGATGTTGAATTGGATTATGCGGAGGCTGAACGAATTTTAAAACTGTACAAATCACATGAAACGATACCGCTGAAGGAGGGGGCCAACGGTTCATTCCGTGAGATCAGCGAGCAGATGGATGAACCCGGTTTTGAAGGCGAAGCAGCGGTAAATTTTATCATCGAGCGGGCCATGGCGAATGAAGATGAGGAGCTGATTCTATTAGCGGTGGGTAAACTGACAAATATTGCACTGGCCCTGAAAAAGGAACCTTTCATTGCAGACAATGCCCGCTTGATCTGGCTTGGGTCCAACTATCCCGAGCCCGGCGAACACAATCAAAATGCCGACACGACTGCCATGAATTATCTGCTGAATTCAGACCTTCCCTTCGAAATGGTGACCGTCCGCTATGGTGATCCGTCGGGAACCGATGCTGTGAAGGTGACAAAGGCGCAAATCTTGCAGCGAATGCCGGGTATGGGGTTTCAAATCTCCGAACCGGTGGAAGGACGGCATGGTGGAATGTTCGACAACTTCGGGGATTACTCAGTGAACCTGTTTGAAAATTACGGGATGGGCGGAGATCCACCTTCCAGACCGTTATTTGATATGGCGGCAGTGGCCATCGTAAAAAATCCGGTTTGGGCCGAATCCCGGAAAATACCCGCCCCGGTGTTAATTGATAATGAATGGACCAAGCGGCTCAATAATGACCGTAAAATCACCCTTTGGGAACATTTTGATATCTACGGCATCATGAATGACTTTTTTATTTCGATGGAAAACCCGGTTATTGGACAAGGAAATGAGTGATGTGTCACTAATACAATAACGAAAGCCGGTTTGTGAACTCTCCAATGAAGTGACAGAGTACGAACCGGAAAGAAAACTGGCGCATCGATTGGTTAGAACAATAAAAGCCCGTCACTGTTGGTGAACGGGCTTTTTCTTTACGAACGATTTCCAATCAGTTGGGATCAGGAATCATCATCGTCGTTGTCGTCATCATCGTCATCTTCATCATCGTCGCTGTCGTCATCATCGTCATCGTCATCCTCGAAGGCTTCAAACGACGCTTCAATGTTCTCGTTGATTCGCTCCAGATTGGCCGGATCTTTGGGATCCAGACCCTCTCCGTCGGCTCCTTTGAACCAAGAGGAAACATCGATCGAAACCATAAGGACGGAATTCCCGCCTGCAAATTCGAGCGACGGATTCAGGTCCATCTCAATCTCGAAATCCTCTTTGGATCTGAACGTGAATGCTTCATCCTGGTAGAGACCTTTCACAACAATCGAATAGCTACCAGTCTCGTCCCTGAAATCAGAATCGTTCAGCTGATCGTCATCATCGTCCGGTTTCTCGATTTCAAGTTCAAACTCGTCATAGGTTCCCGCCGGAATATCTTGTTCAGTTATCAACAGTGAGGACCCATCAAGAGGCAGGGTTACGATAAAATTCTCGTTCTCGAAATCGAGAGAATCCTCTTGAATACTCTCAAGCTCCATCTCCTCGATATACAGCCTGACCTCCTCGATCACAACCCCGTGTTGCTGCTGGAGGGACATTGACTGCGTTGTGGCAGAAGATTGCGATTGCGCCTGCATTTGAAGCTGCAAGTTGGTCGTCTCATCCGCTCCTGAATTAGTTGTGTTACACGATACTGCAAACAGCAGCCCGGCCAGTAAAAAGCCGAAAGATCTGGTTAAATTCTTCATGATTCTCTCATTTATTTGGATGTTCGTGACGTAGCGCCTCCCATCTGTAGTACAGACTAGGACCCCCGTCTCCCTCTAATGTTTTTCTGGAAAAAACCCTTGCCCGGTACGGTATTCCTGCCCGGTAAACGTTGGCTGTGGAGTCCTTGTTCCAAGACGCCGAAAAAAAGAAAAGCCCACCCCCTGTCCGGAAGTGAGCTTTTGTTGTAACTCATCAGGAATGGTGGAGCTGCCGGGAATCGAACCCGGGTCCGAAATGGTATATCGTTCAAGTATCTACACGCGTAGTTACCGATTTGAGTTTCGCATGAGGGTACGCCCGGCAACAGGCAGTCTCACACTAGTCTGCTTAAGTCTTACATCCTCCGCGACAGACACGCGGCGAATGCCAGTCTGTATTAGTCGGCGCTCCGAATCCATGCCTACAGACAAGCACGAATGGAACGGTCACGCTAGCTTACGCTGCGAGACGGTAAGAATAGTTGTTGTCAACTACATTATTCCATGGTGGTATTTTTACGAGGATCCACCGGACACACTCGGCATGCAACCTGCGATGCTACTCATCCCGTCGAAACCTTTACAGCCCCAATAAGTTAAAGAACATAAACCTCTGCCGGATTCCCGGCTCTGACTATCTAACGTTACAAGGGGGTAAAACGTTCCGTCTTCGGTTCTTCCCGAAGAGACGTTTACGGAGGTCATCCGCCATGAATGCCCCCTCGCAACATACTTCAAAGATAGCCGATATTGTTGCCATCTTCTAACCATTTCGTCATACGGGAAGGCTTCCAACTCGTGAGCGGTTTCCCTACTTTACGGGCTTCATGTGACCAATCAACCGGATGACGACGTTGTACGTAACCCCCTCTTCCCTATTGAATTCATGATGCACGGCAGATACGGTACAGTCGCGTTTTGGCCCCCTGGATGGATTCTGCTTCTGGCCCTGTTCGGGATGGCCCGGGCTGAACCGGCTCTGGCCCAAAATCAAGAGCAGGCCTCCGTGCACGGCTACGTAAGTGACGCACAGACCGGAGAGACTCTGATTGCGGCCAATCTAGCCATTCTGGAGACGCAGCGGGGGACGAGCTCCAACAGCTCGGGCTATTACTCCTTGACGAACATCGACCCGGGAAGCTACACCCTGGCGGTTACCTTTATCGGCTATCAGACGCTGCGTGAACCCATTACCCTTGAGGCAGGCGAGAGCCTGCGCCTCGATCTGGAACTCGTCCCCGAAGGGCTCGAGCTCGAGGAGATTGTCGTCACCTCCGAGGAGGAGATGCGCGAACGGCGCAACATCGGAATCGCCACGATGGAGACCGCCCGCGTGCGGGAGCTGCCAGCGGTGATCGAACCCGATCTCTTCCGATCCATTCAGCTCATGCCGGGCGTCAAAGCCGCCTCGGACTACTCGAGCGGGCTTTACATTCGAGGAGGAAGCCCCGACCAAACGCTCATTCTGCTCGATGAAACCACGGTCTACAACCCGACCCACTTCTTCGGGTTCTACTCGACTTTCAACCCCGACGTGACGGCGGCGGCGGC
>JBNJFK010000164.1:0-5235 GCA_051746765.1 Bacteroidota bacterium
TCAATACGCCCCTCTCCACTGGCCTGCAGGGAGAGGATCCCCTCGAGTCGGTCCACTCCACTTTCGCCAAGAGGGTAGAATCGGTGAACGGTTCCCAGATCTGCATCACTTTCCAAAGAGAAGGAGAAGGGGGCATCGTCCGAGAGAGGGTCGTCAATAACGGCTTCTGCCTGGATGCGGTTCTCAAGCGCTTGTGCCCGAAATTCGGAGATGGTCACCTGTTCGGGAGTGGCCCGAAGGTCGAGCTGGATCTGCTCCAGGGGAGCGTCCAGATCGGGATGCTGCAGCGAGCCGTTTTCAATCGTGGCCGTCAGGTCGAAGGGTGGAATCTCTCCCTCGGAGAGCGGCCCCCGAACCCATCCCTCCAGCGTGAAGATGCCGTCCGATTGCACTCCCTGCAGATTCTCCTGTACGGAGGGAGGGAGCAGTCCCAACAGCTCGCCAACTTGATCGGATGAGGAACGGAGAGCAAGGTCGATTTCCGGCGTCTCATCACTCCAGTTTTGGAACTGACCGTCCAGTTGAAGGGTGAAATTTCGGATGGAGAGTTGGCTCTCCTCCAATACAAATCGTTCGTCTTCGAGGTGAAGTCGGGAGCGCTGTTCAACTCTGAGTGATAAGTTTTCAATGAGGGTCTCTTCGTCTGACCAGGCCGATAGCGACTCCAGTGTCATGTTCATGTCTGTCTGAATCTCTTCTCCGTAGGAGAGTCCGATATCGGTTGTAACTCCGTCAAGAATCGCACGCATACCGGTGGTAGCATCGTAATAATTTACCGTCGCATCGGTAATGTCAACATTTGGGATTTCGACCTGGAATGCCGAGGCGGCTTCAGGGTCGGACTCTTCGACTGCGTCATCGCTCTCCGGGAGAAGTGTATCGATGTTGGTCGTTGAATCTTCATAGACCCGGTACGTGACGACCGGACGTGTCAACTCCAGCTCGGTGATCTCCAGACGTTCACTCAGAAGCGGCAACAGCTTGACCGAAACCGTGAGAGTTTCGAAGCTGGCAACCGGATCTTCATCGACACTGCTGGGGAGTTCGAATCCCTCCAGGATGAGGCCGAACCGGGGAAACGTTCGAAAGAACGTGTAGCTGATTCGGTCCAGTTGTACTTCGCGATCCAGGGTTTCCTGCATGGGCGGCAAGATCCAACTGCGTAAACGATCGTCGGTCAGGTAGAGGTTCAGCCCGACCAGAAGAAGCAGGAAGAGTCCGACGAGAATACCGAGTATTTGGAGAAGTCGTTTCATGACGGGTCCGGTGATTTGAGTCCACTGTTGGTACGGATCATTTGATTTCAGCCGCTTGGGCAGCACTTTCCCCGATCTCTACCATGCCGGGTATACGGACCGGCATGCGTCCCCTCGGTTCGATTTCTCCAAAGAGGGCTTCGACAGCTGCCTTGACGGAGGGTTCCACGCTGCTCCACGCATTGACATAGAGATCGGCCTCGGGCATCTGACGAAGCAGGTAGGGGTCACCGAACGAGACGAGAGCGGTCGGGACATCGAGGCGGTCCAGCTCACGCAGTGCACGATCGATTTCGCCGGGAAAGACCGTCTCTTCCTGATCGTCAACTCTGTGGGAGCGGATATAGGAGTGGATCAGAATCAAGTCGGATGCACGCGCCTCTTCGATCAGTTTTTCCAGTTCCAGTTCGTTCGTGCGTGCATCGATCGTTCCCGTCCGAAATCGGTCCATCTTCTCTCCGATGAGAGTTTCGAAGTGACTGCCGGCCGGTTCAGCCGTGTTTGGGGAGTCGTAGCGATGAACGGCCGTGACCTGACCCTCCCGGTCAGAGAGCGTAATGAGTAATGGACGATGGATCTCCCGGTTTGAAAGAGGCATCAGGTCTTGGCGATCCCGAACATTGGTGATCGATCGGCGTGCGATCTCCAGTGCCAGTTCACGGTGGCTCTGAATGCCGACCGTCCGGCGGATGTCGTTGGCATCGCTCGGTTGGTACCGGGTGAGACCGACCGCCTCTTTGGCGGCCAGGATTCTGCGAACCGAGGTATTGATCCGCTCCTCGGAGATTTCACCGAGTCGGACAGCAGAGACAATCGCTTCGTGTGCCACGACCGGGTCGGGGGGCAGCAGAATGATGTCGGCCCCTGCCTTGACTGCCCGAATGGCAGCCTCGCTTCGGTCAAAAAAGTGGTCGATGCCCTGCATATCCAGGGCGTCCGTGACGACCAGTCCACCAAATTTCAGGTCTTCGCGAAGCAGATCCGTGAGTATGTTATGCGAGAGCGTAGCAGGGAGCCCCTCCTCTTCTGTCAGGGCGGGGATGGCAAGGTGAGCCGTCATGACTGAGAGCACTCCATTGTCGATCAGTTCCTGAAACGGTTTCAACTCCATTTGATCGAGTCGTTCACGATCGTGCGGGATGGAGGGGAGGGTGTAATGGGAGTCGAGATCGGTATCCCCGTGACCGGGGAAGTGTTTGGCCGTGGAGATCATTCCACCGTCGTGCAGTCCCCGCATCCAGGCACTTGCCAACGCGCCGACGCGTGCGGGATCTTCACCGAAGGAGCGGATGTTGATGACCGGATTATCCGGATTGTTGTTTACATCGGCCAGCGGCGCAAAATTCTGGTGAACGCCAATGGAGCGGCCCTCCAGCCCGGTGACCAGTCCCATGCGGTAAGCAAGTAGAGGATCGTTGGCCGCACCCAGGGCCATCGCTTCCGGAAAGGCGGTTCCTCGTCGGATACGCATCGGAATACCGCGCTCAAAATCGGCGCTGACGAGGAGCGGGACATCGCTCATCTGCTGAAATTCGTCTATGAGGGTGGAGAGTGCGTAGACGTCACCGGAAAAAAAGGTAATCCCGCCCAACCCCAATTCATCGATCCATTGCGCCATCTCCCGAAAAGATTCGGCGTCGGCACTCATGTAGTGGGAATTGATGCGCGGACTGAGCATCTGACCGACTTTTTGTTGCAGATTCATCCCGGCAAGTGTCTCTTCGATCCAGGGTGTGGTACCGGCCATCATACGCGTTACATCGAGGCCTGTACGAATCTGTGCAAGTGGCTGATCATGGTCCGCGACCGGATCTTCAAGAATCTCCATGAATGTGGCCGGCAGGATGGAGACATTGTCGGGTGCTTCGGAGGCGGGAGAACCGGTTGGCGGATCGGTCGCTTGTACCGGACTGCCCGCGATGAACGGGAGAAACAGGAGAGAAAGAAGCGTCAGGGATCGTATCATGGTGCACACCGTATTGGATTCAATTGAGAGTGTAGCATGAAGCAGGTTTCTGGTCGGTTTTTCATGTGAGCTCGTCTCGTTTGCGCCGCCATTCGTAACAGACGAGTGCTGCACTGACCGATGCATTCAGAGACTCCACACCGTGGTGCATCGGTATGGCATAGTGAAAGTCGCAATGTTCGAGCGTCTTTTTGCGAATGCCGCTTCCCTCACTGCCGATGACAAACGCAAGAGGTACGGTGGTGTCCATCTCCCAAAGAGGCGTCGTACTTCCGGCCTGCAGACCGGCGATCCAGAATCCATACTCCTTGAGCTCGAGAATCGCCTGATTCAAATTCCCGGCCCGAATGATCGGGATGCGACCGGCGGTGCCAGCCGATGTTTTGAAGACGGTACTGGTAACCGGTGCCTGTCGATGCTTTGGTACCACGACGGCCGTGATGCCTGCGGCTGCGGCTGAGCGAAGGATGGCACCGAAGTTGTGCGGATCCTCAATTTCGTCCAGTAGAAGGAGTGAGGTGTCTGCAGTCACATCTGCATGATCCAACCAGTCGTGAAGGTCCAGATATTGAATCGGGCTAACCAGTGCGACCACTCCCTGGTCTTGCCGTTCATCTGTCAGCTCACGAAGACGGGAAGCGGGAACCCTGGATACCGGAATCCGATGGCTGGAGGCGAGCTCCTGGATACGGCCGACATCCCGTCCGCGAAGTCCATCCCGCAGAAAGATTTTCTCAATCTCTCCGGGTCGCTGTTCCAGCGTTTCGAAGAGGGGATTTTTACCGGCAATAAAGTTGTGTTCTTCTGGCATGAGGGACAAGATACAATGTAGGGATGAACCGGTACAGTCCATTCCCGGTATTGTCTATTGAACGGGAGAAGGGAACCTGCTATTTTTCGGTCCATTCACAGGTCTTTGTCTGCCCCGTCCGATATCTACTGCGTGGGCAACGGCTGCGACTCTTCAATTCGGCTCAATTGTCCATGGCTACCAAATACGTTTTTGTCACCGGTGGTGTGACCTCTTCTCTGGGTAAAGGAATCATCTGCGCATCACTGGGACGGCTGTTGGTCGCCAGGGGATTGCGTGTGACCGTTCAAAAGCTGGATCCCTATATCAATGTGGATCCGGGCACAATGAATCCGTACGAACACGGAGAAGTATATGTAACCGACGACGGGGCAGAGACGGACCTGGATCTGGGTCACTACGAGCGCTTTCTCGATATCCGGACCTCGCAGGAGAACAATGTAACCACCGGACGGATCTACTACGACGTGATCACCAAAGAGCGCAGCGGCGCCTATTTGGGGAAAACAGTTCAAGTCATTCCGCACATTACCGACGAGATCAAATCCCATGTATTGAAGTTGGGAGAGTCCGGCGGATATGATGTGGTGATCGTCGAAGTGGGAGGAACCGTTGGGGATATCGAAAGTCTTCCATACATCGAGGCGATGCGACAGATGCGGTACGACGTCGGCCGAATCAACACACTTTCCATTCACCTGACGTTGGTCCCCTACCTGGCAGCTGCAGGCGAACTGAAAACCAAACCGACGCAACATTCGGTTAAAACTCTCTCCGAAAGCGGGTTGAGCCCGGACCTTCTTGTCTGCCGATCGGAGCACGAGCTCGATCAGGGTATACGGACCAAGATTGCACAGTTCTGTAATGTGGAAAACAAGGATGTGATCGCTTCTCTGGATGCGAAAAGTATCTATGAAGTGCCGCTATTGATGCAAAAAGAGGGTCTTGATCGTAGGGTAATCGAAAAGTTGGGCCTGGAGGCCGGCGAGCCGGATCTTGCAGATTGGAGTCAGTTTGTTGATCGACTTAAAAATCCGAATCACGATGTGACGATTGCACTGGTCGGCAAGTATGTCGAGTACCACGATGCCTACAAGTCAATCATTGAAGCGCTGATCCATGGAGGGGCCGAAAATGATGCCAAAGTGACGATCGACTGGGTTCAGTCGGATCACTTGACGCGGGAGAATGCAGAGAAGCGA
>JBNJFK010000165.1:0-5225 GCA_051746765.1 Bacteroidota bacterium
ATGTGAAGCACCTTGTGTGCCAGCAGATCATACGTATCGTTGATCGAGCCTGCCGTCGTATTTTCGATCGGCAAAATGGCGTAATCGACCTCCCCGCTCTCCACCACATCGGCCGCCTGCTCGAACGTTGTATACCCGATACACTCGATCTCCTCGAATCGTCCGGAAAAATGACGGATCGCTGCCTGATTGCTGAATGCTCCTTCCACTCCCTGGTAGGAGACCCGGACCGACTTGGCACCACGCGTTTCGTTCTGGTGATCGACCAATGACCACCGTTGGTAGTGAAGACTCTGCTCAATAATGTCGCGAAAGAGCTTCTCGGCAAAGTAGGGGTCTACTCCCTGTTCGGTTGCCAACGCCCGAATTCGATCCAGCATTTCGGCTTCACGCTTCTCGTCGCGGATATCGGATTCTCCCTCCAGTTTACTGGAAAAGATTCCCGATACTGCTTCTTGTCGTTCGGAGAGCAAGCGCACCAACTCCCGATCCAGTTTGTCGACCCGCTCTCTCCACTCTGATATGTTCTTCTGCTTTTTCTCTGACAATCCACTGTCCGTTCGATTCACGTTCACTTCGATCGATTCCCGTCCGGAAACGCCGAGGTCTCCGAACAGCCGGCAAGTTACGGAATCTCTGAATCACGCTCCGATCGTGTCTTCCGCCTGTGTCGTACTCTCAGGTACTCCGGTTGCGCAGAATCAGCTTTACCGTTTCCAGCCGGTTGGGCGTCGCCTTGCTGATGATAAACGTATGATCTCCGATAAAGAGCTCCTCGTTTACTTTGGGAATTCTTCCAAGGTGGTGAATGATGTAACCGGCGACCGTCTCGAATTCGTCGTCTCCGCCCCGAATCTGAATCTCCGGAAAGGCCTGTTCCAGATCGTCCAACTCCACACTGGCACTCACCACAAAAACTCCGTCGGAGATCTGCTTCATAATCTGCGCGTCGACGTCGTACTCATCCTGAATGTCCCCGACCACCTCTTCGATCAAATCTTCGATGGTAACCATGCCGGCTGTTCCGCCATATTCGTCGATAACAATGGCCAACGACGTATTGCTTTGACGAAATTCGGCCAGCAGATCCTTCGATTTTTTACTCATCGGAATCAGCTTGACCGGACGTATGATGTCTGACAACTCTTTCGGATTGTGAAAAAGCTCTTGGGCAAAAACAATTCCTATGATGTCGTCAATCGACTCCTGATAGACCGGGAGTTTGGAGTGTCCCGACGAAATGAAGACACGCTGCAATTCCACTATGGAGGTCCCTTTTTCAACCGCGATCATTTCTGTTCGCGGGATCATCGATTCCCGCACCCGCTTGTTGGAGAGGTCCAACACGTTCTGCAGGATTTCGGAATCTTCACTATCAAAATCTTCCCCTCCGCCCCCGTCAGTCAACTCTTTGAAAATCATCTCCATGTCTTGTCGACGAAAGATTTTGGCACTCTTGTCCTCACCGACCCGAAGCCATCTCATCAACAAACGGGAGGTCGAGTTGGTAATGGAAATCAGTGGCATGAGGACCCAGTTCGTGATGCGCATCGGAACGGCCACGACCCGAATCATGAAATCTGCCTGGCTACGAAAAAAGGCTTTGGGAAGAATCTCGCCGAAAAGCATAATCACAACGGATGCAACAACGGTCTGGATGAACAGGATCATGGCGTACGAAGGAAGAACACCGGTCATGGACAACCAGGCGGTTTGTACCGGTTCAACCAGAAAAATCGCCATCAATGTGGCGTACAACACATTGATGATGTTGTTCCCCACCAGCGTGGTGGTCAAAAACGTCTCCGGTTTCTGCATGAAGAAGCCAAGCGCCCGGGAGGCATACCCCTCCCTTCGGGACTCGATCTCGATCTTGAGCCGGTTGGCCGATACAAATGCAATTTCCGAGCCCGAGAAAAAGCCGCTCAGAAGAACCGTACCGATAATCATGGTTGCCATAGTGCCTGATAGAGGTGATTTTCCCTAATGTAAAGAGAGCCAACCACCATTCACAGCCCCAATTTTCATGTCCGACCTGCGCGTTGCAGCCGACCGTCACATACCGATCCCCGACTGGATGGTTCCAAATGGTGTCCGGATCGAGCGGTTCGACCCGTCCGATGGATTTCCCGATCGTGTGGTTGAGATGGACGCCCTTCTGGTCCGGACGGTTCTGAATGTAGACTCGTCCACTCTGCCCGAGACTGGGTCCATTCGATTTGTCGGAAGTGCCACCGCCGGATATGACCATGTGGATATCGACTGGCTTCGAGAGAACCGTATCCGGTTTGCCTGCTCGCGAGGATGCAACGCCCGCTCCGTTGCCGAGTATGTCTCCACTGTGCTGTTGCTTGAAACCGACAAACGCGGAGAGTCGGTCGAGGGTCGTACTGTAGGCGTCGTGGGAGCCGGCCATGCCGGACGCGCCACAGCCGATCTGTTGGGAAAACTCGGCATGAGACCGGTACTTTACGATCCACCGCGCGAAGCGGAGGATCCGAACTTCCGGGGAGCGACCCGATCCGAAGTGCTTCAGTGTGATTTCATCACCTTCCACACCTCCTACCATCGCAGCGGACCGTACCCGAGCCACCACTGGATGGATCGGTCCGCCTTTCGGGAATCCCGGGCGTCCGGCATCATCAATGCTTCCCGGGGAGGCGTGGTCAACGAAGAGGAGCTGGGAGACGCGCTGGAGAATGGAACGCCGGCATGGGCTGCCCTGGATGTCTGGGAAGGCGAGCCGTGGATAACCGATCGGCAAGTGGCACGCGCACACATCGCAACTCCTCACATTGCCGGCTACTCTGCAGAAGCAAAGGAGAACGCCTCCTTCATGGTCATCGATGCTCTCTGCCGGGAATTTCAGCTGCCTGTACCCTCCCGGGAATCAACACCGGCACCCGTTCGTGTTGGGTTTGACACCGATCATGTCGGCACTCCACCCGAGTCCATCCGGGGCGTCATCGAACAGATTCACCCCGTTCTCGATTTTGACCGGGCACTCCGCACGTTGCTCTCTCTTCCCGCTTCCAACCGTGGAGCCGCATTTCTCAAATTGCGGGCCGAAACCGAACTGCGACGCGAATTCCCGGCCATACGGGTCCCTGTATCGTGGATCGAGCGTTGGTCATGGCTGGAGATCCTCGGGATCAAGGGTGAATAACCTCCATGCATTCCGGGTGGTCCGGTTCGCAACCTCTTGCAAATCAATATCCTTGTGACGTGCCAGATGGCGTGCGATATCGACAATCCGACTCGGTTCGTTCCGCTCCCCGCGATGCGGGGCCGGGGATAACCAGGGGGCGTCCGTCTCCAACAGCAACCTTTCCAGGGGGAGTTCGGCCACAACCTCTCCGACACCGGCATTCTTGAAGGTGGAGACTCCGCCGACACCGAGGTAGAGTCCCAGATCCATCGCCCGTGCAGCCTCCTCCGCGGTCCCGGTAAAGCAGTGCCAAACACCGGTCAGACGGCCATCCTGTTCCTCCTCGATCAGGTCCAGGAGATCCGTTGTACTGTCCCGGTTGTGCAGTACAATCGGTTTTCCACTCTCACGGGACCAGCCGCAGTGACGACGCAGGCTCGTCTTCTGAGCTTCGACCTGATCCTTGCTCCAATAGTAATCCAAGCCGGTCTCTCCAACCGCCACAATGTCGTCCCGGTCTACCCAGTCTTCTATTCGATCCAACAGAGTTGTGACATCCCCTTTTATCTCACAGGGATGCAGGCCGGCCATCGGATAAAAACGTAGCTGGTCGTGCCCGAGTAACTTCATCGCCGTCATCGATTCCAGGTTGATGGCCGGAAGAAAGATCTCCCGGACATTGGCCTTTGCCGCCCGATCCATGACATCGTCAAGATCTTTGTGAAATTCCTCAACATAGAGGTGACAGTGTGTATCACAAAACGGAAGAGCGTCCAATGCGTCAATGTTCAGTTCGTTCATGGAGACACAACAACTTCTTGGGTATTCATGTTGGATCGGATTATGAACCCCCTCGCTGGCGATTCACTTCGTTTGCGGCCAATGCCTCGATTACGCCCCGGGCAAGATGAAACGTCCGAACACCGGCCGCGTTCAGCTTGGCCGAAAGTCTCTCCTGACAGGCATTCGCCACACCCCCGCAAATGGCCACTTCCAGATCAGGGAACGGTTCGTAGTACATCAAATGCTCCCGAATGAACCGATCCAGAGCCTCGTCCAGAAGAAAGTCCAGCTCCCCGGGTCGTTCGGACCTCTTGAGCAGAATTCCGGCGACAGAGGCGAGCCAATAACTGGGTCGGGAGTCCATGTAAAGCTTCCGGACCATCTCTTCATAAGTCAAATGGTTCAACTCCCGGGCGATCCACTCCAGGGTCGACGGGCTCCATTGGTTTCGAAAATATCCTTTGAGCAGGGATTTGCCGATATCTGCCCCGCTACCCTCGTCTCCGAGTACATAGCCCAGAGCAGCCACTCCGCCACGCTTCTGTCCCTCTTCGAACCATCCGGAGTTGGAACCGGTACCCAGTATGGCAGCCACACCGGGACGATCCCCCAGGAAGGCATCCGCAACCGCCTGCAGATCGTCGCGAAACTCCAGATCGACTTCTCCAAAGAGAGTTCGAAGCAATCCCCCTACCGGGGAGTCCCCCTTTCCGCCATAGAGTCCGGCTCCGTAAAAGCGAATACGGTCCGGACTCAGATTGTGGAGTTCCTCCCTCAGTTCCGTCTCCAACTGCTCTTCACCAATCCAGGACGTATGAAGCCCGCGCGTGGTTCGATATTCAACGGAACTCCCGTGAACCAGTGCCCATGCGGTCTTGCTCGCCCCGCTGTCGGCAATCAATGTTTTCATTCCAGTCCGGCCCCTGCGTCCGTTCCCTGCTCGTCCAGTCGTCCGGCAGCCCACAAGAGTCCGCGCGTAACCATCTCCAGGTAGACCGGATCGGCCATCGTCTCGGTATGATGTCCGATCGTAGTCCCGAACACCCGTGCTCCATGATAGTTGTTCACCCAGACGTTGACCATGTAGCGATTCAGCTCACGGTCCATGGCGTGCGCCAGTGGTGTGGCGGTGTCCTTGAGTTCTCCCTCTTCATAAAGTTCGCCGTTGGGTGTCTCCCAACTCTCCGGAAATGTGCTCATGACCGCGTGATCCGGAGCCAGGTTGATCACCTCGAATGGGTAGTGAGGGCCGTGTCGCGGGGAGTAGAGACCCAAAAAGTTGTGCCACTCGTCC
>JBNJFK010000166.1:0-5178 GCA_051746765.1 Bacteroidota bacterium
ATGCAGGGGGAGGGACAGGAGATCGTCTGTCACTTCTGCAACGAGAAGGTGCAGGTATCGGCCCCCGAAGTGGAGCGACTGATCAACGAGGCGCAGGCAAAGCGAAACTGAGAGAGTCTGCGCCGCTTGAGAAACTTCAAACCACCGTTCAACGCCCCCTTAACTCCCCCATCCGTCTATGGAGTCGGGGGCAGAAAAGTGTCAACGCTCGACACACAGAATCGCTCCGAAAAAAGAGAGGAACTACCGATCAGATCGCGAACGAGGATCCGCACCCGCAACTTTCGCTCGCATTGGGATTCTCGAACGTAAACCCGCGGGCATCCAGTCCATCCGGATAGTCGATCTGCACCCCTTGCAGATAGAGAAGATGTCGGGGGTCGACCAGAATGTCGATCCCCTGGCTCTCGGTCAGTCGATCCTCCTCCTGACGGATATCAAATCCGAGCTTGTAGTTGAGTCCGGAGCACCCTCCTCCTTCGACGGCGACGCGCAGATAGAGGTTTTCGTCCAACTTCTCCTCCTCTTTTATACGCAGGATCTGTCGAGCCGCCCGTTCAGTGAGTAGAATCTTCTCCTCACCTGCGGCAATCTCCTCTTGAATCGGCTGCGGCATGGCCGGTCCACCCGTCGGGGTGGCGGCACTCTCGTCGTCCTCTTCATCAATCAACGATGCAATGACATCGTCCAACTTCTCATCCGACATGGTCCATCTCCGTCACTGAGTTTGTCTCCGTTTGCGCGCCCCTACAACAGGGCTCAGGAACCGGCCGTTCCGTCTGAATCGACCGAAAACACAAAATAATCAACATTGTCGCGATTTGACAGCTCCAATATCCCTGCCCGCACCAGGTTGATCAGGATCCGGGAGGAGCGCCAGGTGGTGGCATGAATCAACTGAGCGTAACGATCCACGGTAATCTCTCCATACTCGTGAAGAAAGCGAAAGAGCTGTCGTTCGTTGTCACCATATTCGAAGGTGACGTGATCCTCCTGGCTGGTCTCGTGCTTGAGAAGCTCGGTCCGCTCGTCGCTCGCAAGTACGCTCTCCTCTCCCTGACGCACATACACCATGCGGCCGGTTTCGGAAGGGATCCAGACCGGCTTCTCGGCGGCCTCAGGGACCTCGACGAGCAGTACATCGCCTTCGGGCGTCTGCACCAGCTCCATAGTGATCACAAGCGGGGGACGGCAGATCTGTTCGGCCGCCTTGGTGAGCAGATACTCCTCTTCAAAAAAAGAGGTGATCCCGGTGATTTTCCCGTCGTCGGTCACCCCCACCAGAACTTTCCCACCCCGGGTATTGGCCAGAGCCGCCATCTCCCGGGCGATTTTCTCGGGTACGGGGGTTCGCTTTTTGAACTCCAGATAGAGCCCCTCTCCGCGCTGGATCAGATGTTTCAGATCGGCGGTTTTCATCGACGAAATCTTCAAAGGTCCGTCGTTGTAGTCCATGAGACTAAATGAGTCGCTCCTCTTTGGCCGTTCGATTCATCAGTTCGACAAGAAGGTCTGCCGGGCTCTCCCCTCCAAACAACGATCGGCAGACTGCTTCAGTGATCGGCATTTCCACACGGTTTGCATCGGCCCATTCGTGAACAGAATGAGCCGTCTTGACCCCTTCGGCCACCATGTTCATCTGTGCCTGGATTTGCTCCAGGGTCTCGCCCCGACCCAACCGGTAGCCTACCTGCCGGTTTCGGCTGTGCTGGCTCGTGCATGTAACCACCAGATCTCCCAAGCCGGATAGTCCGGAAAATGTGTCCTGGGAGGCCCCCAGATGGAGTCCCATTCGTTTCATTTCATGCAGACCGCGAGTCATCAGTGCTGCCTTGGCGTTGTCGCCCATCTCCAAACCGTCTGCAATCCCGGCCGCGATCGCCATAATATTCTTGACCGAGCCGCCCACCTCGACGCCGATGATATCCTGGTTCAGATAGACCCGGAACATGGACGTCATGAATGACTCCTGAATTTCACGGGCAGTACGGCGTGAATAGGAGGAAGCGACCACAGCCGAAGGTTTGAGCAGTGCCACCTCTTCGGCGTGGCTCGGTCCGTACAGGACTCCGATCCGATCTTCGCTGAGTCGCCCCTCAAGCGTTTCGACCGCTACCTGGGACATGGTCATAAACGTCTTCTCTTCGATCCCTTTGGAGACGATGACTAAAAGAGGCTCTCCCTCAATGTGGTCGGCCATCCGGGCGGTCACGGTTCGAACCGCGTGAGACGGGGTGGCGATCAGTATCAATGAGACCCCCCGAATCGCTTCGACCAGATCAGTCGTTGCCCCGATCGAATCGGACAGATCCAGATCACTCAGATAGAACGGGTTTCGGTTCTCCTCGTTGATCGATCGGGCCACCTCTGCTTCCCGTGCCCAGAGGGTCACTCGATTCCCTTTCCCCGCCAACACAGTTGCAAGGGCCGTTCCGAAACTGCCGGCACCAATAACCGCGACATCTCTCGGTTCACTGCTCACGACTCTGCCCCCTCTTCTCGTTGTTGTGTGGCGTCGGCTTCCCGGTTACACGATATCGGAACACGGCTCTCCTCTCCCCGCCACAAGCGGCCGATGTTCGCCCAATGTTTCAGAATAATCCAAGCAGCCAGTACCCCGGAAAAGATGCGCACACTCGGATCGATCGGGACCTGCCAGAACGCAACCAACACCCATTGAGAAAATGGATAGACCAACGTAGCCAGAATGGTTCCAAGGGAGACGTATCGCCAGATCAAAATCACGGAAACGAAGACCACCAATGTAATCGAAATGGAGATCGGCTCGATTCCATAGAGCATTCCGGCAGCCGTAGCCGCCCCCTTCCCTCCATCAAAAGAGGCGTAAATCGGGTACATGTGGCCGATCACTGCCATTAATCCACACCCGATGCGCAGGAAGGAGTCCACCTCCCACCCGACCGGCGAGACCGGTCCGCTGGCGATCTGCCAGGCAAACTGACTGATCACGGTCGTGGTCAAAAGCCCCTTTCCAAAATCGATGAGCAGGACCACCACGCCCGGTTTCCAACCCAGAACACGAAACGTGTTCGTTGCCCCTGCATTCCCGCTTCCATGATCCCGAATATCCAGATTGCTCCAGATTTTCCCCATCCAAAGGGAGCTCGGAATGGACCCGATCAAGTACGAGAGCAGTAGTACGGTAATCAGCGCTGCCATGAAAAGCGGTTCCGGGGTTTGGTCGTCCGACCCGTATTGCGGGTCGTTGACAATATGTTAGAGGTGTCGTTCAGCGTGGTAGGAGGAGCGGACAAGCGGGCCGCTTTCGACATGTTCGATTCCCAGCTCTTCGCCAATCTCTTTGTACTCGGCAAATTGATCCGGGTGGATCCACTCGATCACCGGGTGATGCATTTTGGTCGGCTGCATGTACTGCCCGATGGTCAGAACATCCACCTGATTTTCGGCACAGTCACGCATGAGCTCGATCACCTCTTCCCGTGTTTCACCCAATCCGACCATGATTCCCGTTTTCGAACGGAGCCCCTGCTGTTTCGTACGAAGCAACAGCTCCAGCGATCGCTCGTAGCGAGCCTGCGGACGAACGGTCCGGTAGAGACGGGGGACCGTCTCCAGATTGTGGCTCAAAACGTCGGGCGGTGTGTCGATGACAATCTGCAGTGCCTCCCAGACGCCCCGAAAATCAGGAATGAGCGATTCGATGGTCACACCGGGGATCACCTCGCGCAACACCTTGTGGCACTCGGCAAAGATCGGCGCCCCTCCATCCTTCCTCTCGTCTCGATTGACCGACGTAAGAACCACGTGCTTGAGCTCCATTTTGCTTGCAGCATCGGCGACACGGGCCGGTTCGTCCCAGTCCAGCCCCTCCGGCGGGCGGCCGGTCTTGACCGCACAGAACGAACAGGAGCGGGTGCAGA
This sequence comes from Bacteroidota bacterium, assembly GCA_051746765.1. Classification (GTDB taxonomy): domain Bacteria; phylum Bacteroidota; class Rhodothermia; order Balneolales; family Balneolaceae; genus JBBEBE01. The sequence continues at coordinate 3,903 of JBNJFK010000166.1, forward strand.
CATCCCCGAGGATCATGAAGGTGGCCGTGCCGGCTCCCCAGCACTCACCCATATTCGGGCAACGTGCTTCCGAGCAGACCGTGTTCAAATTGTGCTTGTGTATGGTCTCGGAGACCTCCTTGAACTTCTTTCCCGAGGGCAGTTTCACCCGCAACCAGTCGGGGCGTCTCTCTCCGGGGGTCTGTCGCTCAACGACATCAAGCTCTTTGATCATAACAGGTATATTCTTCGGTTGGAGACCGGTATCTCGATCCTCTGCTTCTGTTGGCGGGCAGCTCCAAGAGACGCTCTCTTGAACCGGGATCCGGACGACTCCCGGGGTCTTTCGGCCTCCGCATCAAAGATACGAATAATGACCGTTGTTTTCAGTCAGATTGCGGCCTGGCCTGCAGTTGCCTTTGAACACCTCACCGAAATGATGCAAGAGTCTCGGCGTCACCTGCTCACGGGTGATCGGCTTGCCCGCCAAGTCCGAGAGGTTGGCCACACCGCGATCCTGGATCCCGCACGGTACGATGTGACCGAAGTAGTTCAGATCGGCATTCACATTGAGCGCAAATCCGTGCATGGTAACCCAGCGCGAGCAGCGGATTCCCATCGCACAGATCTTTTGATTCCCGACCCAGACGCCGGTGAGACCTTCGGTTCGGCCCGCCCGGACTCCAAAATCTGCACTGGTCCGAATGATCACCTCTTCGAGGGATCGCAGGTAGCGGTGGATATCGGTCATGTAGCGATCCAGATCCAGAATGGGGTAGCCGACCAGCTGGCCCGGACCGTGGTAGGTGATGTCCCCGCCCCGGTCGATCGGAATATACTGCGCATCCAGATCCCGCAACTCCTCGTCAGAGCGGAGCAGGTGGGAGGCGTCTCCGCTCTTCCCCAGTGTAAAGACGTGCGGGTGCTCGACCAGCAACAGCACATCGCGAGCCTCTGATTGGTACTCCGGCTCGCGTCGCTCCCGGAGCTTCTCGTCAATGAGATGCTTCTGGATCCGCTTCTGTAACTCCCAGGCTGGCTGGTAGTCGATTTGATCCAGCTCGTAGACCTCGATTCGTGGTCGCTCTGTCGGGCTCGTCTGCTTCATGACTCTTGCCTCAAACAAGAGAGGCGGCCGAAGCCTTCGCCTCGCCGCCTCGTCGTGAACTCGTTGCGGGGCCCACTTGTGGGCCACCAGCCTCGGGGAACTCCCCTTACTTCTTTTTCGGCTTGGATCCCAAATGGACCCCCTCGCCGTACGCTTCGGCCACCGCTTCCATGACCGCCTCGCTCATGG
>JBNJFK010000167.1:0-5106 GCA_051746765.1 Bacteroidota bacterium
GCAGTGAAAGCCTGATGCTGAATCGCAACGGATGGAATGGAATCACTGAAACCGAAGAGGCCATTTCGAGGATTCAACAGGAATTGGATCGTCGACAGATCCCCTACGACATTTATCCATTTTCTCGTTCTGTAGATTCATTGACTCAGGATTCGTTGTGGGAATCGGCAACCCGATTCGATGCCGTGTTTGAACACCTGAGGGATCAAACGGCCACCCCACCGGCTGCGCTCCTTCTGTCCGATGGTTTGGATACCGATTACAGACGTGACGAATTCACTTTCACCTCCTCCCTCCCCCCACTCTATACGGTTTCGCTCGGGGCCACCGAAGCGGAACAAGATCTTGTGCTCGAAGAAGTACTCCTGCCGAACCCGCTCGAGCTGCATCAGCAAAATCAGCTCTGGGTTCGTGTATCTCGCTCGCGATTGGACGTTTCATCTGCAACGATCGAACTCCATATTGATGGAGAGTTGAACGAGCGTACGTCGGTTTCTTTTCCTGAAAATGACAGTGTCACTGTTCAGTCGATTCCTGTTTCGTTGCAGGATACCGGGCGAATCGTGGTTGAAGTTCAGGTCCTCCCCCGGCAAGAGGAGTGGTCAACGGAGAACAATCATTGGCAAGATGAACGTAGAGTCCGGGATAACCGTACGAACATCTGGCATGTTGCAACATCGATACACCCCGATATTCGGTGGGTTCGAGAACAGCTGCGGTCAGATCGGCAACTTCGAGCACACACAATTGACCTGTTTCATGAACCGGTCCACCTTCCCGATGATGATCCGGACCTGATTATCCTGCACGGCGACCCTCGTTCCGGCCCATGGCCGGATTCATTGACTCGATATCTGGATGAAACCGGAGTCATCTGGTTGGCCGGTCCTTCCGGAGTTTCACTACCGGATATGCAGAATGGATTGTATCCACCTGCACGTCCAGACTCGAATGAGAATTCACTGTACATCCGTACATTTTCGGATATTGTGGAAGAAAGTCGGGATCACCCTCTCATTGAACCGTTTCAAGCATGGTTGGGTGAAGCGAACACTCCCCTCTGGATCCACGCAGCCGAATGGCAAACAGAAGCGGCCACGGAAACAATTTGGATGCAGGGAGATCCGAACCTTCCGTTTCTTTTTTTGCAGGAGGTCGGAGATCGTCGTCGATTATTGATATCGGCAACCGGATGGTACCAGCTATCACATTCGGGGCGTGAACAAGAGATCGAATTGGCTCAAGAACTCTTTTCGTCTATTCTACAGTGGATCGATCATCCACGAGCAGATACAGAGAACAGGAGGTTGGTGGAAGAGACCGGAACTGATTGGACGCAACGTATTCGTGAACATCATCCATCCGGTCGGGATGATGCATTTCTCCAACAGCTTTCCAGAGAGTCCGGAGGGGAATGGCGATCAATGAATACGTCGGGAAGGTCAGAAGAATGGCTGGATGCACTCGAACAACGAATTGACAGGGATCGGGAGACACGATACCGTATCTCCATCCACCCATATCCATTTTGGTACCTCCTGCTACTACTCCTGTTGGCCTCGGAATGGATCATTCGTCGACGATTCAGGATGATGTAGCAGGGTCAGGACCCACCGTTGTTCTTCTTCAGTTCTGCAATCTCCTGTTTGTAGCCAACGCGTGTTCGCACGTTGGTAATGATCAAGACGATGACAAAGAAGACCGCAATCACCAGAAACAGAAGCGCAATATTGGTATAAGGAACCGCGTCGCTATACCATGTAACCATGAGCTCATCTATACTGGAGATCTGTTCATGATTCAAGACATTGGCCGGAATGAGTACCTCTCCCCAGTAGTTCTTGACAGTTCCGTTCCAGAACGATGCAAAACGTTCATAACGGTCAAGTTCTTCCGATCGGTTGGTTTCCCGGGCCTCACGCATGACCTGTTCCAGATGAGATCTGATCGAATTGTAGAGGCTTTCTGAATCTTGAACATCCTCGAGCTGTACACCTTGATCTGCAAATTCAGACTGAATGGATACCCAAACCCGACTCTCGATGGCTGAATTCCAATTGTCGAGCAGGTCGGTTATCTCTTGCCAGGACTGAACCGGAGAATCGGTTTCAAGTGTATTGACGAGAAATTCGCCAGACTCGCCCCACCATTGATTGAAATAGCGGTACTGTGCTTTCATCGCCAGATAGTCAACCGTTTCAAGATCCGTCGAGTCATTGGTCTTGTTGACATATTCACCCAGCAGGGTTTTCAGCAGGTCGACCGGCTGTTCTTCCATACGCTCAAGCATGCTTCCCTGGTCCCCGGACGATTCCGGACTCAATCCATCGTACTGATTGAGGAGGTCGGACAAAAAGTAAGAGACCATTCGATCCCGATCCTGAATGGATTCTCGATACTGTCGTACCAGATCGGCCTGTCCTTCGACCTGCTCCCGGGATTGGTTCAGCTCGGATTCGATCGATTCAATCTCGTCATCACGGTCGGCAATTTCGCCACGAAACTGTTCCATTTCGCCCTGCAGAGCTTCAATCTCCTGGTGGAGTTCGTCCACTCTTGCCAAGGTTTTGCGAGACGAGTTCCAGCGTGATTCGAGTGACTCCTCATGCTCTTGTAGCGTCACGGGGTGGAGTGCTGCATCGATCAATTCACGATGCTCATCATACTCCTCGGAAAAACGGTCCAATTCCGATTCGAGTCGAAGCAGCTCTTCACTGTCTTCGGCCAGATCGATCTCTTGTTGAACCTCTTGATAGTCTGCCCGGAACTGCTCAATCAGTTCATAATCCGATTCCTGGGCTTGTACAGGCGAAGTCATCAACAGCACCAGAAGAGCCAGAATACCAAAACTTGAAGCGGTCGCGATGTGTCGACACCAGTTGATTTCTCTCATTGGTTCTCCTCCTCTACCAAGCCTTCATCGGTCAATCGAAACTGATGACCGGTTGATTGATCCAGCAGTTCGACCCAATCCCCTTTCTGATTGAAGACGGGCTCGCCCAATCCACTCTCGCGTACCAATATGGAGTCCGTGACCTCGAGTTGATTTGTGCCTGTCTCCAACAACCAGACATGTCGAAAACCGGAAGCAGTCAACATATAAACCCCGGATTGGTGACGAATGAGTCTTACGACGGGAACCGACCCGGCTCCCTCCTCTTGGAGAATGGGGTCCACTGAAAATCGAATCCCGTACCGGATGTCATGTACTTCCCCATCGTCTACCTCGAGAACGCTTTCGACAGGTTGGGAAAACTCGGCTTGTTCGATAACCAAACCGCTGCTACAACCGCTCATTACAATGAGCACTCCGGCCAATAGCGTCGGCAGCATCCAGCCGGATAATAAGGGAAGGTCTTGATTATTAACGGGATACATCATATGTCTCCTCGATTCTGTGGGTTTGTATGAGTGATGCGTTCGTATGATCGCCAGGCGAATCGTCCACTCACTCTAACCCAAAGAGAGTCGTTGCATTCAACGGCTCTCTTCATGTAAGTTCAACAACCTAATTAAACCAAAATCCTGCCTCTAAAGCAAGTATGGAGATTAATCGTGCAGAACCCATGGGAGATACATCAACGGTACATGCGGCAGGCAATTGAACTGGCGAAAGAGGCATGGATGCAGGGAGAGGTTCCTGTCGGTGCTCTGGTCGTCAATCAAGGCCGGATTGTAGGTCGTGGTACCAATAGAACTGAATCGTTGGGAGATCCCACAGCTCATGCCGAAATGATCGCCATATCGGCTGCCTGCTCCACACTGCAGAGTAAATATCTCACTGATTGTACCCTTTATGTTACACTGGAACCCTGCCCCATGTGTAGTGGTGCCATGGTTTGGAGTAAGCTGGATCGACTGGTCTTCGGGGCTGTCGACGAGAAAGCGGGAGCATGCGGATCTCGCTTTCAGCTTGCCTCGAATTGGAACCTGAATCACCAGATTGAAATTATTCAAGGGATTGAGGAGGACGAATGTTCCGATTTGTTGAAACGATTTTTTCGAGAACAACGGGTTCGACAGTCAAAAGAAGGCGGTCGTTCCGTCGAATGATTCGTATTATCGGGAGAATACAGAATAGATGAAGGATGAGTTCTCCTGCAAACACTTTACACTATAAAACCTATCTGTCCCATCCTGAAAAAGATTGGGTCGTCTTTGTCCATGGAGCCGGTGGTTCCTCAACCATCTGGTTCCGTCAAATCAAGGCATTTCGGGAAAGTTTCAATGTCCTGTTTGTCGATTTACGGGGACACGGTCAGTCGAAACATTCATTCGAGCACCATTTTCGAGAACCCTATACCCTTCAGGGAGTAACACAAGACCTGATTGATGTATTGGACAAACTGAACATCCATCACGCTCATTTCATAGGTGTTTCACTGGGTACGTTACTCATTCGAACACTTGAAGAAATGCAGCAGAATCGGGTCTACAGTGTTGTCCAATGCGGAGCGATCATGCGCTTGAACATTCGCTCCCGCTTTCTGATCTGGAGCGGTCACTTGATCAAACGCTGGGTCCCGTTCATGTGGCTCTATCGTCTTTTTTCCTGGATTATTCTGCCGCGCGCCAACCATCAGGAATCGAGACACCATTTCATTCGGGAAGCGAAAAAGATGGCCAAGAAAGAGTTCCTTCGATGGTTCCGGCTTACGTCTGAAGTGGTACCCGTCATGCGGGTCTTTCGACAGAAAGAGAGCTCCAACCCTACGCTGTACATCATGGGTCGGGAAGATCACATGTTTCTTCCATCCATTCAGTCCATGGTCGAACGTCATGACAACAGTGAACTCCATATCATCGAAGATTGTGGACATGTCTGCAACATCGAACGACCGGAGGAATTCAACCGTGTAGCAATTGCCTGGCTGAACCGGCACGATCAATCCGGCCCAGGAACATTTTATCTCAAACCTCATCAAGCAAAAACTGATGGTGGCTATCGACAGCATTCCCGTTCAGAAAAAAGAAGGACAAAAAACTTTTCTATTGTTCCTGCCTGAATGGGAGTTGCACGAACTCGGTCTTTTGATCTACTATTATTTCATCAAGGAAAGTCAGCACCGTGTAATATATCTTGGGCAGGCAGTCCCCGAAAAAGAC
>JBNJFK010000168.1:0-5103 GCA_051746765.1 Bacteroidota bacterium
GATCTACTTTTCGTGGGACGGGGAGCGGTGGTTGCCCCGGTTCGGCCGGCTGCTCAATTTGATTCACGACTGATCGATGAACATCGGGAAGTGGGCGGTTTCGCGTTATTCAGGCTCCGGTTTCTGCTCAATTCATCGTCGCACCTATTCTCAATGCCGGATCTCTTCTCAACGCCGCATTGATTTGCCCTTCGGTGCTCCGTCACGGATGGCCAGCTGACCACAACCGGCATCGATATCGTCGCCGCGACTTCGCCGAACAGTTGCCGTAACACCGTGGGAGATCAGTTCCTTCATGAATGCGTCCAGCCGATCTTCCCGAGCCCGTTTCAGGGTCACTCCTGCAACCGGGTTGTACATGATGATGTTCACTTTGGACGGGATCCAATGGGCAATGGTGGAGAGCTGACGTGCGTCCTTCACATGGTCGTTGAAGTGATCAAAGAGGAGATACTCATAGGTGACCGGGAGTTCCGTTTTCCGGTGGTAGTATCGTACGGCCTTCTCCAGCCGTTTCAGGTTCAACGACTCGTTGATGGGCATGATCTCGGTTCGTTTGGCGTCGTGCGCCGCGTGCAGCGAAATGGCGAGCCGGAATGGCCGCTTCTCGTCGGCCAGCTGCTCGATCTGTCGGGTGAGTCCGACGGTGGAGACCGTAATTCGTTTGGGGGAAAGTTCCAACCCGGCTTCACTGCTCAGGAGAGCCGCCGATTCGACGACTGATTTATAATTGTGCAGCGGTTCTCCCATCCCCATGTAGACGACATTGGTCACTCCTTTCCCGTAGACCTCTTGTGCATCCCGGTCAATCATTCGAACCTGGTCCACAATTTCACCCGGGGAGAGGTTGCGAAAGAGGCCCATCTTCCCGGTTGCACAGAAAGAGCAGCCGAAGACGCACCCGACTTGGGAGGAGACACAGACGGTCAATCGTTTTGCAGTTCCGTCCGGTTGCAGATCGGGGATCAGGACCGATTCAATCTTTTCGTCGGTCTCGTCGTCCAGCCGGAAGAGATACTTTACAGTTCCATCGTCCGATGTTTGGCGCTGATCCACATTGATGTGGCGTATCGTGTAGCGCTCGGCCAGCTTGTCGCGCAACTCCTTGGAGAGATTGCTCATTTCGTCGAATGAACGTACCCCTTTTTGGTGGAGCCAGCGTGTCAGCTGGGTCGTTCGATAGGACGGGAGCCCAAGTTCTTCGCAGAGCTCTCCGAGCTCCTCTCGCGTCAAGGACTTCAGGTCAATTTGCGTATCATTCGGTGCTGTTTTCGTCTCGCTCTGCATTCCGGAAATATACGAAAGATTGAGGTGAGGTCGTAAGTACTCCATTCAGCATTCGAATTTGGAGAACCGAATTGGTAGATTTGGCCTGATTTATTGCCTATGAAGTTTTTGAGTTCACAATTTGCGTACTTTTTCGCCTCGCGCAGGACGAAAACCAACATCCGGAAACTGCTCAAGTTTCTGCTGGTGCTGGTGGGTCTGTTTGTTCTGTACGGAATCCTCTTCCATTACATTATGGAATTCGAGGGCCGGAGCGGGGAGCATACCTGGCTTACCGGATTCTACTGGACACTGGTTACCATGACAACCCTCGGTTTCGGGGATGTGGTTTTCCACACCGACTTGGGAAGGATTTTTTCGATGGTGGTGATCATTTCCGGTGTGATGCTGCTTCTGGTCATGCTTCCCTTCACATTCATCGAGTTTTTCTATGCCCCCTGGATGAATGCCGTCAATCAGGCCCGGGCTCCCCGCGAACTCCCTCCGGAGACGAGGGATCATGTGATCATTACCAAACTGGATGCCATTACCACCTCCCTTATTCGAAAGCTGAAGGATTACAATATTCGGTATACGCTACTGGAGCCTGATCTCCAACGGGCTCTGGAGTTGGCTGATCAGGATTACGATGTGGTGAATTTGCCACCGGACGATCTGGAAACCTATCGAATGATCCGGGTCGAGCAGGCGGCCATGGTTGTGGCTTCGGGCGGAGACACCATCAATACCAACGTGACCTTTACGGTCCGGGAGTTCAATCCGGATGTTCCAATCGTCGCCATGGCTGCGTCCGAAGATTCAATTGATATCCTGAAGATGGCCGGAGCAACCCAGGTGCTTCAGATGGGCGAGATGCTTGGGCGATCGCTGGCCCGGCGTACATTGGGAGGGAATGCACGGGTGCATGTGATCGGCCATATCGACAATTTGGTGATCGGGGAAGCGACGGCTCAGGAGACTCCCTTGGTGGGCAAGACGATTCGCGAGAGTGGATTGCGGGAAAAGATCGGAATCAGCGTCGTCGGTGTCTGGGAGCGAGGTGAGTTTCGACAACCGCGTCCGGACTGCATGATCACGCCCAAAACGGTGTTGGTCTTGGCAGGTACAGTTGAGCAGCTGCGTCGGTATGACGAAGTACTCTCGATCTATCATGTTTCAGACCAACCAGTCGTGATTTTAGGTGCCGGCCGGGTAGGGCGTGCGGCTGCACACGCCCTGGAGGAGCGGCAGATCGACTACCGGATCGTCGACAAGAATCCGGAGCGAATTCTCGAGCCGGATCGCTACATCCTGGGAGATGCAGCCGATCGCAACGTATTGGAAAGAGCGGGAATCGAGAAGGCACACACAACGTTGGTTACGACACACGATGATGATGTAAACATCTACCTGACCATCTACTGCCGACAACTCTCACCGTCCATGCAGATCGTCTCGCGAGCCACCTATGAGCGAAATGTGAGTACCCTTCACCGGGCCGGTGCCGATTTTGTCATGTCCTACGCTACGATGGGAGCCAACTCGATTTTCAATCTTCTCGAAAAGCAGGATATCGTGATGATCGCCGAGGGACTCAACATCTTTACCCGAAAAGCTGTCGGGGTACTGGTCGGTCAGAGCCTGATCGAGTCCGATATTCGACAAAAGACGGGTTGTACGGTCATTGCCATCAAAGATGGCTCGGAGATGCTTGTCAATCCCGATCCCACCCGTCGGCTTCAAACGGGCGATGAAATGGTGTTGATCGGACCGTCCGAAGGGGAGTCACTATTCAATCAGCTCTACGAACTCGCATGACGTTCTGTATCAATTCTTCCAGAACCAAGGCGTAAAGAGAATCAATACGGTGATGATCTCGAGCCGGCCAATCATCATCAGGACAATCAGGACCCACTTCCCGATCAGCGGAATGTGAGCATAACTCTCGGAGGGTCCGAAGTCGCCCCATCCCGGACCGATGTTTCCGATGCTGGCGATACTGGCACTCATGGCTGAGTGAGGATCGTAGCCGAGACCGGCCAATAGAACGAATCCCGTCAGAAAGAGGAGAAGATAGAGCATGAGAAAGCTGAGAATCGTTCTCAAAACCGACGGGCTTACGATGCGCTGTCCCAACCGAATCGGCAAAACGGCATGAGGATGCAGCGTCTGCCGGAATTCACGTTGGATGTTTTTGAGAATGATGGAGATCCGGAGCATTTTGATCCCGCCACTTGTCGATCCTGCGCAGCCCCCCGTAAAGAAGAGAACGAATAGGAGCGCAAAAGAAAGGTGGGGCCAGAGGGTATAGTCGTCAGTTCCGAAACCGGTTGTGGTCAGTATCGAGACGACCTGGAACGAACCCGACCGTAGCGCCTGTCCGAGAGTGAGAGGATTCGCCAGCCAGAGCGACAGCGTGACACCGGCAACGAAAAGAAGTGTCAATACGGTATAGAAACGGAGCTCACTGTTCTGGAAAACGGCAGATGTTCGGCCCGTAAAGAGACGAAAATGGAGTGCGAAGTTGATGCCGGCCAAAAACATGAAAAGGATGATGACACTCTCGATGTAGATCGAATCGAATGCACCGATCGATGCATTTTTTGTGGAAAATCCTCCCGTGGCAAGAGTCGAGAAGGCATGGTTGATCGCATCGAACCAGTCCATGGATGGGTGGATCCACAGTAGCAGGTATTGGGCACAGGTGAGTCCGACGTAGACGGTCCAGAGTAGTTTGGCCGTCTCCTGGATTCGGGGGGTCACCTTGTCGGCCGTAGAACCGGAGTACTCCGCCTTGAAGAGCTGCATCCCGCCAATGCCGAGTAGTGGTAGCAGAGCGAGTGTGAGAAGAATGATGCCCATTCCGCCAATCCAGTGCGTCAGTGAGCGCCAGAAGAGCAAGCTCCGGTCGATCGATTCAATCGCCGGGTTCACGACACCTTCGTGAGTGGTTCCTCCCAGAATGGAGGATCCGGTTGTGCTGAACCCGCTCATGATCTCGAAGACGGCGTCGGTATAGTTGATCAGTGTACCGGAGAGCCAGAACGGAAGAGCCCCGACAAGGGATCCGACAAGCCAGGTCAGAGAGACGATCAAAAAGGCCTCTCGCATGCGGAGTTCGTCGCGGGGCCGGAAAAAGTAGAAGAGGATTCCCCCCGCCATCAGGCAGAGTACAGATGACTGAAGGAAGTTGACCCATGTTGTCTCTCCGTAGAGAAGTGCAATCAGGATCGGCAGGAGCATGGCGATTGCGAGCGCGACCATGAATCCGCCAAGTATACCCAGAACGTCTGACAGGTGGATGCGTCTGTGGGTTCGAGCGGCCTTCATCATAACTTTTCGAGCCGTTTCAGCGATTCCGGTGTCACGAAGAGGATGGCACGATCACCCTGTTTTATGGAGGTCGTGCCGGTCGCAATGGTGGCAACCCCGTCCCGGACGATGCCGCCAATGATCAATCCGTCCGGCAGGTCAAGCTCTCCGATGGGTCCCCGGGTAAGGGGGGAGTCGGAGGAGATCTCCAACTCCACAATCTCTGCACGAACCCCTTGCAGTGCCTTGACGGTTTTATAAGCCCCTTTTCGAATTTCACGGTGGATGTCATCGGTCGCCGATGCCTTGATATTGATCATGGCGTCCAATCCGATGGTCTGTCCGAGTGGGATGTATTGCGGATTGGAGACGAGCGAGATGGTTTTGTCCACCTCCAGATGTTTCGCCAACAGGCTGGAGATGATGTTGGACTCCTCTTCGTGCGTGACCGAAATGAAGGCATCCATCTCCCGAATCCCTTCGACGAAGCGATGGATAGGGAGATCCAGCAATGTCGAAAGGAAA
>JBNJFK010000169.1:0-4719 GCA_051746765.1 Bacteroidota bacterium
TCAATGCACTCTACCGTGGTGAGGACGGGATGATTTGGGTCGGCGCTTTTTCTGGTGGCGTCAACTATCTGGAGGAGTCAAACGAGCGGTTTCGGGCCTATCGGAGTAATCCCTTGAATCCCAACAGTCTGAGTAACAACAGTGTCCGGGCATTCCTGGAAGCGGAGAACGACGAGTTCTGGGTGGCGACGGACGGTGGCGGTCTCAACTTGTTTGATCCGGAGACCGGCCGGTTCGATGTGATCCGCCGGGATCCCTCTCAATCTGGCGGGCTGCGCAGCGATGCGGTACTTGCGTTGCACGAGAATGATGCGGGAATCTGGATCGGGAGCTACAACGGGGGGGTGGATCGCCTGGATCCGGCGTCACACCGGGTTCGTCCGGCGTTGAGTCACGATCCGGAAGACAGTACGTCGCTGGGGAGCGATGATGTCTATTCCATCACGGAAACGCGCGACGGGAAGCTCTGGTTTGCGCTGAATCGGGGAGGTCTCTCGGTCCTGGATCCGGCGAGCGGAGAATTGACCAACTACCGGGCCAACCCCGAGAATCCGGAGGATCCGTCGACGGTGAACAACAATGACCTTCGAATGGTCCACGAGGATGAAGAGGGAACTATGTGGATTGGTGGATACGGGGACAGCGGGCTCATGCGTCTCGACCCGGAGTCCGGACGGTTTTCGTTCTACGATTTGAATCAGGGTCGGGGGTTCTACAGCAGTGCGATTCACGACGCGTATGAGGACCGACAGGGGCGTTTCTGGCTGGCCACGCGTGGGGGCGGGCTCGTACGGATGGATCGGGAAGCAGAACGGTTTCACTACTGGACGACCGAAGACGGGCTTTCCGGAAACATGATCCACGCCATTGAAGAGGATGGTCGCGGCCGGCTCTGGTTGAGTACGAACAACGGACTCACGCGGTTCGACCCGGAGACTGAAGGAGTGCGGACCTATCATGTAGAGGACGGCCTGCAGAGTAACGAATTCAACCCGAGATCATCGTACAAGGATTCCGAAGGGTATCTCTATTTCGGAGGTGTGAACGGGTTCAACCGATTTCATCCGGACAGTATACGGGTCGATACCTGGGTTCCAACTCCGACCCTGACCTCGTTTCAGATTTTCAATCGGGAAGTGGAACCGGGTGAAGAGTCTCCGTTGCAGCGTCAGATTGCACAGGCCAGGAAAATCGTGATTCCTCATACGGCTTCGGTGATCAGTTTCGGGTTCAGCGCGCTGGATTTTCGCCCGTTGAAGGCGAACCGGTTCGAGTATCGACTCGAAGGGTTTGAACCGGAGTGGAGCCGGGTGAGCGGAGATCGGCAAGTTACCTACACGAACCTCGATCCGGGCAGCTACGAGTTTCGTGTGCGGGTCGAAAATCATGACGGGATCCTGGGTGAGAATGAAGCACGTATCCGTTTGGTGGTGACACCGCCCTTCTGGAGAGAGTTGTGGTTCATTGTCACGGCCATTTTGAGCTTTCTGGGACTGATTTGGGCGACGGTCCAATGGCGCGTCAAGCAGGTGCACAAACAGAACCGGCGTCTGGCAGAGATCATTCAGCAGCGTACCAACGAGCTTCAGAAAGCCAATGACGCCAAAGATCGACTCTTTTCGATTTTGGCACATGATCTGAACAATGTGGCCAGCGGTATATTGGGACTTACCGATCTGCTCAAAGAGAGTGTGGACCAGAAGGATCACGATGAGGTCCGTATGTACAGCAATTACCTTTTCGACACGACCGGACAACTTGTGGGAATGCTCAAAAACCTGCTTGGGTGGGCCCGCTCCCAGACCGGGCAGATCGAAAACCGCCCGGTGTACCTGAAAGCGAATGAGAGGGTCAAGCAGGCAGTTCTTCAGGAGCGCAGCCGGGCTGTGCAGAAGGGGATCGATCTTTCCATGACTATCGATCCGGACTTGCAAATTTGGGCCGATCCCGATATGCTCTCGGTGGTTCTTCGAAACCTGATTCACAACGCACTGAAATTCACCAAATCAGGGGGGAGCGTGTCGGTAACGGCGGAGGAGCAAACGAACCACGTTCGGTTGTCAGTCAGCGATACCGGCGTGGGAATGAGCGAAGAGGTGGTTCGGGATCTGTTTGAAAATCAAAAGCAGATGACAACGAGGGGAACCGATCAGGAGAATGGAACCGGCCTTGGTATTTCGCTCTGCATCGATTTTGTTGCACGAATGGGGGGCGAGGTTGACGTTCGGAGCCGACCGGGTGAGGGAACGACCATCTCCTTTACGGTGCCCCGGAGACCTGGTCAAGCCGATTCGGGAACCGGATCGTCGAACGCCTGATCGTGTATACAATCATATGAAATTGGACGAGTAATCAAACCAAAGGTATTCGATGGGTATTGACGAACGACTCGCAGATACGGTTCGGGATTTGAAGTTGGACAAGATTCAGCGGCACATCTTCCTCTGTGCAGATCAGACCGCACCGAAGTGTTGCAAAAAGGAGGTTGGGATCAAATCCTGGATCTATCTCAAAGAGCGATTGATCGATCTCGGGCTGGAGGCCTCGGGGGGCGTCTTTCGCACAAAAGCGAACTGCTTGAGAGTTTGTATGCGAGGTCCCATCGCGGTCGTCTATCCTGAAGGGGTCTGGTACCACTCTTGTTCACCACAAGTGATCGAACGCATCATCCAGGAGCATCTGATCGGTGGCAAACCGGTCGAAGAGTATCGAATCGAGACCGGACCGGAAGATCTGGAACTGGAACCCCTCGTTCAGGAGTAGACCGGGTCCATGAGTCGTTCCATGGCGGGATGCTCGGACAATCGGTGTCGTTCCCGGTGGACTGCTTCCGGGATAGACCCGAGGTTCTCTTCGCCATAGGGCGTCGATTCGGCGATCTCCAGTATCATTTCGATACTCGCTTCCAGATTCCGGTAATAGGCGCGAAGTTCTTTCCAGACACGCCGGTCTTCTTCCCCGCTTTTTTCCTCTTCGCAGAGCGCCTCGTCCATTCGTTGAATGAGCCGGTCGCAGGTGAGCCGCAGCTCGTTGGCGTACACGTGGGGACGCTCGCCAGGGACCAGAGAGGGTCCGCTACCGTCGATATGATGCGTCATTTCTTCCAGACTATAGTTTCGGTCGAACCATGCGATGTTGGGTCCGGGACAGATCGACTGCCGGCCGTAGGACGGTTTGCGAATTCCCAGACGGATCAACGCGCCGTTCCCGAGATGTTGACAGAGGCAGGTTTTCTCCAGGACCCCGGAGATGGTTCGATCCTTGACCGGTTTCGGGAGACGACTTTCGTTGATGGACTGAATTTTGAGGAGTTGGTACTGCGTCGATGCCGTGCAGATCGGATTTTCGGTGAATTCAGTGTTGGACACAAGAAACCCTTTCGGGCAGGCAGACCCCGGTTTGTCGGTGGCCGCTCTTTCCGACGTGTATCTCTCGGAGCCGGAATCCCGAACCGTGTTGAACGGAACGCCGAGGGGAGAAAAGGCACTGAGGAAGAGGTCCTTTTCCTCTGCCTCTTCAAGAAGCTGCATGGTCTCCTGGTCTACACATGTTGCTTCCGGTACGAGCAGAAACGGACTTCCCCATCCGGTTCGGTTCATCCCGTACGTCTCGAGCAGTCGCCGATGCTCTCCATGAGTGCCGATACCACCCTGAACGGTGATACGTACCGGTTCAATCGAGTTGGGTTTCGGTTTTTCCCACTCCATCTTTTCGTAAAACGCATCGATGAGTGGTTGGAAGGCTGATTGTAGCTGTTCGCGTTTCTCCTGAAATTCTTTCAGAATGGCCGGGAGGAGGTGTCCGCCGGCATCGAAGGCGTGTCCTCCACAGTTGAGTCCTGATTCAATCCGGAACTCGGATACCTCCAGCCCTTTTTTTGCCAGAAATTTTCCCTGAATCAGAGCCGATCGAAAGTCACTTACTTTCAAGACGATCTGCTTTCGAATCGTACCTGCGGCCGTTCGATAAAAGTCCCGGAACTCGGACAGATAGCTATACAGACTCGGGTTGAACCCGGCCGAGAGAACCAGGGAAAGATCCAACGAGCTGTTGGCGACCCCGCGCAATGCACTGTGTCCGTCCCGGTACTCATCACTCATGAACGCCTCTCCCTTCTCAGGGTGCAGTGCATCTACTTTGGACATGATGTTCACTTCAATCCGGCCCGGCTCGATGGAGGATTCAAGTTTTTCAAGGTCCTCCGCTGAGCGGGCAGATTCCGGACTACCCATCAGGCGTTGATACAGGGACCCGATGGCACTTTCCGGATCCAAGAGACGGAAGTATCGATCTTTCTCACTTTCCGTGAAGAGGGCGGTTTCCCGAAGCGTGTCCAACCGTCTCTCGACAATGGTTTGAACACACTCCAGCCAAGCCGTAATCCTCTTCTCCCGACCGTCCGGTTTACTTGCGGGAATGGATTTGTAAGGAAGTGACCACTGCTTGCAGTAGAAGCGCCGAAGAGTTTCGATCAGTTGATCATCGACGACGGACATGGCGCTCTGGATACCAAGATGTGCGACTCGTATGGGGGTGTCGAGGGAGTGTCCGGTTCCCATGACCGGGATATGGAATGCGTGCATAATAAGACCTACTGTCGGGATGGTTTTGGATCGGGGAAGTTCACATCGGCGTCGGGCCGGATAGCTCCCCTCTCCCCCAAAGGTAGGAAGCAATTAATAGTTTTCATACTATTTTGTCTTATTATATAGGCTGCGC
>JBNJFK010000169.1:4729-5053 GCA_051746765.1 Bacteroidota bacterium
CCGTTTAAATTGGATATTATAAAATATTCCGAATAATTTATGAGCAAAGAGTTAATTTTACATATTGATATTAAACATTTTGCTTATCCAGGCTCACAGAGATTTTCTTTTGCGACTGAGTTTTTTCGACAAGTACATCCGCTATTTTGTCTTATTATATAGGCTGCGCAGGCCGGTATGTCGATTGTGATGCATGATCAGGTGTTTTCGTGTGCGTCAGCTGACCCGGTTTTTCAGAATTTCCTCAAGGTCGAGACGCTCGATTGCACTGATGGCGGCCTCCATGGCTCCTTCCTGACAGAGCCCCTGTATGGACGCAAGCAG
>JBNJFK010000170.1:0-4991 GCA_051746765.1 Bacteroidota bacterium
CCTCGTTTCGGTTCAGACCGAAAGTGAAGTCGACATCCCAAACCAGGTCCATTCGCTCAACCGGTGTCGTATTCAAGCTAAACTCAATCCCTTTGTTCTCGATGTTTCCGCCGTTCGTGAAGAACGAAGAAGCACCGGAACCGATCGGGAGAGCAACCGTAAACAGCTGGTTGGTTGTGTTGGTCTGGTAGGCCGTTACGTCCAGTCCCAGTCGTCCCTGGAAGAAACGAATGTCTGCACCGATCTCGTAGGATTCGGTTTTCTCCGGCTTCAGGTCGGTGTTCGGAAGGGTTCCACTCAATGAGAGAAAGCCTTGGTTCCCACCGGCAGAAATGCTGGCAAATCGCTGAAGCTGGAACGGAGAAGCGGAACTACCCACCTGTGCATACGAAAGACGCAGGCGAGCCAGCGATACGGCTTCCGGCATCTCAATCAAGTCGCTCAGGATGGTCGTCAAACCAACCGAAGGATAGAAGTAAGAGTTATTGTCCTCCGGAAGCGTCGAGCTCCAGTCGTTTCGTCCGGTTATATCCAGATAGATCGCATCCCGCCAGCCAATTTGACCGAAGGCGTACAGAGATCGAATGTCTCTCGGAGATCCGATGTTGTGAGACGCCTGAGGGGTCTGTGTATTGGAGATGGCAAAGAAGTTCGGAATGGTCATCCCCGGGTTGGAGCTGGTGCTCACGGATATCGACTCATTTCGTTGCTGCTGGATATTTCCACCCAGGTTAGCGTTTACAGACCACTGATCCGTCAGATCCTGCTCGTAGGCAAGAAGGAAGTCAGTGTTGAACTCCAGTGCCCAGCCATGGTTTTGATCAAAATAGCCATTGTCTGCGATCACGTAGGAGTCGTTGTACCGCTTAAGCTCCGAAGTGGTGCCTCGACGGTCAAGCGAACCGCGAACCATGAAGTTCAGGTTGTCGGAGATCTCGTAGTCCAGAGACGCAAGGGACATCGTTCGGTCCACTCCGTGTTCGGCGAGGTTCCGGTTGAGTACCCAGTACGGGTTGTTTCCACCGTTGGATCCCGGTGCCCAGTAGTGCTGTCGATTGGCACCTGTGTTGTCCGTGAACTCGAACTGAGCGACGTCCTCTGTTCGAATGTTTCGCGGCAGACGGTAGGTGTTCCGGGTCGGATTGGCAAACCCTCCACCCTGCGCCAACTGGTTGTCGATGATCTGACGCATGTAAGTCAGTCGAGTGTCCAGTGTGAGGCGGTCACTCAGCTGCGAGGTGATTCGCAAGTTCACATTGTTCCGCTCCAGGTCGTTGCCCGGGAAGATCCCCTGTGCCGTAGTGTAGGTGTAGGAGAAAACCGTTTGGGTCTTCTCGCCACCGACGCTGGCGGTCAGGTTGCTTGCATTGTTGTAACCGATACGGAAGACGTCACTGACGTTGTCCGGCTGCGCTTCTAACGCATAGGTCTGTCCGAAGTTGGGGTGGTTCGGATCGATGGTCCAGTGGTCTACCTGCTGTCCATCCATTCGCGGACCCCAAGAGAACTCGGATCCTCGGTTGTACTGCCCACCGGAACCCTGACCATACTCGTTCTGAAAATCTCTCAGAATGTTGGCCTGGCTCATGGTGAAGTTGTTGCTCAAGCTCACGTTTACAACACCGGCTTCGCCACGTGTCGTAGTGATTACGATCGCACCGTTCTGGGCAGCACTACCGTAGAGAGCGGCTGCGTTCGGACCTTTCAGTACTTCGACACTCTCGACGTCATCGGGAGAAATATCCTGAGGATTTCCGCGAACCGGAACACCATCCACGATGTAGAGCGGCTGGCTGCTTCCGGAAATGGATCGGTTCCCTCGAAGAATTACACGTGTCGGTGCACCGACACCAGATCCAGACTGAGTCACACTCATCCCGCCGATTCGACCGGCAAAAGAGGCCATCACGTTCGACTCCCGTGCGGCAGCCAACGTTTCGGTATCCACATTCTGGGTACTGTAGGAGAGCGATCGCGCTTCCCGTTCAATACCGAAGGCGGTGACAATAAGCTCATCCCCTTCCAATGCGAGTGCGGTCATCTCGACATCGACACTGGAACGTCCGTTCAGTGCGATTTCTTCAGACTCAAACCCGACATATGAGAAGACCAGCGTCGAATTCAGTGAAGGGACATCCAGAGAAAACTCTCCGTCCATGTCCGACACGGTACCACTGTCGGTCCCCTGAATACGGATGTTTACCCCCGGTAGAGGTTGTCCGTCTTCAGCGGTGGTTACTGTACCGGTCACTTCCTGCGCTTGAACTTCGGAAACGAAGCCAACCGAAAGAAGAGCGGCTACGAACACCGACAGTCCTTTGATTAGTAACTGTTTCAACATATTTGCTCCTTTAGAGTTTAGTTGTAGTAAGTATGAGGCGTAGTAAATCCACACACATCTGGTAAGAAACAATCTTTTTTTACAAATGAAAAATACTTTTTGCTGCACTTCTTCGTTTGGAAAAGCCGTTCAGAGTACAAAAAAGCGCTTGTCAACCCCGATTCCGTGCACGAACGGGTTCATCACACGCTCCGGGTCATACCCGATCAACCGGAGCGGATTCTCCACACCCGCCCTCAGGAGAGCTTCCGGGCCGAACCAGCCGGTGTCTGCCAATACATTCATACACTCGAGCATGGTGGCCGAGGATCCGACCAGATAGCCGCTCTCGGGGTTCCAGAGATACCCGGATGGTTCCAGAACCACCTCGTTCCCGAGGGTATTGTAGCGGCCCGGAGGCCTTCCGGCGATGGGTGAAGCGTCGCTGACGACCAGAAAACGATCGATTCCCTTCACTCTCCAGATCACTTTGAGAAGTGATTCAGGCAGGTGATGGCCGTCACTGATCACCATGGCGGTCAAATCGTCACAGGCGAGGCCGTCGACAAGTGGGTTTCGGTGCCGGTTTACTTGCGCCGGCATTCCATTGCCCAGGTGGGTCAGGGCTGTGGCCCCCGCATCGGCCAGTTGTTGCATCTGCTCTCCGTTGGCGAGCTGATGACCCAGCGAAACCGAGATACCCTGCTTTACGGCGTGCCGGCAGAGGTGTTCGGCCCCTTCCCGTTCCGCCGCGATGGTAATGAGCCGAATCTGCCCACCGGCCCACTCCTGTAGTTGATCCAGAAACAGTGGATCGGGCGGGAGCACCCACGCCGGATTGTGTGCGCCGATCGCGCCCTCCTCGGGAGAGAGAAACGGACCCTCCACATGAAATCCCAACAGATGTCCGGAGAGCTCCTCGTGATCCATCATGGAGGCCATGAGCGAGAGGTTCCGCTCGAACCGTTCCGGACTCGACGTGATGATGGTTGGAAGAAAGGCGACGGTTCCTCGTTCCATCAAACCCCGACAGGCGGTCAGAAAACTCTCCTTCGTCAACTGCCCGGAGGAGAAGTCCACCCCCATGAACCCGTTCACCTGCAGATCCACGAAACCGGGAAGGGTGTACACTCCCGAATCCATCCTCTTCAGATATCCGAATTTCCCCTCTGATGATCTCATGCTTCTATCCCCGGACTCCTTCTTGTTCGACATGAAAACAGACTGCCAATTATACCGCATATTATATAGTCCTTGTTATGTGGCCCTTCTCTACGGTTCTGCTGTCCGGATCTTCCGTCCGACTTTCCCCGCACTGTGGTCTCCGATTTCCCGTCTGACCTTTCGGCAAAACGTTCCTGCTCTCATTCGATCCAGGGGGCCAGCTCCTCCGGTGTCCACTCGCGACTGCGCCCTTCGGTTTCTGCCCGAATGTCACGCACCAATTCCGGCGAGACCGGTTCTGCCCGATGACCCCACGACTGTCGCATCCAGGTAAGCAGGTTGGCCAACTCTTCGTCCCCGAGGTAGCGATGTGCCGGCATGACATTCCCGCTCCCTTCCGACCGGCTCCACTCCCCGCCACTGAACCCGTCCATTACGATCCGGACCAGTGCCTCCGGAGATCCGGTCACCCAGTCACTTCCGACAAGGGCAGGTGCTGCTCCGGCCATTCCCTCACCATCGGATCCGTGACACGCCTGACACGCGGGCCAGAGACGTGCTCCCTCCCGCATGCGGGGATCGCTCCCCGCCAACGGCTCGCCTTCGCTCTGGTTGATTCGCTCCAGAATGGGTCGATAGAGTGTCGCCCAGCGGGGATCCACCTCTTCGTCTTCGCTTCTCTCCATCCACTTCTCCGGGTCGAACCATTCACGCAAGAGGTTCATCCACTCGGTCTCCTCCCCTGCCACTCCCGTAAGCGCCATCTCATGAAAACGAAGATCTTCCGGGTGTCTCTTCAAAATCTCCATTCGGGCCGTGCGCAACTCCTCCCCGTGAGCCGCGCCGAGCGTGGCCAACAACTGCAATTGCGTGAAGGGAGCGGGTTCGCTCTCAACGAAGCCTACGAGCAACTCCGTCACATCCGGATCTCCCTCCTGAACGGCCGGCTCCAGAATCCGGATGGCCGCCGCCCGAACGCGGGGGTGGGGATCCTCCAACGCCTGAATGGCCGTGGTTCGCAGCTCTTCCTCCGAATAGACCGACCGGCGGTACCCTTCCAATGTCCAGAGGGCCTGTAAACGGTGGGTCGCCTCCAGCTCTGACGACTGCAGGTATTCCTCCAGAGTGGAGATCTCCGACGCGGGTGAACGTTCTGCGAGCAGTTGTTGGGCACGATCCCGGTAAAACCCGTTGTCGTGAATGAGAAGTTCACTCCACTCTGAAGGAGACTGTTCGCTCATCCGGATCGCTTCCCGTCGTACGGGACGGTCGGATCGAACCACGCGCCAAATACGGCCGAACCGACCCGGACCGGCCGGAAGATGAAGATCGTTCGCCACGGCGTAGTCCCGCAGATGATCGGTCAAATAACGGGCATGCTGAAAGATTCCCCGGTACATATCAATGATATAGAGAGCGCCGTCCGGACCGGTGTAGAGATTTACCGGGCGGAACCGCTCGTCCGATGTGGTCAAAAATTCACGGTCCTCGTAGGGGTGACGGGCCG
>JBNJFK010000171.1:0-4953 GCA_051746765.1 Bacteroidota bacterium
GGGTCAGCTTGTCGGCCACCTCTTCCGGAGTCAGCTCCAGATCGATGAATTCTTGTAACCAGTTGTAGGATATCTTCATGTCGTAACCAAAAGTTCAGGAGAGGGTCTGTCTATCCGGAAAATTGTCGCAGAAGCCGGAGATCATTTTCGTACAGTGTTCGAATGTCGTCAATTCCGTATCGAAGCATGGCAATACGGTCGACACCCATGCCGAATGCGTACCCGGAGACCTTCTCCGGATCCAGGCCGGCCGACGTCAACACATTCGGGTCTACCATTCCCGCACCCAGAATTTCGAGCCACTGTCCGGCTCCGTTCTCTTTTTCCCACCAGACGTCCATTTCGATGGACGGTTCGGTAAACGGGAAGAAGGAGGGACGAACACGATAACGCACTTCTTCGCCATACATCATTCGAGCAAACTGAACGAGTGTCTGTATCAACTCCCCCATGTGTACGCCTTCATGAACGTAGAGTCCCTCCATCTGAAAGAACTGGAAATAGGATTTCGCAGTTACGGCTTCATTCCGAAAGACACGACCTGGCATGACAGAACGAATCGGAAGTTTGCCCTCCTGCATGAGCCGGATTTGAACCGGGGATGTGTGTGTTCGAAGTACGAGATCTTCTTCCTTTTCTCCCTTTCGAACAAAAAATGTGTCCTGCATGTCCCGGGCCGGATGTTCCGGGGGAAAATTAAGTGCGGTGAAATTATGAAAGTCGTCTTCGATCTCCGGTCCGTGCGATATGTCAAAACCGAGGCGAAGAAAGATCTCTTTCATCTCGTTGACGGTACGAGTGAGAGGATGCAGGGTGCCGGCCCGGGTGGGTTCAACAGGAAGAGTGAGATCCTCACGCGCCGTACGATTGTTTTCGGTAGTCTCTGCGAGAGCCTGACGGGCGTCCTCCCAGATCGATTGAGCTCTCTGTTTGAGCTCGTTCATCGATTGACCGAATGCGCCCCGTTGTTCCGGTGGAACCTCTCCGATCTTTTTGAACAGGGAAGGGATACGACCTTTTCGAGAGAGGTAGGTAAGCCGAAAAGATTCGATCGCTTCTTCGGTATTCAGTACCGCAGATTCAATCTCCTTTCGTAACGCTTCAATATCTGCATTCATCAGGGACGTGGGTCTCGTTGAGTTCCTTGATTCGCGAATGGAGTCGCCGGTGGAGGTGCGGTCTCACGGGTGTGAACCCGGCCGGATCCAACCGAAACCTCCGGACAAAAAAAACGGCAGACCTGCCGGTGCAGATCTGCCGAAAATCAGATCGGGAACCGGTTACCCGACCGCTTCCTTGACAACTTGCGAGAACGTTTCCGGATCGTGCACGGCAAGATCTGCCAGCATTTTTCGGTTGATTCCGATGTTGTTCTCTTTCAGTCCGTGAATCAGTTTGGCGTATGTGGTTCCGTTGAGCCGAGCGGCGGCGTTAATTCGAATAATCCAAAGCCGTCGAAAGTTTCGTTTACGAACTTTTCGGTCGCGGTACTGGTACTGAAGACCTTTCTCTACCGCATTCTTGGCAATGGTATAAACGTTTTTACGACTGCCCCAGTAACCTTTCGCCTGCTTGATAATCTTGCGGCGACGGCGACGGGAAGCCACCAAATTTCGTGATCGTGGCATTTTTTAAACGTTTGATGGTTCGTGGTAATGGATCAAAGTCCGTAGGGAAGGAGTCTCTTGACGGATTTGATGTCCGCAGAGTCTACATAGGTATCCTTTCCCAGCTGGCGCTTTGTCTTGCTGCTCTTTTTGGTCAAAATGTGACGACGAAACGCTTTTTTACGCTTCACTTTACCGCTACCGGTCAATTTGAAACGCTTGCGTGCGCCACTGTTCGATTTCATTTTGGGCATAAGACATCTCTATCTGTGAAATTTCAAAGAGTGCAAAGATACGGGGAATGTCTCTGGATCACAACCTGAATCAGTTTTTGGATGGTGTCAAAATCATGATCATCCGACGACCTTCCAGGGTGGGCCGGGACTCGATTTGGGAGATGTCACTCAGCTCTTCTGCAAGACCGTGCAAGAGGACCTTACCCTTGTCGGTGTAAAGCATGTCGCGTCCCCGAAATTGTACGGTCGCTTTGACTTTGTCTCCATCTTCCAGGAATCCACGGGCATGACGCGTTTTGAACTCAAGGTCGTGGTCGTCCGTATTGGGGCGAAAACGGAGCTCTTTAACCTGCATGGTGTGCTGCTTCTTCTTGGCTTCCTTCTCCTTTTTCTTCTTCTCGTACATGAACTTGCCAAAATCGATCACTTTACAGACCGGTGGATCGGCATCCGGGGCGATTTCGACCAGATCCATCTTGTAGGATTGAGCGATCTGGAGCGCCCTTGTGATGTCTGCTATCTCGTGATTCTCATCGGGTTTGATTACACGTACTTCTTTTGCCCGAATCTCGTCATTGATATTGGGTCGGTTCTTGTCGCGACGGCGACGGGGTCTGCTGGGTCTTCTGTTTGCGATAATAACCTCTCAGGTTCGTTTGATTTGTTAGTCGTTTTTTTCTGGTTCTGGAGGAAGAGATCGATTCTCCGACTCTTCACTCACCTTTAAAATAAACTCTTTTCTTGAAAACGTTCCAATATCCCCCAATTTATGTCGTCGCACCGAAACAGTATCCCCGGATTGTTCTTTCTCACCGACGATCACCATATAGGGGATCTTGGCATTTTCGGCATCCCGGATCTTCGCGCCTACTTTTTCGCTCCTGGTATCGGTTTCGACCCGAAGTCCGCGTGAACGGAGTTCATCGGCACATTGGTTGGCATAATCTGCAAATTCGTCGGAGATAGGGAGAACCCGTATCTGCTCCGGTGCCAGCCAGAGCGGGAAATTACCGGCAAAATGTTCAATCAGGATTCCGGTAAATCGCTCCATGGATCCGAAGGGAGCTCGATGAATAATCACCGGACGATGGCGTTCGTTGTCCGATCCAACGTAGGTCAGTTCGAACCGCTCAGGCATGACATAATCGACTTGAACGGTTCCCAATTGCCATTTTCGGCCAATGGCATCACGGATAATGAAGTCGATCTTGGGTCCGTAGAAACTCGCCTCTCCTGCTGCAATCCGGTAGGAGAGACCCATCTCGTCTGCTACCTCCTGTATCTCACGCTGGGCACGGTCCCAGTAGTTGCGATCTCCACCATACTTCTCATCGTTGTCGTCTCGCCAAGAAAGGCGGATGTCAACGGCCATGTCAAAGGTATGAAAGACCTGCTGTGTCAACTCGATGGTGTTCCGGATTTCGTCCTTGAGCTGATCGTGGGTACAGTAGATGTGCGCATCATCTTGTGTGAAACCGCGAACACGAGAAAGTCCGTTCAATTCACCTGATTGTTCGTATCGATACACCGTTCCAAACTCGGCAAGTCGCAACGGCAAGTCCCGATAGCTGCGCAATTCACTGTCATAGATCTTGTGATGGTGAGGACAGTTCATCGGCTTGAGCATGTACTCCTCGTCATCGACCTGAATCGGATCGAATTGAGAGTCCTGATAGTAGGGGTAATGGCCGGACTGCTTGTAGAGGTCGACTTTTGCGATATGCGGTGTAATCACCTCTTTGTACCCGCGTTCGAGTTGAAGCTGTCGCAGAAACTGCTCAAGGGTTCGTCGGATCACGGTCCCGTTGGGTAGCCAAAGCGGAAGTCCACTTCCGACTTTGCTGTCCATAATGTAGATGCCGAGCTCGCGTCCCAACTTTTTATGATCTCGCTTCTTTGCTTCTTCTACCTGTTCGAGCCACTGCTTCAACAGTTTCTGTTTCGGAAAACTGATTCCGTAAATCCGGGTCAACTGCTTGCTGTCCGAACGACCGCGCCAGTAGGCTCCTGCAAGCGACGTTAATTTAACCGCTTTTATACCGGATGTATCGGGAAGGTGAGGGCCGCGGCAGAGGTCGGTGAAGTTGCCTTGTTCGTAAAAAGTGATGGTCCCATCGTCCAGCTCGGAAATGAGTTCCTGCTTGTATTCGTTCCCCCGCTCGTTATAGAACTTCAGAGCCTCGCTTTTGCTTACCGGTCGTCGTTCAAACGTTGATCGGTTGCGGGCCAGTTCGATCATTTTTTCTTCGATCCGGTCAAGCTCTTCCCGAGTAAGGCTCTTGTCTCCAAAATCAATATCGTAGTAGAATCCGTTTTCAATCGGCGGGCCGATTCCGAATTTGGCTTCCGGCCAGAGCTCTTGCACGGCTTCGGCCAGGAGGTGGGCCGATGAGTGCCAAAATGTGTATTGTCCCTCTTCACTCTCCCATGTGTGAATGCGGATGGATCCATCGGATTCGATTGGACGGGAGAGATCCCGGATCTCGTCATTCAGGGAATAGCTGAGTGCAGAACGACGAAGGCCGGACGAAATCGACTCGGCGACCTCGGCTCCAGTCGTGCCCTTCGGGAACTGCTTTTCGGTTCCATCCGGTAATGTCAGCGTAATCTGATCGTTTGCCATACAGTCTGGGTTGGGGTTCGGCGCGCTCTAAAACTGTAGAACGCCCGGTCCACACGAATTTATTTCATGGATACGGAAAGGGCCGAAAATACGAAAAAAGAGAGCGAAATTGAACCCGGATCCATTCAATAACAATGGATCCCCGGAATCGGAACTGTCAGGATTCCTGCGGGCTCACGCCATCGGCATTTTGGATCGCCTCATCCAACGGCCGAATCCAGATGTTTCGATAGCTTACACGATCGGTGTGATCCTGAAGCCGGATTGAATCCATTCCATGGGGTTCGTAGGCGGGTTTGCCACGGAAGACCGTGGGGCCCAGCAGTTCGACGTTGTTCTGAACGAGAACTCCGTTTAGAAGGACCGTGATTCGTGCCGGTTCAAGAAGTGCTCCATCATCGTCAAAGCGGGGTGCTTTGAAATAGATGTCATAACTCTGCCATTCACCGGGTTGTCGTGCCGGATTGGCCAGCGGGATATGCTGTTT
>JBNJFK010000172.1:0-4892 GCA_051746765.1 Bacteroidota bacterium
CTTCCAAGCCACATCGCCCAGTCGGTTCGCATTTCGTGGGCCATGCTCCAGAACCCATAGGTGGAGAGCTCTCGAAGAACAAACGGACCGAAACTGGCACCGAACAGGATTGGCAGTTTTGTGACGATAATGGCTACGCTCATGATAATGAAGGTAAGCCCGGCGTTGATTCGTGTGTAGAGTCCGAGAAGAATACAGAATCCGGCCAGCATTTCGAGGATACCGACAAACGGGCCATAGAATTCCGGGTTGGGGAACCCCATCGCTTCAAAGCGACCCACCCCTCGTTGAACCACGAAGAAGAGCTTCTGGATGCCTTCAGAGAGGAAGACCGCTCCGACCATCAATCGAATCAAAATGGTGGTTCGGGAGTCGTCGGTCAGAAGGAGGGGTTTGAGCAATCGCATGAGGACAATGGAGATTCGGTTCGACAATCGGGTGAGGGGGTGTGCACTGCGCACCGCTCCCCGCCATCACCGTCTATACGTGGATCTCCGGTAATTGTTTCTCGATGATTTCCCGTTTTGATTCGAGCCACGGAGGCAAAATCAGCGTTTCTCCCAATGCATCGGCGTCTTCGTCCACGGTATAGCCGGGTCCGTCGGTGGCAATTTCGAACAGAACACCGCCTGGAGAACGAAAGTAGACCGAGTGGAACCAGTGTCGGTCAATCTGCATGGTTGGGCTCAGGCCGTATCCGACGACCTTCTCGCGAAGTTCCATCAGTTCGTCGTCATCTTTTGCACGAAAGGCGACATGGTGAATGGTGCCACGACCCGGCACCGGGTTGGCCGGTGATCCGGTATCGATCTCTACCTCGCTTCCAATCGCTGCATTCGTTCGGTAGAGCTTGACGTTCCCGTCGCTGCCTGACTCCTCGAATCCGAAGACATCAGTGAGAATGGCGGCCGTCGGTTCACTCTCGCTCAGGTTCAGCCGTGTATGATGGAATCCACGAATGGTATGTTCGGACGGCAAGTCACTTCCGTCCCATCCCGGCAGAGAGCCGACTTGGTTGTCGCTCACCAGTTCGAGTTCGATCAGATCCGGATCTCGGAAATGGAGACGCCTCTTCCCGAAGCGCTCCATTTCGCGGAATTCGATGGATTGTTCGCCGAGGCGCTCTTTCCAGTAGTCAAACGAAGCTTCGGGTACGCTCAATCCCACTTCGACGGCTTCCCCGGTTCCGGGGCGACCCAGTTTGGCCATGGGCCATGGGAAGAAGGTGAGCCCGGAGCCCGGACTTCCTTCCCCGTTGCCATAGAAGAGGTGGTAAGTGCCCGGATCGTCCTGGTTCACTGACTTTTTGACCAGGCGCATTCCCAGTGTGTGTACGTAGAAATCGGCGTTGGTTTGCGCCTTGCCGGCGAGTGCGGTAATGTGGTGAATGCCTTGTCGGTTCGTCATGAATCTGCTCGTTGCGTTTCTTGGTGGATCCCGTTTCCGGATGGTTCGAAGGGACGACAGACCCCTATGCAATATCGTTCAATATCAAACTAAAAAATAGTCCCACTGAACCCAATTAGAAAGAGGCATCTTGGGAAGATGTGAAGAAGAGTGTGAATCAGAGTGATTCAATGGCTTGTATGATCGCGTCCTGGGAGTCTGACAGTTGAGTTCGTCGGTGAACGATCTCTCCCTCTTTGTTCAGTACGGTGAGCATGTTCGAATGGGTAAAATCGGTCTCGCTTACCCGCCGGTAGCGAACCCCGAGAAGAGCGGCCATCTCCAGTACATCTCCCGACTCTCCTTGTAGAAGTGTCCACTCCGAATCGCTCAGATCGTTCTCTTCGGCAAAGGTTCGGAACCGTTCGGGGGTGTCCCGCTCCGGATCGATCGAAATGATCACAAATCCGGTCTCTTCTCGTGCCCCGGAGGAGAGATCCTCCTGGATGCGCTTCATGTCTGCCAGGATGCGGGGAAAGGCATACTCGCAATGGGTATAGATCATGGCCACCACCTGGTTATTCCCGCGCAGGTCCCCCATATGGAGCGTTTCGCCGTGTCGATTGCGCCACTCGCTGCTCACCTGGTAGAGCGACATGTCGGTGGGCTCGTCATGACTTATCGCCAGATCATCATGCATGCTGTGATCCATCACCTGGTGATCTCCCGAGGCCATCTCTTCATGTTGGTTCGGCTCACCCGAGCAGGAGAGCAGGGCGAGTAATATCAAAAGCGGTGTGAATCGGATCATTGCAGTACCAGTTCGGGTTCCAGGTCTCGTGCGGTTCGGAAACCGAGACTTCCAACGGAAAAATCGGCTTCCAGACTCCCGCGAAAGGCGTAACGGAGAAAGGCAGCATAGTTTCCCTTTTCGGAGTCGGACGCAGCGGCCGACCCGGCAGCGCAGTAGAACTGATTGAGGTCGTCCTGGTCGGCGCGGGACTCACCTGTGATGAAGACCGTGTTAAAATCCTCGACCCACTCCCAGACCAGACCGTGCAGGTCTTGTACGCCGTGGACATTGGCCGGGGTCTGCCCCACGTTCGGGAGAAACTCCGGATTGGGTCGGCTGTACCAGTCCAAAATGGTTCGCACAAACTCGGGATCCCGACCTGCCTGGGCCTTCTCGGAGTTGGCAAGTGCTGCGTACTCCCACTCATGCAGGCTTGGGAGACGTCGACCTTTCCATTTGGCGTAGGCCCGGGCGGCAAACCAGGAGACATTCGTGACCGGGCTGTCGGCGATCATCTCTTCATCTTCACCCAGATCCAGATCACCACCCCAGTGGGTCAGGTATCCTTCCTCTGCAAAGATCTCCTTGACTTTCGAGCGTTGCCAATCGGGGTTTTCCCGAACAAACTCGAGGTATTCGGCATTGGTCACCGGGTGGACATCCATGTAGAAGTTCCGAACCGTGACGCTGTCCTCCACATCACTATAGAAAGGAAGGAAGGTACCGCCGGTCACTTCGGCCATCCCCTCCGGCTGGGCATGTGCGGTAAACGCCAACAGGAAGCTGGCCAGCAGAAGGCTGGCGGTACGACACAACGTAGCTATAGAGGATCTCTTTCGCTTCACTCGGTGTCGATGCGGGAGAGAGTCTCTCACTACTGTCCCCCTTCTTCCCGGACTCGGGTTACATCATCGAGGGTAACTTCACCACCCCCGTTGTCCATTTCGTTGAGCATGAAGGTGACGACGTTGGCCACATCTTCATCGGTCAGGTTCTGCCGCGGCATGACTCCGGTGTAGGTTTCCCCGTTAACCGTAATTTCTCCAGTGAGACCATGCACAATGGCACTGATCGCTTGGTCGGGATCGTCCTGGATGTAGTCCGAGTTCGCAACAGGCGGGAAGGATCCGTCGATTCCGGACCCGTCCGGCATGTGACAGGCCGAGCAGACACTGTTGTAGACCGATCGTCCCCGATCGATTCGCTCCTCTGCCGACGTGGCTCCCTGTTCGGTGCGAGCCTCTTGCGGAATGGTCTGGATCGCTCCGCCCTCGGGCTGGTAGACTTGATCCAGTTGCTGGCCGGTAAAGACATTTTCGTCCTCTTCTCCCGATACATGCAGGGAGCCGAGCGCCCCCTTGTTGAAGGCGCGGAAGATGGCGTGATCCACAAGTATGAAATCTCCCGGAACTTCGGTTTCGAATTCAACCATGGCCGAGCCGCCTGCAGGGACCATCGTGGTCTGTACATTTTCCTGGAAGTGGTCACCACCTTCGTAAAAGACCTTGTCGAAAATCTCGCCGATAACGTGGAAGGAGGAGGAGAGGTTGGGCCCACCGTTTCCGACAAAGAGCCGTACGTTGTCTCCCCGTTCGGCAGTGATGGCGTGTTCACCCATGGTGGATCCGACCGATCCGTTGAAGACTACGTATTCGGGGTCTTCGGAGATGGCTCGCTCCATGTCGAAAGGCTGGAGGCCCCGCTCGCCGAACTCTCCTTCCGTATAGAATTCACTCTGCATGATGTAATACTCCTTGTCGACCGTTGGCAGGCCTTCGGCCGGTTCAATAAGGATCAGCCCGTACATCCCGTTGGCGATGTGCATTCCGACCGGAGCTGTTGCGCAGTGGTAGACGTAGAGTCCGGGATTCAGGGCGCGGAAGCTGAATACGGTTTCGCGTCCCGGTGCGGTAAAGGTAGACTCGGCTCCCCCGCCGGGACCGTTGACCGAGTGGAGGTCAATGTTGTGTGGTAGTTTGTTGTCGGGATGGTTCTGCAGATGAAATTCGATCATGTCCCCTTCACGTGCCCGAATGAACTTGCCGGGCACCGACCCGCCGAAGGTCCACATCATGTAGGAGACCCCGTCGGCCAGTCGCATCTCCTCTTCTGTAACCTCCATTTCGACAACCAATTTGGTGGCGTGATCCCGATCGATGGGAGGAGGAACGTTCGGCGGGAGGGTTAGAACGGCCTGCTCTTCACCAATGATTTCGGCGTTTTTGGCATCAAATTCTTGTGGTTCACCACAGGAGGCGAGCAACAGAAAGAGCGGGAGCAGCAGGTAGAGGGGAGTGAAAAGGCGGGAAGGGATCATGAGAGAGTTTTTTAATTTGGGAGAAGTACTTCTCACACGTCTATATGTATACAAATCTTTCGGGTAAGAGTCGAGGACCCTGTTTGGAACGACCCGACGGGAAGGGTCGTTCGGCAGGGGACGCAGTCCGAACGACGGCACCCCTTATAGAAGCCGTGCGCCCGCCTGTTTCATCGCCTTTCGGGCCTTCTCTCCGCCCTCTTTCGTCACCGGCCGGGTACCCTCGGTCACCAGTATGACATCGAAACCGGCTTTGCATGCGTCTAACACGGTCGCTTGCACGCAAACGTCCTGTGCGAGTCCACCAATGAACAGTCGCTGGATTCCTCTCCGTCGCAATTCATCTGCCAGGCCGGTTTGATCCAGTGCCGAATATTGGTCCTGGTCGAACCGGAC
>JBNJFK010000173.1:0-4887 GCA_051746765.1 Bacteroidota bacterium
TGCGCTCGGCGGAATGAGTGGCGTCTATCTCCCTCTGTTACTGGCCGCCATCGGTATTGTTACCTCGATCATAGGTACCTTCTTTGTCCGTGTAAAAGATGATGGCAACGATCCGCAAAAAGCGTTGAACATTGGTGAGTTCGGGTCGGCCATCCTGATGGCAATCCTCTTCTATTTTATCATTCAATGGCTGCTTCCAGCCAGTTGGAGCTACGAAGATCCACTCTACGGGCGTGTTTTCGAATATACCTCCATGGGTGTCTATTTGGCCACCATCATTGGGCTCTTCTCCGGCGTCGGGATCGGGCTCATTACCGAGTACTATACCGGCTTCGGGAAGAAACCCGTTCTCGGAATCGCACGTCAATCGGTTACCGGACACGCAACCAACATTATTTCGGGTCTTGGAGTCGGCATGATGTCGACCGGAATCCCGATCTTGATTATTGCGTTTGCAATCATGTCTGCGTTCCATTTGGCCGGTCTCTACGGGATCGCCATCGCAGCCGTAGGGATGCTTTCGAACACCGGTATTCAGCTGGCGGTAGATGCCTACGGCCCCATCTCTGACAATGCCGGCGGAATTGCCGAAATGTCCGAGCTTCCCCCGGAAGTACGCGAGAGAACCGACCGTTTGGATGCCGTCGGAAATACGACTGCTGCCATCGGCAAAGGCTTTGCAATCGGATCGGCAGCCCTGACGGCTTTGGCTCTGTTTGGTGCCTACATGACATCGGCGGGAATTTCGACCATTGACCTTTCAGAGGCGAATGTAATGGCCGGAATCTTTGTCGGAGGCATGCTCGCATTTGTCTTCTCTGCACTCTCGATGAATGCCGTGGGGCGTGCGGCCAAAGCGATGATTGAAGAGGTTCGACGTCAGTTCAACTCCATCCCGGCCCTCAGGGCTGCTCTGGATGTAATGCGTAAAAACGAGGGAACGCCTCGAAGCAGTTGGAGTGAAGATGACCAAAGCACTTTCGATAATGCACACGGAACTGCGGAATACAGCAAATGTGTCGAAATCTCGACACAATCTGCCATCCGGGAGATGGTCCTGCCGGGGCTTCTCGCCGTGTTGGCACCCGTACTTGTCGGGTTCATATTCGGAAAGGAAGCACTGGGTGGATTGCTGGCCGGAGTTACGGTGGTCGGTGTATTGATGGCCATTTTCCAGGCCAATGCCGGCGGAGCTTGGGACAACGCCAAAAAAATGATCGAGGCAGGTTTGGTTATCGATGGTGAAGAGCATGGCAAGGGGTCCGACACTCACAAGGCGACCGTAACCGGAGATACCGTCGGAGATCCTCTCAAGGATACATCCGGTCCCTCGCTCAACATTCTGCTCAAACTGATTTCAGTCATCGCACTGGTCATTGCCACGATGATCTGACACTGGTCACTGATACTTTACTGAAGACAATACCCCTCTGACCGAAAGCCCCGTTGTAATGCAACGGGGCTTTCTTTTTGTCGGGAAGCCTCCCTATTTTGTGGCATGGATTGCTTCAAGCTTCTCTACGAACATGACCAACGCCTCGAAAGCCTTCGGAAACGACACACCGACCGGGCAGAACCGGACACATCCGGTAGTCTCGAAGATTTTCTCAAGCCGGACCCCACTTTTTCACGCTTCTACTTCTCCGGAAGTCGTCCGGAAGAAGAACGCTTCGGCCTCACCGCACTGCAGCGGGCGCCGGAGATTCTGACACTGTTGCGCGATCTCTTTCAGGAATGGAATCACTTTTCGTCAAATGGCCATAATGATCCGCAGAAACTGGATCAAACACTGGCTCAATCCAATCCGGGTGATCTGATTCTCTTCTCCAGGAGTGAGACCCCTTCCGTCTCTCCCGAACACCTTCTGAGCGTACAAGACGAGACCATGAGCCACAGAAGTGATTCCCTGAAAGCCTCACTTGAGGCCGGAGAACGAATCTTGTTCGTGGAGAAAGCCCATCACGGGATCGATCTGCACCTCTTCTCCATGGAGAACATCTACCGACAACTCTTCTATCCGATCCAGGGGATGGTAACCGATTCGTTTCGATTCTTCAGCATGAACGGAAAACGAATCCGGTCCGAACGTGCGTTCTTTTTCGAGACGTGGCGAATGGAACGGCCCCCTCACGGAATCGAGGAGGTCTTTCAACAAACGGTTCTTTGACGGCACCTCCGGTTCACTCAGAGACGCTCGGCCAACATGATCAGGCGTGGGGATTGATCCGGCTCGAACGGAGTACCCTCGTAATCCCCGAAGGTTTCAATCAAACGCAATCCGGCAGACGCCAACCCGTCCCTGAACCACGGCAAACCGTACAGTTTGACCCTCTCTTTGTAACTACGCGTCTGACCGGGCTCGGATCCCCGAAAATGAATCTCTTTGTGGACAGCCTGATCTTTTTCGTAACGACGGATGGTGAAGCGGATCCCCTCGTATTCGCCCTTCTCTTCCGGAACATAGGTGGTGCGAACCCGAATGGCATTCAGAAAATCAATCAGGACGCGACCGCCGGGCCGCAACATTCCGTGAATATTTCTCAATACCTGTTCATTCTCCCGATCCGTCTCGAAATAACCAAACGACGTAAAGAGATTGACAACGGCATCGACAGTCTCGGGAAATGGTTCACGCATGTCCCCGACTATGAATCGAATGCCCTTGACTCCCTGATCCGCTGCCCGTTTCCGAGCGATCTGAATGGACGCTTCCGAGAGATCAAGTCCGGTAACATCGTATCCACGACGTGCAAGTGACAGGGAGTGCCGTCCCCGTCCGCATCCCAAGTCCAGCACATGTGACCACGTTGCCGGCGGGATCAACTCCCGGATCAGATCTGCCAGTCGCTCCGCCTCTCCCTGATTGCGGTCGGCATAGATCAGTTCATAGAGCGGACTATCAAACCAATCTTCGAACCAGTCTTTCTTCTCGTTTGGTTCGCCAGACTTCATACTACTCCTGTGGTCCCGTTCCCGAATTCTACGATACGGCTGCCGGCTGAAAACCGGTCAAATCCAGACAGCTCCTGATGCCTCCAAAGATACGAAAGATCCCCTCAAATTAATCTTTGATTGCCTATCTTGGGCGCGTCAACAACATCCATGATCCATCTTCATGCACTACACTTACCGACTACAAGAAGCGATCGCCCGTGCCGGGTCGACACTCTGTGTCGGACTGGATCCTGTCCCGGAGCGAATCCCCGAAGAGATCCGAAACAACCATCCCTCTCCGGAGAAACAGGTCGAAGCGTTCTGTCTGGAAATCATTGCCCTCACGACCCCCTACTGCGCCGCATTCAAACCCAATCTCGCTTTTTTCGAGGCGCTCGGTCCACACGGGCTTGACGTCTTTCACCGTATCCGAAGGGCGATCCCGAAAGACAAACTGGTCATTGCAGATGCGAAACGAGGGGATATCGGCTCCACTGCTCAAATGTATCGCCACGCATTCATGGATCTATTCCAAAGTGACGCAGTTACATTAAATCCGCTCATGGGAATCGATACACTCGAACCGTGGATGGACCTTCCGGATCGAGCCATCTACGCTCTGGTGCTCACCTCCAACCCGGGATCCGAAGATCTTCTGCTGCGCAGGCTCGAGAACGGCGAAACCGTGGCAGCCTATCTTGCCCGTCGACTTCACGAACGTGCAATGGAGAATCAAACGCATCTGGGAATGGTCGTTGGAGCCACACATGACGAGGTGATACAACCGGTTTTGAAAGCAGCCCCCAACGCCTCGCTTCTCATCCCGGGCATCGGTTCACAAGGAGGGGATTTGGACCGACTCCTGAATCTCCTTGCTTCCCACAAGGGACTTCCCCTGATCAACTCCAGTCGCTCCATCCTTTACGCAGGGGAGGACGAAGGGGAACATTGGCGCGATGCCGTAGAAGCGCAGGCAAAGGAGACCCGTGACGCCCTGAAACCACTGACGGATCGCTATGCCTGAACCCGTGGTCGAGATCTACACCGATGGTGCCTGCAGTGGAAATCCCGGCCCCGGTGGGTGGGGAGCCGTCCTGCTCTTTAACGGAGACCGGAAGGAGATCTCCGGGGGCGAACCGCAAACGACCAACAACCGGATGGAAATGACCGCTGTGGCCGAAGCGCTAAACGCACTCAAGCGACCCTGCCATGTCCGGATCCATAGCGACAGCGCACTCATCATCAACGCCTTTACTCAGGGGTGGATCGAGAATTGGAAACGACGTGGATGGAAAAAAGCAGATAAGAAACCGGTCGAAAACCGGGAACTTTGGGAAGCAATCCTTGAAGCGATGTCTCCCCACAACGTCGAATGGATCAAGGTCAAAGGTCATGCCGGGATCAATGAGAATGAACGGGCCGATCAACTTGCTGTTGATGCCTGCAAACAGTATTTCTGACCGCTACCGCGGCATTCGGGCGTAAGGTCGGATCTCCACCCCTCGCTGTATCCGGTCACTCTCCAGTGATTCCATCATGGCACCGGCAACAGCAATCATCGCCCCATTGTCCGTACAGTATGCCGGGGACGGGATCCAGAGTTCCACCCCCAGTCGATCGGCGACTGCCCGACATCGCTCTCGAAGCATGGAGTTGGAAGATACCCCGCCCGCCAATACCACCGACCGGATCCCGGTCTGCTCCAGTGCTCTCTCCAGCTTCACCGCAAGCACCTCGGTGATAGCTGCAGATACACTGGCACAGAGATCGGACAGATGCTCGGAAGCATACGATTCTCCTTTCTCTTTCAAGTAGTACAGGAGACTGGTTTTGAGGCCCGAAAAGCTGAACTCAAGACCCTCCCGAATCATCGATCGGGGGAAGTCGTGAAACTCTGGATCTCCTCCACGTGCCAACCGATCCATTTCCGGTCCGGCAGGATAGGGCAATCCA
>JBNJFK010000174.1:0-4880 GCA_051746765.1 Bacteroidota bacterium
ACGAATCCCAGCCCACTTGGTGCATTGCTCTGATGGTCCACATCAATCAGCAGGGTCGAATGCTCGACAGCAGCCAGACTCGCAGCCAGGTTAATGGCCGTCGTCGTCTTCCCGACGCCGCCTTTCTGATTCGCAATGGAGATTACTTTTCCCATTCCATCCGTTTTATCCGTTCTGTACCGACAATTGGGCTCAATATATACGGTTGATCCCTCGCAACCAAACTAAGTTATGCACAGAAAACCGGATGGTATAATAGGCTTCAACCATCTGTACTACAATCTGTTAATAGGAAAAGAAGCACGATCCTGGAACCGCCGTCATCCACACTGTGCATATACTTTGCACATATGGCTGGCCGCTACGCTCCCGGCCGGGGTCACTGACCGGTCAAATGCAAGCCACCCGTCGGTTCTTGCGTCTGCACGGCTCGCTGTTGCAGTGGCTGCAGGCGATCCATGCTTTGGTAGAGAAGTGAATCGAACCGGTCGGCCTTCTGTTCGTCGAAACGATCCAGGAAATGGAGCTCTTCGTTCCGATCTACCCACGGCGTCACTTGGGAAGCCGTTTCTACGGACGCTCCTTGTTCCGTGGAGCTCTCCGTAACTTCGTCGGGTTGAACCGTCGTCATCTCCACAGCGCCGGTACCCGCCTCAATGGGAACATCTCCGATGGTCTCCGCACCTTCCGGGTTCTCTCCGAGGAGCCAGGAACCCCCCACGAATAGGACCAAAAGTGTTGCGGCAGCAGCCATCCATACCGAACGCTGTTTACGCCGTTGTTGCATGGCAAGATGATGAGATGCCTGCATGAGCACCTTTCGGGAGACATGCTTGGGAGGATCCATCGGCTTGAGCATGGAGATTCGTTGATAGACGGTTCGCAGACTCTCCACGTCAATCAACAAGTTCTCGTCCTCTTTCATCCGCTGCTCGAAGAGTTGCTGCTCGGACGGGTCCATCTCACTCAGCAGATATCGTACAATTGCATTTTCGTCAAAAATCATAGATTTCGAGCCTCCTTCGCTGCTGTCTGGTCAAACATCTTGCGCAGATTGATCAGGGCATATCGCATCCGACCCAGTGCGGTATTGATGGAGACACCGGTCATCTCGGCAATCTCTTTGAACGGCATCTCGTAAAAGTGCCGAAGCATCACGACGGTCCGCTGTTCTTCCGGTAGTTCGGCGATGTGTTGGAGAAGTTCGGCGTGCGACTCTTCCATCTCCATCTCCTCCTGCTGGCCCGGGCGATCTTCGTCCGGCAAACGATCGTAGTAATCGGTCTTTTCTCCCTCTTCTTCTGTCATACCCATATCCACAAACCTCTTCTGTTTCCGGATATGGTCGATAGTTGCGTTGTACGCGATCCGCATCACCCACGCAATCCACTTCCCCTGTTCGTTGTAGGTATCGTCCATCTTGGTGACCACCTTTGTGAAGGTCTCCTGGAAAAGATCGTTGGTGATCTCCCGGTTGTTCACCATGGAATAGATATAGGAGTAGATTTTCGCTTGATGACGATTCATCAGCTCCCGAAATGCCAACTCGTCCTGGCGATCGCGATAGAGTCGTACCAGCTCCCGATCCTTGAGGTCTCCGTAGCGTTCCGGCAGTCGCTTCGACTTGTTCAGATTCATAGGTATTCCTAAAACAAATTTCGGATACGTACACATCTGCAACGTGCACGAATGGATTTTATGATCCAGCTACATACACTTCTACGCAAAAAAACCGAAAAACGTTTCAACTCTCTTCTGAAGAGTTCCCGTCATACCAGTTCCGTATGGCACGGGCCAGCGCCGGCCCGGTCTCCGCCTCAAGTGTTTGCAGGCTTGCTTCCGACACGGCACGGGCAGATCCGAACGTCTGGATCAGGGTGGCCGCCCGCTTTGTCCCAATCCCGGGAATCTTCGTCAATTCCGATGTTACGGTTCGACCCGAACGAATCTTTTTGTGAAAGGTGATCGCCGAGCGGTGGGCCTCGTCCCGGGCCTGTTGTAACAACTTGAGCGCAGATGACGTCTTGGGAATCATCACCGATTCTGCCTTGCCGGGGACAATTACCTCTTCCAATCTCTTGGCCAATCCCACAACCTCCACCTGATCAAGGTAGTCGATCTCCCGTAACGCCTCCATGGCCGACGAAAGCTGCCCTTTGCCCCCATCGATCAGGATCAGGTCCGGTGGATCCTCCTCGCCCTTCTTGACACGCAGATATTGCCGGGTTATCACCTCCCGCATGGAGGCGAAGTCGTCCGGTCCCTCCACGGTCTTGATGTGAAACGTTCGATAGAGACTCTTGCGCGGTTTGCCGTCGACAAACGTCACCATCGCGGCCACCGGGTCGCTTCCCTGCAGGTTGGAGTTGTCGAAACAGTGAATGCGTCGCGGCAGCCGGTCCAGATGCAGAAATTCTTTGAGATCCTTTACCGACTGTGGAATGCGCTCCCGTGCCGCCTTCTGCTTTTCGAGAGCTCGTTCTCCAAGCAGCAACTTTGCATTGGACGTGGCCATCCGGATCAATTGACGCTTCTCACCGATCTTCGGCTCGTGAAACCGAACCTTCCGTCCCAGCGTCTCCCATAGCCAGGCTTCCAGTGGTTCCGGATCGGGGATCTCGTGGCTCATATAGACTTCGTCCGGAATGGCCCCGGCATATTGCCCTGTATAGTAATCCTCCATAAACGCCTGGAGCAACTCCTCCTCGGACGCCTCGCCTGCCTGCACGCGCATGAACCGATGAAACTTTCCGACCAACTTCCCCTCGCGAATCTTGAGCAGGACCCCGCACGCCTCCTGAATCGCCGGATCGGACACCACGGCAAAGAGATCGCGGTGGACCTGTTTCTCGGCCACCACCTTCATCTTCTGGTTCAAACGGCGCAACGATTCGATAGAGTCCCGTAATCGGGCCGCTTCCTCAAAGGCGAGAGCACTCGAGGCGATCTCCATCTCCTCGCGAAGTTGACGCTCCAACTCGACGGTCTTTCCGTTGAGCATCCGTTCTACCTTCTCCATCACATCCTGGTACCGTTCCAGATCCCAATTGGCTGCGCAGTTGTCCAGATAGTCTTCGAAACAGGACCCCCATTTCGGGGCTCCTCGATTTTTGTCAACCGATTGACTCGAAACCGCGCAGGTACAAAGTCCAAATGTCTTCCGGATGGTTTCGAGAACCCGTCGCATGTGCCCGACATGATCATAAGGCCCGATGTACCGACTGCCGTCCTTAATTAGTGTACGGGTCGGGTAGACGCGGGGGCGTTCTCCGCGGGTAATGCAGATGTAGGGGTAGCTCTTGTCGTCGCGGTACATGATGTTGTACCGCGGATGGAGTTTCTGGATGAGATTGTGCTCCAAAATGAGCGCTTCCGATTCCGAATCGGTGAGGATCACTTCCAGGTCCTCCGCTTTCGAGATCATCAGTCGTATTCGCGCATCCAGTCGGGAGGCGTCCTGAAGGTAGGATCGAACCCGGTTTCTCAGCGCCTTCGCCTTCCCCACGTAGAGGACATTCCCGTCGCTATCCTTGAACTGATAGACGCCGGGGGAGCGTGGCAACTGGGCAACTTTCTCTTCAAGTGTCAGTGAAGTCTCCATCCATCTCCTCTGCTCCGCACGGACAGCGCCACTCTGCGGATTGACAATCAAACTGCTATCTTCGCTTCCGGTTGGACAAATCGTTGCTCCGACCGGCCGTTGAACTCAAAATAGCAAAAAGAAGAGCGCAGACCATGGCCCGTCCCGACGATCCCTGGACCCGATCCGAAATTCCCGGAACTCCTCCCATTCCCGTCATCTACGAGGACAATCATCTTCTGGTCGTCATCAAGCCGGCAGGCCTGCTCTCCCAGGAGGATCACACGGGCGCTCCCGACATTCTTTCACTCGCCAAGGCCTGGATCGAAAAACGGGATCAAAAACCGGGACGTGCCTGGATGGGACTGGTTCACCGGCTGGACAGGCCTGTCTCCGGCGTCATGGTCCTGGCCAAAACCTCCAAGGCGGCTTCCAGGATCTCGGAACAGATCCGACAACGAACTGTGGAAAAATCGTACCTGCTGGTCTGCAGTGGAGTTCCAGACCCCGCCGGTGAGTGGTCCCATCACTTGAAGAAAGAACCGGGAAGCAATACATCCCGTGTCGTACAGACACCCGGAAAAGGGAGTAAAGAGTCCCGGCTCCGGTTCCGCAATCTCGCCACAACGTCGGACCGATCGGCCTCCCTGGTCCACGTCGAATTGATCACTGGCCGGTCCCATCAGATACGGGTTCAGTTTGCTCATATGGGATACCCGCTATTGGGGGATCGCAAATACGGAGGTCCAAAGACCTCGCTTCCGGCACCCGCCTTGCTGAGTGGATCATTTTCCCTTGACCACCCGACACAGAAGGAACGACTCCGGTTTGTAGCTCCTCTTCCTGACAAGGCTCCATGGAACCGATTCGGCGGAACCGAAGCGGTTCGGGATCTGTTATAGCTCGTAGCCAACAATGAACCCGGGGGCACAGTGCACCCACCACCTGCCGATACTTCAAAACGAAGTTTGACGAGAGATGTGAAAACGCATTGCAGCCATGTACAAACTGGATCGACAACGTGCACGTGAGCTTATTCCCGACATTGTCGATGGGGAGGTTCCATCCAACATCCACCGTGCTTTTTTTGAACGGATGCGTCACGACCCGGAGCTCCAAAGAGAGTATCGAAGCCACTTCCAGGTAAAGATGACGATCTGTTGTCGATGCAGACGCGTCGTTGCTCCGCCTCACCTGCGGGAAAAGATTGATCGGTGGCTTAATGAAAGTTGAGCCGAATAACGATCCTAATCGGCTCAAAATACATGGAAAGTTGAGCCGATTAGGATCGTTATTCGGC
>JBNJFK010000175.1:0-4844 GCA_051746765.1 Bacteroidota bacterium
CTCTTCCATCAGATGGGCAATCCGAACGTCGGGGGAGAGGGCTTTTCCCTCCCCGTGAATCGGGGTATTCTCGACAAACGTGTAGATTCCGATCTCCATAGCACAAATTTCACTCGGCAGGTTCGGTCAACAGGTCTCTCCTGTTTCCGGATCCAGATAGCATCCATCGCCACTGACCGAACGCTGGATATTGAGCTCTCGTTCCAGTTCCCGTAGCCAGGAGAGAATCGCCTCCCGTCCCTCGATTTTGGAGTTTCCATCCAGAATGTAGAGAGGAGCAGCATCGCCGGTCCGGGTCGGTTCAACCCGGGATCGATAGGCGAGTACCCACGACTGAAACGATTGTTCAATGTCGAACCAGTAGAATCATCGCTTCACAACAGGTGTATTCTCTTTTGCAGTTGTGGGTTGCGTGTCGATGGGCGTCTGTAGAGCTCGAATTCGTCCATACAAACTCCGTAAACGACAGGCTCTGTGCCACAGCTGTACGGGGTGTCAAGATACGAAAAAGGTGTGGATTCAATGGACAAGCGAATGGTTTGTGGATTCCCTATTTTTACCGGTCTTGCGCCCCCTGACAATGGCGGGTGGGCAGAACCGGAACCTTTTGAAGTCGAACGACGGAATGAGCTGGACGAGAACCCATACATGCGGAGAGTTGAATCGGGATCAGGAGGGGACAGAAGTGACCCTGAATGGTTGGGTAGATGTACGAAGAGATTTGGGCGGAGTTATTTTCGTCGATCTTCGGGATCGGTACGGAGTGACTCAGATTGTATTTGATCAGACGCTCCCGGACCTGCACAATCAGGCCGAGCAGCTCCGGTCCGAATTCGCCATCTCTGTTCGTGGTGTGGTGACCGAGCGGGATTCGGAAAATGTAAATCCGTCGATCGGAACCGGTTATATCGAAGTTCGCGGGCGGGAGCTCAAGATCTGGTCCCGTGCAGAGACCCCGCCGTTCGAAATTCGGGACGGGATTGAAACCAATGAGGATGTTCGGTTGAAGTACCGATACCTTGATCTTCGTCGGCCGGAGATGCAGAAGAATCTTGTTTTGCGTTCTGAAGTGGCACAGACGGTCCGGAATTTCTATCAGGAGGAGAAGTTTCTCGAGATCGAAACACCGGTATTAATGCGTAGTACACCGGAGGGAGCGCGGGACTATCTGGTTCCGAGCCGGGTGAATCCGGGCCGCTTTTTTGCGCTCCCGCAAAGCCCCCAGACCTACAAACAACTTCTGATGGTCTCCGGGATGGATCGCTATTTCCAGATTGTGAAATGTTTTCGCGACGAGGATCTGCGCGCCGACCGCCAGCCGGAATTCACTCAGATCGATGTCGAGCTCTCGTTTGTGGACGAAGAGCAGATTTACGACATGCACGAGCGTCTGATGGCTCGGATCTGGAAAGAGCACCTGGATGTTGAACTCTCTCTTCCATTTCCCCGGATCCCGTATCAGGAAGCGATGGAGCGATTCGGTTCTGACAAGCCTGACATCCGGTTCGACATGGAGATCTCCAATCTGTCTGATATTCTGGCCGATTGTGGATTCAAGATTTTCACCTCCACACTCGAAGCAGGAGGAGCGGTACTCGGCATTACGGTCCCAGGACAGGGAGACATGGGGCGCGGTGTGATTGACCGGTTGACCGAAGAGGTCAAACAGCGAACCGGTGCCGGTGGCATGATCTACATCAAATCGGGAGATGGAACGCTCAATTGCAGCGTTGGCAAATTCCTGGAAGAACATCATGTAGAGGAGATGTTCAAGCGTGCGGGAGCCAGTGAGGGCGACCTTGTACTGATACTGGCCGGCCCCTCACCCGAAGTTTATCGGCAGATGGGCACGCTGCGACTCATGATGGGTGAGCGCTATGATCTGATTGACCACTCGAAGCCCGAGTTTCTCTGGGTTACATCGTTTCCTCTCGTCGAATGGGACGAGGAGACACGTCGATACCATGCCCTTCACCATCCGTTTACATCCCCGGTGGAAGAAGATCTCGACAAGTTGGAAGAGGATCCGGCGTCTGTCCGTGCACGTGCGTACGATCTGGTTCTGGACGGGAATGAACTGGGGGGCGGATCGATCCGGATC
Organism: Bacteroidota bacterium; assembly: GCA_051746765.1. Lineage (GTDB taxonomy): Bacteria > Bacteroidota > Rhodothermia > Balneolales > Balneolaceae > JBBEBE01. The sequence goes on from JBNJFK010000175.1 coordinate 2,102, forward strand.
CATGACCAGGGACTTCAGGAGCGAGTGTTTCGGATCCTCGGTATCGGTGACGAGGAGGCGCGAGAGAAATTCGGTTTTCTGTTGGATGCCTTCCGTTACGGACCGCCTCCACACGGCGGGATCGCCTTCGGATTTGACCGTATGATCATGATCATGGCCGGTGTCCGGAGTTTGAGAGATGTGATCGCTTTTCCCAAGAATCAGAAGGCTCAGAACCCGATGGACAACAGTCCGGGTCGGGTCGAAGAGAAGCAGCTTAAAGAACTGCACATTCAGCTTCGGCGACGTGCGATCCAGGAGGAGAGCTGAATCGGGACCAATGGACATATGGAGCACTGATTCCCAGCAGTGGCGGGTGGGCACGACTTCGGAGTGGAGAGACATCAGTCACCATCTTGCAAGCGGACGAACTGGCGGCCGAGTCGGCAGGGGATGGGACCGTTTGGGTGACCAATCTGCCACTCGGACTGGAAGAGTTGAAGATCTGGCGGCCGTGCGATCTGGAGTTGCGGGTCTTGCTTGACGACTCGGACGGACAGTGGGTGGTGCCTCCTCCGGTACAACTGTTGTTGACGGCTCCCAGTTTTGCAGAGGCGAACATGCTCTACCTTGAACAGGTGGGCCGGGAGCTCTCCGTTGCAACCTGGGCACTTGTACCAGGCGTTCGCCGTATTCGCGAGTGGGCCGAGAGTCAGTCTGGACTGAAGGAGCGGTTGTTTCAGTGTCACCCCGAACGGGTGTTGATGAACCTGAATGGTCAAAAAATCTTTCAACATCCCGGGACTCGTCGGGGATTGCGGCATCGGCTGGATCTTCTGTCAAATTCGGGAGAACACTGGATGGATCTCTATCGGGAGACCAAAGAGGAATACCGACGGAACGAGATAGAAGAGGTCGAAATTCTTCAACTTCTGACACTTGCACACGCCGCCGAGCGGATTGCAGACGGGGAGGGGAGTCCGCTGCCGGAGTCGCCCGATCGGGACGATGACGGGTTTTTGATGTCGATCCACGACGTGTAGCCTCCACGGAAGAGATTCTCGTTGTCCGGGAAACTTTTAGAAAGAACCGGAACGTTTCGTTATAGATATTGTTGGGTATTACAGGTCGGTGAGTAAATCATCGACGCCGAATGCGTTTGAACAGATTTTTTTGAACAGGAACAACAACACGAATCGAATCAATCGAGATTATGGCTTACGAACTTCCGAAACTACCCTACGACTACGATGCACTTGAGCCGCACATTGACGAGCGGACCATGACCATCCACCACACGAAACACCACCAAGGTTATACCAACAAGCTCAATGCTGCACTGGAAGGGCACGAGTTTGCAAAGCTTCCGGTCGAAGAGGTTTTGCAGCGTGTAGACGAGCTTCCCGAATCGAAGCGTCAGGCGGTGATCAACAACGGTGGTGGATATGCCAACCACAACCTCTTTTGGGAAATTCTCTCTCCAAATGGAGGCGGGAATCCGTCCGGAGAACTGGCCAAAGCGATTGACAGCGCATTTGGCAGCGTCGACAAATTCAAAGAGGAGTTTGCAAATGCAGCGGCGACTCGCTTCGGCAGTGGCTGGGCGTGGCTCTGCAAAAACAAATCAGGTGAGTTGGTTGTGACGTCCACACCGAACCAGGACAGTCCGTATATGGAGGGTCTTACTCCGATTCTCGGACTGGACGTCTGGGAGCATGCCTACTATCTAAACTATCAGAATCGGCGTCCGGACTACATTAGTGCCTTCTGGAATATCGTGAACTGGGAGAAAGCAGGCGAGAACTTCAGCAATGCCTGATCTGCCGGGAAACGGCCGGTAGCCGGGAAGGGACCCGGTACGATCAAAAACGAAATGCAGATGGAGGGCGCTCCTTATGGAGGGCCCTCCCTTCTTTTTTGGAGAGATGGGACGGGATATTCACAGAGAGCGGGAAATCCCGTATCTTTCCTGCAAAACAAAACGAGTACGAGGTAACGTTATGCAATTTGGATTTGGTGTCGGACCAGACACATCCTGGATGCGAACAGAATTGACCGACCTGGGAGTCGAAGAGCTGAAAACAGTCGAAGAAGTCGATGCGGTTTTCAAGTCTCCAACCCCGGGAACCATGTTGCTGGTCATTAATTCCGTGTGTGGTTGCGCTGCCGGGAATGCGCGACCGGGATTGAAGATCGCACTTGAAAAAACCGAACAGGCTCCGAATCATCTTTATACTGTCTTTGCCGGTCAGGACAAAGAGGCAACCGAACAGGCGCGCGGATACTTCAGTGAGTATCCGCCATCCTCGCCGGCGTTTGCATTCTTTGTAGATGGCGAGATCAAGGCGATGATTCCGAGGCACCGGATCGAAGGTCGAACCAGTGAAGAGGTGGCCCAGGATCTGGTCATGGTCTTTGATGCATTCAAAGAAGAGACTCAGGCGGCCGAAGCAAAATAACCGATCTTTTTTTGGTTTGGCTATTGACTTGAATAGGGTCCTTGCCTTACCTTGTTTTTCCTTTCAACGGGACGAAAGGCGGTGGCTGCTCCAGGGAGTTTCTTCCGCAGCAAAATCGCCAGATGAAGCAAGCAAGATCGCTCAACGAGGGATCGGTATGTTTGCTTCAACTCCTTGAGAAAGATTGATTTACTGTGATAAATACATTGCATTTCGATGCAGCAACGTTTATCATTGGGATCTGTCACGGAAGTGATGGTGTTCTTTTACAGGATGAAGGAATCAGCAGATCGTTGTGTGAGCCT
>JBNJFK010000176.1:0-4842 GCA_051746765.1 Bacteroidota bacterium
GGTGCATGAGTCGCCGAAGCTGATGACAATCTCGCTGCTGGTCCTGGCCTCGCTCTCCCTCTTCGTTTTCTACAGCTTTGATCCATTCGGCGCTTCGTCCGGTTGGTTCTATTCCGCCGTCGTACGACCCATCAGCATCGTTCCGGACATGCTTCAACCCGCAGGAGCGTCCCTTCTCTATGATGCGGTACATGGAGTACATGGGACGGCGATGATACTCTCCATCGTGATTGCCGCCGGTGGCGTACTGTTTGCATTGGCCGCCTATCAGTGGAAAAAAGTGAGTCCGGACAAGATGGCCCGGTTGATGGGGGCTCTTTACCGGGGATCGTTGAACAAGTGGTACTTCGATGAAGCCTACAACAAGGTGTTTCTGGCCGGCGCGCTCCGGATCTCGCATGGATTGCGATGGTTCGATGCGAACGTCATCGATGCAGCCGTAAACGGAACCGCGGTCGTGACCCGAAAGCTGTCCACGATTCATCGCTGGTTCGACGAGAGAGTGGTGGATGGATTGGTCAATCTGACGGCCAGAGGGGTGGGCATTGCAGGGAATCTGTTCGGGCAGGTGCAGACCGGAAGAGTACAAACCTATTTGACATACGTGATCGTCAGTTTTCTCATGCTTGCGTTGCTGTTCATGGGATTGTGAGCGAATAACCGAACGGATGAATAACTCGTAACAGATCGGATCGATATGGACTTTCAACTGCTTGGCATCGGCATTTTAACCTGGATCGTTTTTCTACCGATCCTTGGATTGGTCATTATACTGTTGCTCCCGGACCGGAACCGAAATGCCATACGAGGAACGGCGGCTGCCGTGACCGGTATCCAGGTCCTGCTGGCGGGGCTGATCTTTTGGACGTTCGACCGTTCAATGACGGGTATCAATGATGCGAGCCAGTTTCAGTTTGTCGAGATGATGAATTGGATCACGGTGGAATCCGTGCCCTGGGTGGGGAAAATCGAAATCACCTACTTTCTCGGAATTGACGGGCTAAGTGTGTTAATGGTCTTGCTTGCCGCATTGATCTCTCTGGTTGGCGTCATCTCCTCCTGGAATATTGAAAAGATGACGAAGGGCTATTTTGCTCTCTATATGCTTCTGGTTACCGGGATGATGGGTGTATTCGTATCTCTCGACTTCTTCCTCTTTTTCATCTTCTGGGAAGTGATGCTGCTCCCCATGTATTTCCTGATCGGATTGTGGGGCGGTCCCCGGCGAGAGTATGCCGCCATCAAATTCTTCCTCTACACCTTTGCCGGTGGCGTGTTGATGCTGTTGGTCATGCTGGCTCTCTATTTTAGTGTAGCCTACGTCGATCCGGTGACCGGCGAATCGGTTCACACCTTCAATCTCCTTCACATGATGAACCCCGACAACTATGTGGACGGATCCATATTGTCGGGAGTGGATACGACCTGGAGGTATGTAGCCTGGCTGGCACTGTTCATCAGTTTCGCGATCAAAATCCCCCTGGTTCCGTTTCACACCTGGTTGCCGGATGCACACGTAGAGGCGCCAACACCCATCAGTGTCATTCTGGCAGGGGTTCTCTTGAAGCTCGGGACCTATGGCCTTCTCCGAATCAGTTTCCCGATTTTCCCGGACGGGACAAGCTACTTCATGATTCTGATGGCAGTCCTGGCCATGATCAGTATCATCTACGGAGCGTTCTGTGCGATGGCGCAGGACGACTTCAAAAAACTGATCGCATACTCATCGGTAAGCCACATGGGGATCGTGGTTCTCGGGATCGCTGCACTCAACACGCAGGGAATGGTTGGGGGTGTATTGCAAATGTTCAATCACGGGATTATCACGGCCGTCCTCTTTCTGGCAGTCGGGGTGCTCTATGACCGAACCCACAAACGCGGTCTCAATGATTTTGGCGGGATTGCCAACCAGATGCCCCGATATACGGGGGTTGCCATGATCGGGCTGTTTGCTGCATTGGGTCTGCCCGGACTGAACGGGTTTGTCAGTGAGTTGTTCTCGTTCCTCGGTGCCTTTGAAGCCTTCCGATGGATCGCCATAGTCTCGGTATTTGGAATCATCATCACGGCCGGGTATGTCCTGTGGGCGATTCAGCGTGTTTTTCTTGGAAAGGGCTCTGAGGAGGTTCTCTCACTTAAGGATCTGACCCCCCGGGAGATGTTGGCATTCCTGCCTCTGATCATTCTGATCCTGCTCCTGGGTGTCTATCCGTCTGTCGCGATCGAGTTGATGAATACATCCCTGAGTCATCTGGTCGAATTTGTAACAAATGGTGCGAATTAGTTGTAGCGGTTAAACCGGACAGTCTCGTCTGTCCGACGATTGTGAACCAACGTAGAGCTACTTTCGATTATGGTTGAACATACGTTATACAGCATTCGACATGTTTATCCGGAGATCACACTCGTGGTGACTCTTTGTCTGATTATCATTGCAGATCTGCTGATCAGGAAAAAAGATCATACGACCGGATGGATTCTCGTCGGGGGACTGACGGTTACGGGCTTGTTTCTCCTGATGCAAACCGGTCAGAACGAGCTTCTCTTCTTTGGCATGATTTCCGCAGATCCGTTTGCTCTCTTCTTTAAAATGGCGCGCTGCTGGTTCTCGCGGCTCTGTTTGTCACTTCATTTTCGATGAACAGCCGCGAGTTGGACCACTATATGGAAAGAATTGGTGAGTACTACATGCTGATCACGGGAATGATGATCGGAATGTTTTTGATGGTGGGATCGACCAATCTGCTGATCATGTACCTCGGGTTCGAGCTCACCAGTTTGAGTTCCTATGTATTGGTGGGATTCACGAAGGAATCCAAACGATCGGCCGAAGCGTCCATGAAGTATATCATCTATGGAGCGGTCTCATCGGGGGTGATGCTCTACGGACTGTCGCTTCTGTTCGGGGCAACGGGAACGGTCAATATTCACGAGATCAACGAGGTTCTATTGGCCGGTACGATACAGCCGATGATCCTGAATGTTTCCATTTTGATGATTACCGTCGGACTCGGGTTCAAAATTGCAGTAGTTCCCTTTCACTTTTGGGCACCGGATGTCTATGAAGGAGCCCCCATCACCATTGCCGCCTTTCTGGCGGTCGCATCCAAAATTGCCGCGTTCGGATTGCTGATCCGATTTTTCAAGGTCTCCTTTATGGACTCGTCCGGCATATCGGAAACCGGGACGTGGAATGTGATCGAAGGAATCAATTGGCCGATCATGCTGGCCGTTTTATCGGCTCTGGCCATGGTGGTAGGGAATCTGACAGCTCTCAGGCAGGACAATATCAAGCGTCTGTTGGCCTATTCGAGCATCGCACATGCCGGGTATATCTTGATGGGGTTAGTGATTCTTTCAGAAGAGGGGATCACGTCCATGATGATCTACCTCCTGATCTATCTTTTCATGAATTTGGGGGCATTTTATGTCGTTCTGCTGGTCTCAAATCAGGTGGGTACGGAATCGATTCGAGAGTACAAAGGACTTGGCCGGCGCGCACCGTTTCTTGCCGTGGCCATGACGATCTTTTTAATCGCTTTGACGGGTTTTCCTCCTACCGCGGGTTTTATCGCCAAGCTCTACATCTTTGGCGCGACGGTTCACGCAGGCTTGTATTGGCTCGTGTTCATTGCCGGATTAACGACCATTGTCTCACTATTCTACTATGTACGAATCGTTCGGAATATCTACTTCCATGCACCTGCGGAGGGGGCCGAACGTCTGACCCTGAGTACGGGGACGTATGTGACGTTGCTCTTGTTGCTGATCCCGGTACTCCTGTTCGGCATCTACTTTACTCCCCTGATCGAGTTCGCAAGAAATTCAATCGTAATGTTTGGTGGATGAAATTGAAACCGATGTGATGGACGAACCAAAAAAGACCAACTCTTAACCCTCAACACTATGGATGGCGAGAAAGTAAAATCACTTTTTGAGCAAGCCGAAGCTGATCAATTCAGAGCCGGCGAAGAGCTGAATCGCCCGTCATCCGACGTGGTGAGATATTCGGCCTGCACGTTTGCACGGAGGGCACTGCATCAATACATGACCGGGCTCTACACCCTCTATGCACTCGAGAACAACGATACGCCGAAAGAGAGTCAGACGCTCGACGAACTCATTGACTACTGCGGAAGGCACAACCCACAGATTCGACAGATTGATTTTTCCACTATTCAATGTTCCTGTACAGATGTTATGAATGAGGGGGACAGCGAAATCGTCTACTGTGAGGATGTCATGAAAGTGCGTCAATGCAAAGAGATCGGGGATCTGGTGCGGGATCTGTTGCGTTCAAAATTATAGGTGCAGAATCGGTGAACCCGGTCCGGCGGACATGCAGTATGGATTCGTATATTTCGTGTTTCGGGCAGATATTGTTTACAATGTCAGTTTTTTATCTTTCGGCACATAAAATCAACCTAGTTCCTTGAGGGAAAATGTTTTCAACATCCTGTCATTACGGCCTCCAGGCCATGTTGTATATCGCACATCATACCGATGAAGGAAAGAATATCGAGTTAACCCGGATTTCGGAAAGCCAGGAGATCCCGAAACATTTTTTGAGTAAAGTGTTGCAGCTTCTGGTAAAGGCCAAACTACTGGTATCGATGAAAGGACCGACCGGCGGATTTCGTCTGAGTCGCCCGGCCGATGAAATCACGCTTATTCAGATCATCGAAGCGATCGATGGACTGGATATGTTTACGAATTGCGGAATGGGATTCAAGAAATGTGATGACCAACACCCCTGTCCCATTCATCACGATTACAAGAAAGTGAGGGACCAGATTCAGAAGCTTTTCAAGGAAAAAACACTTCTCGATCTGGACCATGATG
>JBNJFK010000177.1:0-4824 GCA_051746765.1 Bacteroidota bacterium
AATTCTGGACCAACTGCCAGTGGAAAAAAGCCCGGAAGTAGTAGGCTTCCCCGGCTTCCTGTTCGATGTCGGCAATATCTCCCTCCCATGACTCCACCGGCTCGACCAGATTGTTTGCTCGACGGACATTGGCATAGCCGTAGCCCGGGCCGCTGTTGATCGTGATGTCCCCGGCCAAACGACTCGGTGCCGTAGTGGCGTAGACCAGAATGTCGGTATGCGCATCCCCCCAGGAAGAGGTTCCCCCTGTGGATGGATAAAACCGGTTTGCGTAGGTGGTGAAGTGCTCCGGATCGGTAAAGAAGGAGGCTTCCGTCACCTGATCCAGTGGCTCTACGGCAAGCCAGTCATCCTCGCACGAGGCAAGAATGGCCAGCAAACCGACCAAAAGAAGTACCGTTTTTAATCTATACATGATCAATCTCGTTTAATTAGGCTGTTGTCAAAACGTGACGCTCAATCCGAGCGAGAGCATCCGGCTGATCGGATAGGTACGCATCATGGCATTGGATGCGATCATTCCCTCCGGCTCGAATGCCTTGGGCAGCGACTGGATCGTCAGCAGATTTTCTCCGGAGAAGAAAATCCGAAGATTCTCCAGCGGTGTTCGATCGGTCACACTGCTCGGCAGGGTATAGCCCAATTGAAGGTTTTTGAGGCGGAAGTAACGTGCATTCTCGATGAATCGAGTTTGTGTCTGCATGTTTTTGTTCCGCTCGCTTCCGAAATAGGGTTTCGGAAGGTAGGCATCCGTATTCGATCCGAGGAAATTGGTCTCATCGGACGGACGCCAGTAGTCGAGATGGTGAGAATCTTCGAGGAATATGGCCGATGCCGGACTGTTCGTGTGGCCCCAATAGAACTCGGAACCGGACTGGGGAATGAACGGCTGATCCAGAATCCCCTGCCAGAACATGGAGAAATCCCAACTTCTCCAGTTCATCTCACCCGTGAAGCTGATCTGATACCGGGGACTGGTATTGGTGATAATGGAAAGATCTCCATGATCCTCCAGCGTCGAATTGCCCGGATCGATGACACCATCACCATCCAGATCCCGGTACATAATGTCGCCCGGACCCCAGTTGTTGTGATAGTATGATTGATCGGCCATCTCGTTCACATCCGATGCATCCTGCATGATTTGACCGGTCGTCAAGCCCCAGACATCACCGTACTGTTTGTCGGCGTACCATGTATGAACATTCCCGGTCTCGTTCACATATTCCAGGATGGTGGTTTTGCTGTCTCCAAGACTCAATCGGGCGTTGTAGAACACTTCACCAATCATGTCTCGCCATGCAACAGAGAGCTCGAATCCTTTCGTCTCCAACTTGGCGTTGTTGGCCCTTGGTGCCGATGCTCCAAGCAAAGACGGTAGTTCGATCGAAGGCCCCATCATGTCATCCGTAATCCGATTGTACCAATCAAACTCGACCAATAACCGATCATCCAGTGTGGAAAGTTCGAATCCCAGGTTGGTTGTCGTCACCGTCTCCCAGGTCAGGTACTCGGACCGGATGGCTGGAATGTCTGCATAGAACGGACGCGTTCCGTCCATGATGCGACCGAGCTGCTGAGAAACCGGAATCTCCTCCAGATAGAGGTAATTGGCCGCATTCGGGTCGTGAACCTCGGTATAGGATTGCCCCGAATAGGCGATCGACGGTGGGCGAAGGGATTGATTCCCGAGAGAACCGTAGGATGCTCTCAACCGCAACATATTCACGTAAGGTTTGATCGGCTCCCAGAACTCTTCCCGAGAGATGTTGTACCCCACCGACGCGGAGGGGAAGAGTCCCCATCGCTGTCCCTCCTCGAATCGGGAAGATCCGTCGTACCGGGCGCTCACTTCGACCATGTAACGCTCGTCGTAATTGTAGTTCAAGCGACCGAAGAAACCCTGGGTTGCCCAATGGTTAATCGTATCGTCTATCTCGGTATTACCGAGAGCTGTACTGAATGCCGGCACGTCCATGGATATGACATCCCCGGCTTCGCCGCTGACCCAGCGGTTGTAGTCGTAATCCCGCTCGAATCCGCCCATGGCAGAGAAGTAGTGTTCCTCGATCTCCTGCTCATATTGGGTATAGGCAGTCAATACCGAGTAGTGACCGGTTCGGAGCTGCTGATAAATCGAATTTTGCGGAAATCCGATATTCCCGGTCGTGCCGTTCGGAATCTGTGTTGTAACCGGATACATTTCGTTGACTGTGGATCCGGTCCGATTCGTGTAGTTGTACCGGATGTTGGTCGTCCAGCCGTCGATCGGCTCCAGTTCGGTTCCGAGTGTGAATCGCGAGTTGCTCTGATCGCGGACAATGCGTCCACCGTCCCGAAGAGCGACAACAATCGGGTTTCCGAAAGAGCCGTCCAGATTCTGGTACGGTGTAGTCGGCCACATGATGTTGATGTGCATCCAGTACCCGCTCCGGTCTCCCCAGACACCACCGTTGGCCCGATCAGTCTCCGTATTGGTATACCGCGCAGAGAAGTCAAACTTGGCCCAGTCAGTCGCCTGTGTGGTCACATTCCCGATCAGGTTGTACCGCTTGTAGCTGTCATTCCCCCAGTTGAGGATTCCAGGTTGATCCTGAAATCCGACGCTTGTGTAATACTGGGTGGTCTCGTTGCCGCCATCAATGTTGACGGTATGCTTCTGCTGAATAGAGTAATCAGTAAAGAACTCCTGAGGCCAGTTCACGTTATCGTTTCCGTCCCATCGACCCCGCCAGTGATTGAACGGCGGTTGGTTCGGATCGTACGGAGAGTCATATGTCCCATCCATGTATCCCTTGATTCGATCCACCTGGTCCGGACCGAAAATGTGGCCCAGACCGGCATTGCCCTGTGCCTGGTTAAAGACCGTCGCATACGTATAGGAGTCCAGCATGGACGGAACATAATAGGGGACATTGGCCGATGTGATGTTGTTGTAGGTCACACGGGCGGGGCGATTTCCCCCCTGTTTCGTCTGAATCAGAATCACACCAAACGCCGCTCGCGAACCATACACAGCAGATGCCGACGCATCCTTCAAAATGGTTATATCCTCGATGGTCGACGGATCAACAAGATTCATATCCATCTCGATCCCGTCTACAAGAACCAGTGGCGAGTTGTCACCTGAGATGGATCCGACTCCACGAAGGGAGAAGTTTTGATCGGCGCCCGGTTCGCCACCACGTGCACTCATCGATACCAGCATACTCGGGGAATGTCCCTGGAGCAGCTGACCCGTCTGGGGTGCCGGCCGGCTGGAAATATCGGCGCCACTGATCGTCTCCAACGAGCCGGTCAGATTGGCACGTCGCTGCGTCCCATACCCGACGACAACCACATCCTCGAGAAGCTCTACATCCTGTGCCAACTGGACGTTGATTTCATTACGACCCTGAATCGGGACTTCCAATCGCTGATACCCAATGTAGGTAAACGCAAGCGTTTCCAACCCTTCGGGGACTTCAACAGAGTAGTTCCCTTCCAGATCCGATTGAGCCCCAATCACGGAACCGGTAGCTTCCTCGGAACCCATGACGATGATGTTCACGCCCGGCAGGGGATCTCCACTGTCTGCGTCAACAACCCTCCCGACCACCGTCTCCTGAATCAGATCATCAACGTCACCGGGCGGTGTACGCATCTGCTCTGCATTGACAGAGATGATCCGGTTGATCTGTCGAAATCCGAGACCGGTCTCCCAACCAATCTGTTCGAGAACGGTTGCGACGGTCGCTTGGGATTCACCCAATGAGAGCTGGTAGTCACTCGCCTCAATAAGCTCTTTGTTGTAAAGGAAGCGGAGATTGGCCTGCTTTTCCAGAGTCTCGAATACCTCTGCAAGGGATGCCTTTTCCACCTGTACGTTAACGAGAATGTCATGCATACTCTGCACACTCATGTCCGAACGGGCGACCAAGATGTTCTCTTCCTGCTGGGCCTGGACCGAGGTGACACCCATCACCAACACAACTGACAACAGCGCTGCCAGCCTGCCGATACGGGATCCACACTTCTTTACGTCTATCATGGCTATCTGATTGGTTACTGATCCTGTTGATTGTCTCTGTCTATTCGATGGTCTATCGGTTTTGTGTTTCACAGCCTTCCCCGGTCAGTGTGACGTGTCGTCCCTCGATCCGGTAATCGATATCAAATGCATACCCAATGGCATTGAGTACGTTCTCGAGCACCTCGTTGCGGTGTTCCCCCCGAACAACACAGTCACCAAGTGACGGCTCTTCGAACTGGATGGTGACACCGTACCAACGCTCAAGCTCTTCGGCCACATCGGCCAGTTTCTTGTCATAATAGAGAAGGACCCCTTCATTCCAGGCAACCCATTCACTCAAATCTCCCTCTCCGCGGATCATTCGGTCATCTGATACACTGTAGTCTGCCCACTGACCCGCTTCCAGAATCATCGGATCGACATCTTCCGGTTCCGCATTGTCATGCTTTTCCACCACGGAGACTCGTCCGTGTGTGACGGCGACAGAGGCACGTTCCTGTTCCCGGTAGGCTCGAATATTGAATGAGGTTCCCAAAACCCGGGTACGGACTTCATTGGCGTATACCAAGAATGGCTTCTCTTCGTCCCGGGCAACCACGAAATATCCTTCGCCTTCCAAGTGCACTTCCCGTACCGAATCTCCAAACGAACTCTCGAATCGGAGGCGACTGTCGCTATTTAAATGGACTTGCGTTCCGTCCGGCAGGTTGAAGCGGACCTTCTCACCTCGATCGGCTCGTTTTTCTACCATAGTGACCTTCGATTCATCGGTCGTTTCACTGGGCAGCGGATGCATGGTAAGCCACGCGAGG
>JBNJFK010000178.1:0-4753 GCA_051746765.1 Bacteroidota bacterium
TTGATCACCTGTTCAATGTCTGCCAGTGCACAGTCGGCCGCTGTAGTATCTCCAGCGATCAAAAACGGAACATCTCCGGTTGCAAACCGATTCAATCGCTCATTTCGGGTCTCCTCTTCAAGAGACGGGCCCAGGCTCACGGCCCGATGGTTGTTTTTGCGCAGAATCCGGTAGAGCCGATCAGCAGTTCTCTGGGACGAAGTAAAGATGATAGTTCTCCGGGTATCTTCTTCCAGACGGGCCAACAGGGTCGAGATTTTCATTCTCGGTGGAGTCTGAATGTAGTACTGTGTAAGCTGCCCGGAGAGGGTGATCTGTTCCGGATCCGGCAAGGAGTCTGTTTTTTCTGAAACAGGTGTTGTCACCGGTTCGGGTTCACTTTTTCGGGTCTCCTTCTGTCGGGAAGGAGTGGGAGGATGAACAACAATGGGTTCACGCAGAAGTTTATTGAGGGGTTCGGTCGCCTCCTCCTCTTCGACTGTCAGCGCTGCAATTCGCTGCTGGTTCCCGATAATGCGCTGACTGATCACATCGACGGCTCGCCAGTCTTCCACATTGGACACCTGATCCAAAATGTACCACGAAGCATCCCGAAGGATCATGCGGTTTTCTTCCATCCATTTGGCAAGTTCTGTGGGCGTGGCCAGAATGATGGACGGTCCGGCGGCAATCTTGTTTCGAATCTGAGACTTCTCCGATGCAGGGTCCACGACCGCGGTCGTAACACCGAGGTGCTCGGAAATCATCAATATCCAACGGTTCAGGTGGGCCAGACGATCCGGATCGGGAGAGATGATGACCGCCCGAGTTCCCTGTTTTCGTTCCTGCTTGGCGAGATAATCAAGCAGACTGGTCAGATATCCGATTTCGGATTCTGTGCCGCTCGGGTCGTAAACAAGAACGTCACCACCCTCCCGAATGGCCTGGATAAGCCGTTTTTGAAGAGTTGTGGGTTCGCCAATGTGATTCTTTTTGTATGATTGTAAAAGGTCGGATCCAATACGAAGTTGGCTGAATGACAATGTGGTTCTACCTCAAAAAGTTTTTTCGCGGAGCCTGACTCCTCCGGGCTCCTTCAAATTCAATATTCCAGATCAATGCCCGTCTGCACAACACGAATAAAGATGAATACAGTCGACCGTGCGTAGTGCAGGTTCCACCGAATGGACCTCTCTGTCGAATGACGGCTGGACGTCTGAGAATGGATCCATCCCGGTATAGGGCCAAAAATGGAATATAGGAAAAAAGGAAACATCATTTTGAGCCAGTTGATGGAACATTTCCTCACTTTGTTCGTAATATGAAGAGGGTGTGCAACGGGTTCCTCCCCGTTGGTCTACCCATGCATTGGATTCAATCGAAGATCGCATCAATCACCAGAAATCATGACAGAACGTGTAGCGATTCATTGTACATCCGGGGAACTCGCTTCCCGATTGGGGGGAGAGGCTCCACCCGCATCTCTCTGTATTCCGGCATACAATCTGGCGCCCCCGGGAGCTCTTCTGGTGATAGGGGAGAATGAAGAAGGCCGGACGTTCGAACGTGTTTCCTGGCAGCATCCGAGCAGCAATCAGAGATCTGTATCGATCGAGAGACTTCCGAAGTCAACAGCAGATGCTCCGGTCCGACCTGTCATATTGCCGATATCCGGATTCTATCTCTGGAAGTCGGGGGGTGAGCGGGCCGAGTACCCGTTTTATATCTGCCCCCAGCGTGATGATTTTTTCCTGGTTGGAGGGGTGCTTTTTCAGTCACCGAATGAGGACGAATCGACGGGCGTTCTTCCGATTCACCAATCGGCAAATGCACTTGTCCAACCACTGGACGAGGAGATGGTGTGGGTTGTTCCGGATGAAAAGCTGGAATCGTGGCTTCGAGGGGAGTGGAAACCGGGGTCGAGCAACGGAGTTGCCACTCCGGGTCTTGGTATCACAGAGATGACAGTTCATCGTGTCGGGGCGCCGGTAAATGAGCTGAATCGTGACGGAAAAGAGTTGATTCAGCCTCTTCCGCGGTAGGATATATCTGTTCATCGTCAGGTTTGGAGCAGATCTCCTTTTTGGGTAATTTTGTGTCTCTGTGGGGGAGTGTCCCCGTCGCTGTCGATTGAGGACAGTGTGTGAACGGTGATCGAGAAAGAGTTTTGACGTATGCTGTACGGAATTATCATGGCCATTATCGTGATCATCAGCTTTCTGCTGATCATTGTTGTTCTGCTTCAGCCGGGACAGAAAGAGGGACTGTCTGGGGGGTTGGCTGCAGGAATGATGGGGAGTTCCGGAATGGGAGCCCGTCGAACGGCCGATCTGCTATCCAAGACGACCGCAATCCTGGCGACCGCATTTCTGGCATTGAGCCTTTTGGCAAATTTCGCCATCGATGCCGGTGGTTCGCCGGGAAGCACCATTCAGCAACAGGGGGCCGAAACACTTCCTGAAGGGAACGATGTTGAACTTCCGGGAGAGTCTCCATCTGCCATCCCGCAGCAAGAGAGTGTCCCGACTCCGGACGAGCCTTCCTCGTCCGACGAGCAGTAGAGGCACTCCGTGTCTCTTGATGCCGATCTGCTGAACCAAATCGCGCCGCTCCGTATCAAAGCTGCGCAACTGGTCGACAGTATTCCGTCCGGCATCCATTCGAGCCGACGAACAGGGCAGAGTCTGGATTTGTCCGACCTGAGGTCCTACCAACCCGGAGATGATCTTCGGCATATCGACTGGAGAGCTTCCGGAAAAAGAGATCGCTACTACGTTCGTCGATTCACGGGCGAGCAGCAACTTCGAGTCTGTCTCCTTCTGGATATGAGCTCCTCGATGGCCTTTCGGTATCGCGAATCCTGGAGTAAAGAGTTTGTGGCTGTTCACCTTTCAGCGGTACTGTCGCAATTATTTCTATCGCAGGGAGATGCGGTCGGTCTGGTACTTTATGACGAGAAGATCGTCGAGCAGATATCGCCCCTCCATACACCGGCACACGAGCAGCGCCTCTTTAATCGGTTGGATCGACTTTTGACAAATTCGCGGTCAGGACCAGCTCGAACGGCGTCTCTTCCCGAATTGATTCACCAATTGCAGTCGTCGATTCCGCGAGTGGGTCACTGGATCGTATTAAGCGATCTGTTGGGGGAGAACCCCGAATCGGAAGAGTTTTTGCGAACCGTGCGTTCGTTTCGGGCGATGGATTGCGAGGTCACTTTTTTTCAGATCCTGGAGCGAGCCAGCGAGGTTCAGTTTCGTTTTGACGAAGAGGAGATTCTGTTCGAAGACCTCGAAACCGGCGAACAGATGGATACGGGAGAGAGTTACTGGAAAAAGGAGAGTCGCCGGCAGGCCCGAATTCGGCAGGAGCGCTGGAGATCCGTCATGCAGAAATCGGATGCGGGGTGGGTAGAAGTCGATACGGCTTCCCCTCTTCTGAATCCCCTATATCAATGGATTGACCAGCGAAGAGTACATCGAGGCCCGGGCTGAATCCATGGCGGTTACGTTACACGAACCCGACGAAGAATCGCGTCCAGCAGGCCCGGGAACCAACGTTTGACCCGGACGGCCCACACCTCTTTTCCACCGATATAGATCTCCCGCTTCCGCTTTTCGAGCTTCGGAATCAGTGTTTTGGCAAAATATTCGGGATCCATGCCGTTCATCTGCCCCATGCCCATCTCGTTGAGTGAGGATCCGTCGGCCCTCATGGCATTGTAAGTTACATTGGTTCGGACATAACCCGGACAGACCAGTGTGACATCCACATTGTGTACGGCCACTTCCTGGCGGAGACAGTCGTACCACCCGTGCAATGCGTGTTTGGACGCTGCATAGGCCGAACGGAGGCGTGTCCCGAACTTTCCCATGACACTGCTCATGACTACGATGTGGCCGGATCGTCGTTCCATCATGTGAGGCAGTAATTGGCGTGTCAAATGAATGGTTCCGAAGAAATTTACCTCCATGACCTGGCGTACCACCTCTGTCGTGGTTTCGTGGGCAAGTCCCCGTTGGCTGATCCCGCCATTGTTGATGAGCAGATCGATCTGTCCGTAGATATCGATCGCCTTGCGGGCCACCGATTCGTGTGTTTCGAGTCGGGTCAGGTCGAGCGGGAGCAATTCGATTGACTCCGGGTAAGGAGAAGCTGCACGGACACGTTCGAGCTCCACCCTGCGACGTGCAGAGAGGATTAGGCGGGCACCCCGCCGATTGTACTCATACGCGAGAGCTTCACCAATGCCTGAAGAGGCGCCGGTAATCCAAACGACAGGGGAAGGTGTCTTCTTGTTGACCATCAGATCGCGGTCCGAATATTGAGCTTCAAAAAGAGGGTAATATACCGGTTTCATGTGTGAAGTTGCAGGCGAATCCCTCACGAACTCCCGGTGAACAGGGATTCCGGGGGAGAGTTCGTATATTGAAATCCGTGACCGGATATACGAAGGAGAGCCATGCCCAAGCATACCATATTACTGGTCGAAGATGAGCTGGAACCGGCCGAAATGATGGCCAACTTTCTCGAAATGAACGGATATCGGGTGTTGGTTGCGCACGACGGATCCAGCGCATTGGAGTGGATCGATCGGGAGGCAAGCAGCATTCATCTTGCACTGCTCGACATTATGGTTCCCGGTGTGGACGGAAAAGAGATCTGTCGACGAATCCGGACACATCCGGTCATGAGCGACATACCCGTGATCTTCCTGACGGCACGTGACCGCGAACAGGACGAAATTGAAGGGTTGGAGCTGGGGGCCGATGAC
>JBNJFK010000179.1:0-4675 GCA_051746765.1 Bacteroidota bacterium
GGTCGGCTTGGCCGAAATTGCCCTGATGCGGGGCAATTTGGAGGATGCCGGCGAGCGGTTCGAAGTGATCCTCGAGGAGGACGAGTCGCACGCAGGAGCCCGTGTAGGGTTGGCCCGGATTGCGTTCGAGCGGGGGGATGCAGAAGCAGCACGGGAGCTGGCGCAAGATGTGGCTGATGAAAATTCGATGGAAGAGGGGGCGGAAGCTCTCTATCTTGTCGGTCGAACCTGGCAGCAGCAGGAAAGATGGTCGGAAGCGCGCGAATCCTATTCGCAGGTAGAGGTTCTTTTCGAAGCGTATACCCACTGGATGACCATGGCACAGTACCGTACAGCGGAGATACTGCTCCGAGAGGATCGGCGCGGGGATGCCATTGCTCTCCTGGAGACACTTGTAGAGGAGTATCCCTCTACGGAAGCATCCCGGCTGGCCGAACGATTGTTGAACAACCGATAGCATGAAACGAACTGTAGAGGGGGCACGACGCCTCCGGGGCACGATTCAACTGCCACCCGACAAGTCAATCTCTCACCGTGCGGCTCTTTTTTCAGCCATTACCGAGGGGCAGAGTGTCATCGAGAACTATTCCCAAGCGGCGGATCCACAGAGTACACTCTCCTGTCTGCGTCAACTCGGCGTCCCGGTTCGGCAGGAGGGGACGACGGTCACCGTGGACGGGGTCGGGCGAGACGGACTTCAGAGTCCCTCCGAACCGCTCGATTGCGGGAATTCAGGGACGACCATGCGTCTGTTGGCCGGTATTTTAACCGGTGCGGGTGTCCCTTCGACCATGGTCGGGGATGCCTCTCTGAGCAGCCGCACCATGAAACGGATTCTGGATCCCTTGACTGCCATGGGCGGGGTTATTCGCGGGCGGGATCAGAATTTCGCGCCGCTGGAAATTGACAAGGGGGAGATTCGGGGATTTCGGTACGAGCTGCCGATTGCAAGTGCTCAGCTCAAATCGGCGGTCCTTTTGGCCGGGCTCTACAGCGAGGAGCCCGTCGAAGTAATCGAAACGATCCCCAGCCGGGATCATACGGAGCGGCTCCTTCGATTGCCAGCCTCACATACGGGTGACGGAACGATTCTTCGAAGCGATCGATCCATTGACCTTCCGGTACAATCCTACCCGGTTCCCGGAGATTTTTCTGCCGCCGCTTTTTGGGTGGTTGCCGGAGCCATCCACCCCGATGCCGAACTCATCCTGCCCGATGTCGGACTGAATCCGACCCGTACTGCTGCATTGAATGTACTCCAGGAGATGGGTGCCGATATCGAGATAGAGCCCTCGACTGGTCAAGGGGCCGAACCGATGGGAACCATTACGGTTCGGAGCTCCGAGCTGCGTGCGGTTCAACTGGATCCTGCATGGGTGCCCAATGCCATCGACGAGTTGCCGATTCTGATGGTGGCCATGTCGTTTGCCGAGGGGCGATCAGAAATTACGGCTGCCGGTGAGTTGCGCCACAAGGAGACCGATCGACTGGCAGCCATGGGGCGCGTCTTGAGCGTTGCCGGGGAAACGTTCGATCTTCGGCCGGACGGGATACGGGTGCAGGGTCGCGGGAGTCATCGCGTCCAATCAGGTGCCTACGACAGCGAGCACGATCACCGGATTGCGATGTCGGCTGCAGTTCTCGGATTGATGGCAGACGGTTTCTCAAGTGTAGAGCGTGCCGAAGCGTCGGACATCTCCTACCCTTCCTTCTGGGAAGATTTGGAACAAATATCGCGTCCGGGCTGAGACATGTCGCGAAGGTCGGTCGGTGCCGATCCTGTTCGCGTATACCTCACCATCCATTTGCGCCCGGTCGTTACCACATCTTCTGTGCCGAATCGGCATTTCACTCGGGTCAACCTGACACGCACTTCTGCCTCTATTCGTGATCGTGTCAATACGTCAGTTATTAATACGTCCATTTCGGCTTGGCACTATCGTTGCAGGTATGGAAGGAGAGAATCGGGAGAACTGATTTTTTAAATGGAGACTCCGACTCCAGTTTGTGATCGGAGCAGAATACTGAATGAAAAACGAATACGATTATGGGAAAGATCATAGGAATTGACCTGGGTACGACCAACTCCTGTGTGGCCGTCATGGAGGGCAACGAGCCGGTTGTCATCCAGAATGCCGAAGGGGGACGAACCACACCATCCGTTGTCGCCTTTTCGAAGGATGGAGAACGGTTGGTCGGTGCTCCGGCGAAACGACAAGCAATTACAAATCCGGATAAAACCGTCTCCTCGGTCAAGCGATTCATGGGGCGAAAATTCGGCGAGGTAAAGTCCGAGCTGGATCAGATTGCCTACCAAATGGAGAAAGCAGAGGATGGTACGGCACGGGTCAAAGTAGATGATCGCCTCTATGCTCCACAAGAGATTTCGGCGATGATTCTGCAGAAGATGAAGCAGACGGCCGAAGAGTATTTGGGAGAGAAGGTGACCGAGGCGGTCATCACGGTCCCTGCCTACTTCAACGATGCGCAACGGAAAGCGACGCAGGAAGCCGGCAAGATTGCCGGTCTGGAAGTCAAGCGGATTATCAACGAACCGACGGCTGCCTCACTGGCGTACGGGTTGGACAAGAAGGATGACGATCAGACCATTGTGGTCTATGACCTTGGTGGTGGTACATTCGACGTATCCATTCTTGAGCTTGGTGATGGTGTGTTCGAAGTGAAGTCGACCAATGGAGATACCCATTTGGGTGGAGACGATTTTGATCAAAAAGTGATCAATTTCCTGGCCGACGAATTCAAGAATGCCGAAGGCGTGGATCTGCGCAAGGATCCGATGGCAATGCAGCGTCTGAAGGAGGCTGCGGAGAAGGCGAAGATTGAGCTTTCGAGCTCTCAGAAGACCAACGTCAACCTGCCGTTTATCACGGCAACCGACAGCGGGCCGAAGCACTTGAACATCGATCTGACGCGATCGAAATTCGAGCAGCTTGTGGACGATCTGGTCAAGCGCACGATCGAGCCGTGCAAGAAAGCCCTCAAGGATGCAGGTATTTCAAAAGGGGACATCGATCAAGTGATTCTGGTGGGAGGTTCGACCCGAATCCCCAAGATTCAGGAAGTCGTCAAGGAATACTTCGGAAAAGATCCAAGCAAAGGGGTTAATCCGGACGAAGTGGTCGCTGTTGGAGCGGCTATCCAGGGGGGTGTTCTCTCCGGTGATGTGGATGACGTCGTGCTTCTCGATGTTACACCACTGACTCTCGGGATCGAAACCCTTGGTGGGGTCATGACCAAACTGATCGAGTCCAATGCGACCATCCCGACCAGCAAGACGGAAGTCTTCTCGACGGCGGCCGACAACCAGAGCAGCGTGGAGATTCACGTACTTCAGGGTGAACGTGCCAAAGCACAGGACAACCGGACACTCGGACGGTTCCACCTGGACGGAATCCCACCGGCTCCACGGGGAACACCTCAGATCGAGGTTACATTCGAGATCGATGCGAACGGAGTCCTGAATGTGAAGGCAAAGGACAAGGGCACCGGCAAAGAACAGAGTATCCGAATCGAGCAGAGCTCCGGCCTGAGCGAAGAGGAGGTCGAAAAGATGAAGCAGGCAGCCGAAGAGCACGCCGAAGAGGACAAAAAAGTTCGCGAATCGATCGAGAAACTGAATCAGGCCGACGGTCTGATCTTCTCGACCCGAAAGCAGCTTGAAGAGAATGGAGACAAGATCTCCGAAGAAAACAAGACCAAGATCACCGAAGCGGTCGATGAACTCGAGAAGTTGAAAAACGAAGAGAAGGTCGACGAAATCGAAGAGGCGATCAACAAGGTGAATCAGGCCTGGGCCCCTGCTGCCCAGGAGATCTATCAGGCCAGCGAAGCCGAAGGTGCGCCGGAGGATGCGGATGCATCGGATGACGCTGCCGAAGATGGCGAAGAGGATGCGGTAGACGCAGACTTCGAAGTGGTCGAAGATGATGATGACGAGAAGAAGTCGTAACTTCCGTAGCCGGATCCGGTTCTGCCCGTACGGGTGAAAAACCGGGTTGGGTACTGGAGAATGCAGAGTTGAAAAGGCCCCTCTCCCTCCGGGAACAGGGGCCTTTTTTTTGGCAGAAACTCAACCGACGGAACACATTGTCCGGTTGCAGGGAGGCAGGATGAAGACGGAATCGGTTTCAAACGGATGGAGATGATCACTCTCGGAATTGAATCTTCTTGTGACGATACGGCGGCTGCCGTCTGGTGTTCGAACAGGGGACTGCTCTCCAGTGTGGTCTCCTCTCAGGAGATTCACGAATCATGGGGAGGGGTGGTTCCGGAGCTCGCTTCGCGCGCTCACCACCGAACGATCACCGATACGGTCGAACGTGCGCTGGAGCGGGCAGATGTCGATGTGAGGGATCTGGATCAAGTCGCGGTTACGGAGGGTCCCGGATTAATGGGATCGCTTTTGGTCGGTCTCAGCTTCGCCAAAGGGTTTTCGGTGAGCCATGATCTGCCTCTTGTGGGAGTGAATCACATCGATGCTCACCTCTACGCAGCCTTTATTGAACATGAGCCCCGATTCCCGTTTGTCGGATTGATCGTTTCCGGAGGGCATACCCGGTTGGTTCGTGTAGATGCCCCGTTTGTTCACACACTGTTGGGAAAGACAAGGGATGATGCTGCCGGGGAGGCATTCGACAAGACCGGACAAATGCTT
>JBNJFK010000180.1:0-4659 GCA_051746765.1 Bacteroidota bacterium
ATCCGGATGCCGGTGGCCTCGCCGTCGTACCGAACGAAACTGGAGGCGGCTCGGCGCAACAATGTGATGCAGACGACGGGCGGGGTGCGGGTCGGGGTCGCTGTTGAATCTATTCAAGTAGGGCTCGGGTGGGTCGGCAACCGGTGGGATCGGCCGGTGGTGGCAACGCCCGACCCGTGGATGGCGCATCGGCCCGGGGGTCGGGGGTTTCAGGCGGTCTCGACCGACGTGCGGATGTCTCTTCCCGGGGCGCAGCTCTTCGGCGAGCTGGCCCGCAGTGGCAACGGAGCGTGGGCACTGCTCTCGGGTGTGGAGCTGGCTCCGGGGGATCGGACGCGCTGGGTGCTCTCCTGGCGGGATTACGCTCAGGACTTCCAGTCGGTCTTCGGGAGCGCGTTCGGCGAGCAGTCGGGCGCTCCGCGCAACGAGCGGGGGCTCTACGCGGGGGTGGATCACCGGTTCGGCCCGAGGATGCGTCTGCGGGGGTATCTGGATCTGTTCACGTTTCCGGGTCCGCGCTGGCTCACCCGGCAGGCGTCGCACGGCCACGACTGGCTGGGTCGGCTCGAGTTTGTACCTGCAGATGGTCAGGAGTGGCAGCTCCAGGTGCGGCAGAAGGTGCGTGGCGAGGAGTTTGTCGGCGAGGATCGATGGGGCGAGCCGATTCGGCTTCTGGCCCCCGAGCGGCGCTGGAGCGCACGAATTCAGGTCTCCCAGGCGCTGGAGCACGGCATGCGGGTGCGGGCCCGGCTCGAGCAGGTGGTCGCAGCTCCGGCGGGCGGAACGGGGCGCGGACCGTGTGAGGACCCAGAGCTGGCCGATCAGGCGCGAGAGCAGGGAATCTGGTGTGATTGGGGCTCGGTGTTGGAGGAGGGCTCGGACCCCGGCGGTTCAACCCGACAGGGTGTGTCGAGGGGATGGGGCGGTTGGGTCGATTTCCGGGTGCCGTTGGGGCGGGCGCTCCGGCTGGACATGCGGGTGACCTCGTTCCGGACGGACGGGTTCGACTCGCGGCTCTATTCGGTGGAGGGGGATCTGCTCTACAGTTTCGCTTCGCGGATGCTCTACGGGCGGGGCGAGCGGATCTATCTGATGGCGAGTTGGTCTCCCCTGCCGGCGGTGCAGATCCAGGGGAAAATTGCCACGACGGTCCTTCGCGAGGAGCGCGAGGCCTCGGATCCGCGGATGGCGATCGAGGGGCGTCGGCGGAGCGATATCGGGGTGCAGGTGCGGGTTCGTTTGTAGGGGTTGTATTTAATCTTAATTATGACAATAATATCATATTCATGGCCGTTTATAAAAAGACACTGAACGGAACCACTGTGACCATTCACAATGTAGACCATCCACCACCTCACTGTCATGCATACCATGACCAAAAGGATCTGAGGATCCATCTAATGACGTTGGAGATCATGAATCCGCCACCAAACCGTATTCCTGGTCAACTCAACAAGCAGATCAAGGAGGAACTGGAGGAGCTCCGGCGTGCATGGGATGATGTAAAAGTTATACCCCGGGGAGGAAATCCGGGAGATTGGGAGTAGTGTTATGAAAAATTTCACCAAAACAAGCACCGTCGAATTTCGACCGACAATGGATCTTTCAGGCATTGAGGACCCGTTGAATCGTCGTGTCATTGAGACTCTTTTCGATCAATTACAGTCGTCCGGGGAGGTGTCTGTCGATTTTTGGAGTGCCTTTGAACATGCCACCTCCGGTACTGCAAACAATACCATCGTGTTTTCGGATCTTCATGTGCTCGCAAACCGATACCACTCTGTGAATCACAACTATTGGGCGTATCGGGTCAAGCAACTGAATCCCTATTTCGTAACTCTGATACGAAATGAACGTGACGAGAAGACTGCGGATTCCATTGATGAATTGATGAGATCTTCCTATCACCGGATGAGTGTCTTTGATGCCAGGGATCACTTCCGGTCACAAACCAGTCGAGAGCGCCTTGTCCGACTGGTTCAAGAAGTCATGGATCGATCCTTTCATCCGGATGCACTGAAGCATGTCTCGTGGCTAAACGCACATCAATCCTTTTTGGTGGAATTTAATGATGGTGTCTCTGGATTGGTTTCACTGAAGGATTTGCAACTCCATGACATGGCAAACGAGTTGATTCCGGACTCTGTGCGCATCAACGAATGGGGAAATGCCGCCGAGATGTTCCTGCAGGATGGTGAATTGTTCGATATCGATGCACTCGTTCTGAAATCGTTTCTTTCGGACAGCGTTCGCAACGAGATCCGAAGACAATCGGAGACCACGACGGAAACCGTCGGGCAACAAATAAAGGCGGCCCGCAAACGAGGTGGATTAACACAGGTAGAGTTGTCCAACCGAACACAGATCGACCAAGCCATTTTGTCGAAAATCGAGACGGGGAAGCATTTGCCACGATTCGATACGTTGGATCGGATTGCAAAAGGACTCGGTATCGGGCTTTCGGAGGTACTAAACACCTCACGTGAATAATTCGCGGGGGTACCTCTAAATTGTTGTTAGCATTAGTCAATTTAATGGTTAAATTGTAGTATGGAAACAACAATTATTGCACGGCTACTGGAAAAGTCCGCCAGGAAAATCCGGGACACACAAACGACCTTCAAGCGTTATCTGTACGATCAGATACACTGGTCCGATCGGCTCATCATCATTCGAGGTGCCAGAGGGGTCGGGAAAACCACGATGTTGCTTCAATATGCCAGGGACGTGCATGGCTTGAACCAAAACCTGCTGTATACCAGCTTGGATGATATTCTCTTTTCCGATTACCGGCTTACGGAGATCGCCGATGAATTTGTCCGAATGGGAGGAACACATCTGCTTCTCGACGAAGTTCACAAGTATCCGGATTGGTCACGCGAAGTCAAAAATCTGTATGATGATTATCCGGATCTGACGCTAATCGTTACAGGTTCATCATCACTGGAGATTTTTCGTGGAAAGGGCGATTTGAGCAGACGTGCTGCACAGTATGAACTCCATGAACTTTCTCTCAGGGAGTACTTGATAATGAAAGGAACATCAAGTTTTGAGCTACTTTCGCTTGATGACCTGTTACGCAATCACCGTGCAATTGCGACAGAAATATCAGCGAAAATCAAACCGGTTCAGATGTTTCGCGAATATATGCATATCGGAGCCTATCCATACGCGTTGGAAAATCCGGCAAATTACCATGACAGGCTTTTGGAAACGGTTCACACCGTACTCGAAACGGATCTGCCGGCTATTTTAAACATGGATTACTCATCCAGCCTGAAACTGAAAAAGCTCCTCCATGTTCTCTCCATGTCGGTTCCGTTTAAACCAAATATATCGGAACTGAGCCGGAAGACTGGAATCGCGAGGGATACCCTGTTGAGATACCTCCACTATTTGAAGGAGGCACAGTTGATTCTACTGTTACAAAGCAGAAAGGGGGGGATGAGTTATTTGACTAAACCCGAAAAAATCTATCTCCAGAATCCAAACTTGATGGCTGCATTCGCGGGTACTTCGGTAAATTCGGGAGCTGCCAGAGAAACGTTTTTCCACCATCAGGTTAGCAGCGCTGGCATGAAACTGACCGATCATGCTCAAGCCGATTTTACCGTCGATAATCGATATGTGTTTGAAATAGGGGGAAAAAGCAAACCATGGAAACAGATCCAGGATCTTGAGAATGCGTATCTTGTATCGGACGACATCGAGATAGGTATTAACGACCGGATCCCGCTCTGGCTATTTGGTTTTTTGTACTGATCGGATGCTTGGCAGGGCAATCTTGCGGGCAGATGGGCCATACTGTAAATTGAGCACATGAAAAAATTTCGCTCGGTTCTATTTCTTGCGGTGCTCTGTTCGGTATTCGCGGTGTTGACGGTCTTGAGGCCTCTCAACGCACATGCGCAGAACGTGGCGACGTCGCAGGATTCGACGATCACCGATGTGGACGGGGCGTTCATGCAGGCGCGCGAGCTCGCCTTCGACGGAGAGCGCGAAGAGGCGCGCGAACTCGCCTACGCCATCCTGGAGGTGGCACCGGAGTATCTGGATGTGCGGATTCTCGTTGCGCGCACCTACTCATGGGACGGTCGGCACGAGGAGGCGCGTCGGGAGTTGGCAAAGGTCTTCGAAGAGTCTCCCCGCAATCGGGAAGCCTTTTTGGCGGCGATCGACAACGAACGGTGGGCCGAGGAGCGGCAGGAAGCGATGCGACTGGCCCAAGAGGCGGTCTCCCACTACCCGAACGATGAAGCCCTGCTGACGAAGCAGGCGCAGGTGTTCCGCGAAGCGGGGGACGAGCGCCAGGCGGAACGCGTGCTCAACCGGGTGATCGAGCTGAATCCGTCCAGCACACAGGCTCGCGAGCTTCGCGACGGACTGGCACAGGGCCCGCAACGCTGGCGCCTTTCGGCCACCTACACTCAGGATCAGTTTACCGACCATTTCGACACGTTTCATACGAGCAAGATCGGGCTCTCCCGGCTGACCAATGCTGGTCCGCTCACGGCCCGACTCAGCTACGCGAGCCGGTTCGGCACGGAAGATTGGCAGGGAGAACTGGAGATGTACCCGACGCTGGGTCGCGGGTGGTACGCCTATCTGAACGCCGGCTACTCCGGCTCGATCCTTTTTCCAGAGGTGCGGACCGGGGCG
>JBNJFK010000181.1:0-4659 GCA_051746765.1 Bacteroidota bacterium
GCCCCGTCCCATAGTCGGGCGCCCTTGATGTCTACCCCGACCACCATCTCGTCGGGGTGTCGCTCGGCATACCCGAGGGAGAAGTCCCCTTTGCCGCATGCCAGCTCCATCACCAAGCGACCGCTCTGGCCAAAACGTTCCCTCCAGCGTCCTCTCGGATTCTCAAGCTGCCCGGTTTCCAGTTCTGAATACTCGAGCAGATTGGGAAAGCGTCGATTATCTGCAAACTTCTCCAGTTTCCCGGGCATGTTCAGGGTGAGAGTCGTTCAAATTTCCAGCGAGATCCTTCCAGAATTCGATATCGTATGCGATCGTGAAGTCGACCGGGTCTCCCCTGCCAAAACTCGATTTTTCGGGCAATAATACGGTAGCCGCCCCACCGCTCAGGGCAAGGGACTTCAGAACCTTCGAATCGTTTTTCAAATTCGGATACTCTTCTCTGCAATACCTCTCTACCGGCAATCGGCTCACTCTGTCGAGAGGCCCACGCTCCAATCTGACTCTCTCGTGGTCGACGAGCAAAATACCCCTCACTCTCGGCTCTGGTGAGTTTCTCCACGCTCCCGACAAACCGAATTTGTCGCTCCAACTCAGGCCACCAAATACAACCGGCAGCCTGCGGTTGTTTCTCCAGATCTCTCGCCTTCTCACTATCATAATTGGAGAAAAAGAAGAGCGTTCCCTCCTCTATACCCTTGAGGAGCACCATCCGGGCATCCGGAGTTCCATCGGCCTTGACTGTTGAAAGACTCATCGCATTGGGTTCGGCCACGGAAGAGTTCACAGCTTCCGTGATCCACTGGCGAAACAGATGAAGCGGGTCATCGGGCAGATCCTTCTCCAGAAGTCCGCTGCGTGTATATCGCTCCCGGAGACCTGCAAGGTCAACCGGCACCTGCTCATCCTTTTTTTTCATAATATTCTGGCTCCCGTCCGTTCTTCCACTTGATATTGCAACCAATACTGGGAGTCTGTTCCCGGGAAACTGCCTTCTCTTCCAGAACCGCTTCAATGGCCGCACGCAGATCATTCCCGGTAACCGGTACTCCATTTCCGGGGCGGGCAGCATCGAACTGACCACGATAGACCAGTTTCAACTCGCGGTCGAAAAGAAAAAAGTCAGGTGTACAGGCTGCACGATACGCTTTCGCAGCCGATTGATCTTCGTCCCACAAATACGGAAACGGGTACCCCAGCCGGAGAGCATCTTCGCGCATCGCCTTGGGACCATCCTCCGGGTACTGATCGGCATCATTGGAACTGATCGCCGCCATCCCCATCCCTTGCCCGATATAGTCCTTCCCAACTTGTACCAACTCCTCCTTGATGAGCTTTACATATGGACAGTGATTGCAGATGAATACGATAAGCGTCGCTTTTTCTCCGCGGACATCCTCCAGTGTTCGATGTTGTCCACTCACGGTGTCACTGAGTGAAAAATCCGGTGCGCGGGTTCCGAGTTCAAGCATGGTTGAGGGTACGGCTGCCATTGGATTTTCAGATTTATTGGAATTGGCTTCGTCCCCTCAAGGTAGGCATTCAGTGCGACTTCTTGTAGCCAATCCAACGATATCAGTGTTGAAAATCGCCTATTCCATCCAGAATGACATCACATGCAGAATGCAGCTCTTTGTCCGTAATCACCAGTGGTGGTGCGATTCGGATCAACGTGTTCGAATGAAGAGTCCACCCGAGAAGCAGACCGTTTTCGAATCCATGAGAGACCACTCGGGCTGTCAATTCGGCACTCTCGAGTTCCAATCCAAGCATGGCCCCTTTCCCCCGAACTTCCCGTATACCCTTTCCCTGGAGTCGATTGCGGATCAAACCCTCAATTTTACCGGCACGATCCATCCACCCTTCTTCCAATAGAGCCCTCAGTGCTGCATCGGCCGCAGCAGCACTCACCGGATGCCCGCCAAAGGTGGTTACATGGCTCAAGGGCGGATCCTGGCGAAAGTGACGAAAGCGCTCCGGAGATGCAGCGAACGCACCGATCGGCATCCCCCCACCCAACGCCTTTGCCATGGTCAGGATGTCCGGGGTAACCCCGTACCCTTCAAATGAAAAGAGAGTCCCTGTTCGTCCGAATCCGGTCTGAATCTCGTCAAAAATCAGACAGGCGCCGGTTCGGTTACACTGTTCCCGCACCGCTTGAAGCCAAATCGGATCGGCCGGAATAACGCCTCCCTCTCCCTGGATCGGTTCAAGGATCACCGCAGCCGTCGTCTCGTCGATGCGGGACAACTCCTCCAACGAGTTGAAATCCAAAAAAGTGACATTTGGCAGAAGCGGTTGGTATGGATCGCGGTAGATGGCTCGACCAGTCACGCTCAGGGATCCGTGTGTATCTCCGTGGTAGCTGTGGTGAAATGAGACCAGACCGGATCTGCCCGTGCTCTTTTTGGCCAGCTTGAGGGCCCCTTCGTTCGCCTCGGTTCCACTATTGACCAGGTAGATCTGTGAGAGTGAATCGGGGAGCTGTGAGGCCAGTCGACGAACCAGTTGCACCTGTGGCTCCTGAACAAATTCACCGTAGACCATCACGTGCAGGTGTCGATCCACCTGTTCGTGTATGGCTTTGAGCACCTCCGGATGCCCGTGTCCCAGTGAACTGACAGCAATTCCGGAAATCAGGTCCAGATAGTGTTCACCACTCTTGGTCACCAGATGACAACCGGATGCGCGTTCGATCTCGAGGCCCATCGGCGCGTCACTTGTTTGTGCCAAATGGTTGAAAAATATCTCCCGACGACTTCCTTCTGGTTTCATGACCCTGTACTGCTGTTATTTAATCTGGACTCATTATCCCGCAGTTACGGCAACGAAATTTTTCCCGGTGTGACAAGAATACCCCCGGAGGTAACCCATCCTTCTCCGGCTACTCGCTCATTGGCAAGAAGCGCAAAAAGAGCGGCCTCCTTCGCCTCCGGTTCAACACCCAGCTCACGAATGCTTCTGTAGTGAACCCCGGGCCAGTTTGCTTCCAGTCGCTCCATCAGGAACCGATTGTTCCACCCGCCCCCTCCGACATAGACGCAATGTACACGACGTCGCCACTCCGGTGATATGGCCATCGGTACGGTACGGGCCGTCAACTCCGTGAGTGTAGCCAACAGGTCACGAGCGTCTGGATCCAGGGAGAGATCCAGCAACGTCTGATGGATCCATGCCCAGTGGAATTCCTCTTGTCCGGTCGACTTGGGACACGGCTCTGAAAAGAACGGATGGGACTCCAGTCGTTCCAACAACGTCGGGATGACAACACCCCTACGTGCCAAAGCCCCTCCTTCATCATGGGATCGACCGGGAAAGAGTCGACGGACCGCCTCGTCCATCAACGTATTGGCCGGACCGGTGTCGGTTGCGAACGGAATGGGGACGGAACCCGGAACAGTCTCACCGGACGGCAGAAGCGTCACATTCCCGATACCACCCAGATTGAGCAGAACCCGATTCTCGCTTGAATGACGATAGAGCAGCGACTCTCCCAAGGGTGCCAGAGGAGCCCCTTCTGTTCCGGCTGCGATCATCGCCTGCCGAAAATCGTGAATAACCGGAATGCCTGTGGCTCGGGTCAATCGATCCCCGTCGACCAACTGAAGAGTCGCATGAGCATCTTCCTCTCGGTCCGGTCGGTGATAAAGCGTTTGTCCGTGACTCCCGATCAGGTCGACCGAGGATGGAGCCACACGCCACTCCTTCAGCGCCTCCAAGAAAAGACGACCCCATACACGGCTCAATTTTACATCCAGTCCAAGCATGGTTTCCACGGTGGTTCCCGGCTTGAATGCGGCTTCTCGCAGAGAGCGAAGAACTTCCGTGGGCAGCTCTCTCTCGGCGTAGTGAACGATTTCAAGATCCGTCGATGACCCAGCACCTCGAATCCTGCAGAGCGCCAGATCGACTCCGTCCATGGATGTCCCACTGATTGCACCGAGAACTGTCCGTTCGGGAGCCGATGCCAATTGCCAAATCCGGTCGATCCATTGGTTCATCGCAGTTGTTTCTCTATTTTCAGTGTTCTCAATTCAGACGCTTGAACACAGGCCGGAAAGGCCGGTTCCACTCGTCCTGCAGCTCTTTCCAACCCGAGGTACAATCATCATGAGTGAACCGAACGAATCGGAATATAAGGCATGGAAGGAAGATGTCGACTTCCTGATCCAGACATTGAAGGATCTCTTTGAATCGACCGACGCCCGTGCCTACGTCGACGATGTGCAGAACCAGCTCTACATTGAGCTTGAAGGACTCCACGAGTACAGTCACGAGGAGATCACCGAGATCGCTGAACCGATCCTCTCCGAGCTGGATCTCGATTTTGAAGACATTATCTTGCTCCCCCTCTCGGAAGAGTAGTGGATCAGGAGTCCCGTTGGGAATCTGACTCCCCCAACATTTCCTCTGCAACCGGATGGTGATGGTGATTCCGGTTTGTACACGCCTGATGGTGACGGTAATTCTTCCAGTGACCGCGTACCAACGCCACACTTCCCACCAGCGTCAGAATTGGTTCGACCCGAACCCAGTTCAGCAGATGCCCCGCCAACCAGCCGATGGTCACGAGCAGAAGTCCACTCAGGAGCCAGCGCAGGATCTGTCGGTCATAATGACTGCGCCGCGCGGCATAAAAGACGGTCGGGACGATGAGAACCA
>JBNJFK010000182.1:0-4623 GCA_051746765.1 Bacteroidota bacterium
AATTACATAGTGGTCGCCGGCACGTACCCCCAGTTCCACTTCACGAACTTCATATCGGGGCACATCCACGGATGTGTCTTTTACGTACACCAGAGAACACGGCCAGTCCACAAGACAGAGGAGGACGGAACCATCAATTTTTCAGAATCCATTGCAGCATGCACGGTACCACGGACGAGCATGTCCGGTTTCAATTGGTTTTCGGGGTTTGAAAAATCGGCACGGATACCCACCGTACGTGTTTGAGGATCAACAACCGGATCAATCCAGTTTATGGTGGCTTCGTACTGTTGTGAAGGGTGACTACGGTCCCGGAATGTCAGAGTGTCGCCTGTCTCAATCCACTGGATCTCATCTTCATAAACTTGCAGGACAACCCAAACCTGCTCCAGGTTCGCGACTTCATAGATTACAGTGCCTTCCGCCACATGTTGTTCCTCGGCCACATTTTGGCTCAGCACATACCCGTCTGCCGGTGACAAAATTTCAAGTTCGTTTTGAACGGTCCCGCGCTCTTCAATGGCCTGGATTTGCTCATCGGTAAACTCCCAAAGGCGGAACTTCTGAAGGGTCGATTCATACAGTCGAGGGTTGCGTTCCTTCTGTTTTGCCACCTCAAGGAGTTCTCGTTGAGCGGAAATCAGCTCGGGTGAGTAAATGGTGGCCATGGGTTCGCCCTTGCGGATGGAGGCACCGGTGAAATTCACCTTTAAATCACGGATTCGCCCCGGAAAGTGAGTGGTAACACGGGTGATGCGACGCTCATCTACTTTGATTCGTCCCGGAAGGTTCAGTTCAATGTGTGGGGTATCCCGGACCACAGATGCAGTTTGAATATCGGCAAGCCGGGCAGCCGAGGTCGTCATAACCATGGAGTAGTCATCTTCTGACACGTCCTCTTCCTGCTCACCTGCAGGAATGAGTTCCATCCCGCAAATCGGGCAATTTCCCGGTTCGTTTTCTCGTATTTGCGGATGCATACTGCATGTCCATATGGTTTCGCCATCTTCATCGGTATGTTCTTCCTGCACATGCTGTCCCATCTCTTCGGGGTCGAGCTGGACTCCGTTTGCAGGGTCAGAGCTGTCCGGTGACCCTGAAAACAGGAACCAGCCGAACAACAAGCCGGCCAATAGAAGCCCGAATCCATACAGAAGTTGTTTAGTTGATGTATTCATGAGATTGAATTTTTGGGTTTATACATCCGTTCCAAGAAGTTTCATTGAATTCCGGATTCATGGCTGTGAAAACTGTCTGTACATAAATGGGTTGTCGATTAATTACGGGTACTGTTGGACCGTTGATAGGGTGCGATTTCCCCGATAAGTGTTTCAATTTTGATAACGGCTTTATTCTGCATTACAAGAACTTCAATCTGTTCCAGCTCCAACTCAAGAAGTTGCTCCTGGAGGCGCAAAACTTCATCAAACCGCACGTTGCCCGAAGTGTACTCTTCACTTAGAATCTCCAGGGCCTGTTCCGCCCTCGGAAGGAGTTCCTCCTCCAATAATGTGATGGATCGGACAGATTCCCGATACTGTTCGAGAGCCTGTTCGAGCTCTGTGGTGAAACGGTTTTCTGTTTCGGACCTTCGGGAATCCACAGCTTTCAGCTGCTCTGAGGCCTGTCTGTATTGGGCAGAATACCGGGCCTGATACAATGGGATTCGAATCGTGGCCATGGCCGTGTACATCTCTCCGGAGTCGGGAAACATCGACATGGTTGCAGAATTTCGACCCATCACCTCTACTCCCAAACCAAATGATGGGCGACCGTTCAATCGGGCCAGTTTTTGCTGTTTATTCAGCATCTGTTCACGTGCGTCCAGCTCGTCAAAGGCAGGATTCAGTTCACGTATTTTTTCCCTGAGTTCATCTTCGTCATACCAGAATTCCCGGACTTCGATCTGCTCCGGGGTTTCTACGTCCATGTTCGGATCCCGGTTCAGATAGGCGTTGAACTTTGCACGCATGGGATTCATTCTGTCTACAAGGTTCTCTATCAGAGTCCGAAGGCGTTGTTCTTCCATCTGAATGCGGAGAAGATCGGCTTGACCGGCACGTGCGGTTTCATATCGTACTTCTACCAGCGATTCGAGATCACGTACCAACTGAATCGTTTCCCGAGCTTTTTCGATCTGTTTGGTGAGCTCGGCAAGATCGAACCAGGTTGATTGCAGTTCCCGGAAGAGGGTTAACTGCTGGCTGTTCAGTTTGTGATAATCGGCCTCTGCCGACTCTCTCTGCATATCGCGCCGGGATTGGAGAGTTCCAAACCAGGGGAACATCTGCATGGCCGATAAAGAGAAACGCCCGGAAAAAGGCTCGGAAACCATTGGATTCAGCGAATATCCTACACTGATTTCGGGGTCCGGCAGTGTCCCCGTTTGCGGGATGACTTCCAGTTCCGATCGGTACTGGTACCAGAGGGATCGAAGTTCCGGGTTCTCCTCAATTGCAATACCGATGTACTCTTGGAGTTGAGGATATTGAGTGGAGAGAGGCTCCGACTGTTGCGCGTACAGAGTTTGTGTGAATAGAAGTGCAATACCCATGATTGCATACAAACCCATCTTGACAGTTTCGGGTATTCCGGAGAGAGACATGTTCTTTCCGCTTCCCGGTTCTTTGCGTCGTTCCGAATCACGTTTCTTCATTTCATCTCCACTCTGTTTTCAAGTCTCAAATTGTTTTCCTTCCAGATTGCATAGAGCAATGGCACCAACAAGAGTGTCAGAATTTGCACGAACATTCCGCCGAAGATCGGGATCGCCATGGGGATCATGATTTCAGAACCCTTTCCGGGTGACGTCAAAATGGGCAGAAGCGCCAGAATGGTGGTTCCAGTTGTCATCAAACAGGGTCGTACCCTCCTCATGCCTGCTTCTATTGCTGTGGCGTAAATACGTTCACGCCCATCCGGCTTTTTGCGGTCAAACAGCTGTTCAAGGTAGGTGGCCATCACGACACCGTTATCTACGGCAATACCGAAGAGCGCGAGAAAACCAACCCAAACTGCTACACTGAGATTCACAGTGCCCATTTGGAAGAAATCCCGAATTTCGATCCCCAATACGGAGAAATTGAAAAACCAGTTTTCTCCATAGAGCCAGAGGAGGATGAATCCTCCGGACCAAACCAATGCAATTCCCGAAAAGACAATCATGGAGACCTGGACTGACCGGAACTGAAAGTAGATGATCAGAAAGATGATCAGCAGAGTAATCGGCAGTACGACGGCCAGACGTTCCGCTGCACGTTGCTGGTTTTTGAACTCGCCTTCAAAGGTATAACTCACGCCGTCGGGTACGTTCAGGGAGCCCTCTTCTATGCGTTGATCCATTTGATTGCGCACACGATTGATGACATCGACGGGGGCATGTTCCGGAAGTCGGTCAAATATGACGTAGGCACTCAGAAACGTATTCTCGCTCCGGATATTCATCGGACCGGTTTCAAAACGAATATCGGCAAGTTGACCCAGCGGAATTTGACTGCCATCCGGTGACGGGACAAGAATTCGACGGATTTCATCGGGGGAATTCCGGTATTCTCTGGCATAGCGGACCCGCAACGGATAGCGTTCACGACCTTCTACAGTCATGCCGAGCATTTGACCGCCGATGGCGGTGCGAACGACCTCTTGAACATCTTGTATGGTGAGCCCGTGTCGGGCAATTTCATTTCGGTCGATATCAATTTCCAGGTACGGTTTGCCCACGACGCGATCTGCAAATACAGCCGATGCCCGAACGCCTTCGACCTCACGCAACAGCGGTTCAACACTTGTTGCAAACTCGTCAAGGGATTCCAGATCCGGACCGCTGATGCGAATGCCCATATTCCCCCGCATTCCGGTTTGCAGCATGATCAATCTCGTTTCGATCGGCTGCAGCATTGGAGCGGAGGTAATTCCCGGAAGGTCGGCTGCCTGGAGGATTTCGTTCCAAATGTCATCTTTGCTTTGGATGTGATCTCTCCATTGTCGAACGTATCTGCCACGATTGTCAGGGATCAATTCACCGTTTCCATCCCGAACAAACTCACCATTTTCGACCTTGTAGCGGACCCTCCTGCCCCGATCATCGGTCTTGTACTCACTTTTGTACATGATGGTGTTCTCGAACATGGATATCGGCGCTGGGTCAAGTGCAGATTCCGCCCGGCCGATCTTTCCCATTACGGTCTCAACCTCCGGGATGGACGCAATGCGCATATCCATTTCCCGGGTTATTTGAAGTGCTTCTTCAACACCAACATGGGGCATGGCTGTCGGCATCAGAAGAAAAGATCCTTCATCGAGCGTTGGCATGAATTCCTGACCCAATCCGGAAAAATGGTGATCCAGAGTCGACCAAACACTTGTCTCTTCGATTTCGACCCCGATCGAATTGAATCCGTTTGCCACATATCTGAAGGAGGTGTCAAAACCACGCCATGTCACCAAACCGAAGATCAGAATGAGTACCGGAAGAGAGAGAAACAGAGTCTTGTGGTGTAGTGTCCAACTCAGGATCTCTTCATAATATTTCATGAAGAGCCAGAAGAGTCCGAATATGAATCCAACAGTCAGAATGATGAATATCAAGCTGAATGAGATCGGGTTCTCTGGACCGAGAGGAAG
>JBNJFK010000183.1:0-4599 GCA_051746765.1 Bacteroidota bacterium
GCTCTGTCATTCGCCGATTTCGCTTCTCCGGAAACGACCACGTCCGTAACCGGACGCTTCGAACACTGATACGGTCCAGAACCAATCGGGAAATGCTCGGCATCCCCGGTCTCACGCCGTGGTATACCATCCATCAGTTGACCGGCGGGCGGTTCGGAGAATCTCCCTCACTGCTGGACAGAGCCGTTCTTCAAAATGACCGGGAGCGAATCCGACTCTATTACAACAATCTCGGTTATTTCGATACGACCGTTCGCACATCCATTGTTGAATTTGCTTCGGATCGGGTCGAAGTCACGTTCTTTATCGACGAAGGCGTGCAGTCGACGATAGAAACCATCCGTTACGAGGGAGTTCCCGACTTTGAAGAGGAGCGAATCCGGGAACGATTTTATGAACAGTCCCTCCTGTCCGGTGAGTCGATCGATGATTCGACCTTTCAGGTTCAACGTTCTTACAATGCACAACTTCTGCGGGATGAGCAGACGCGGGTCATCGAATTTCTTCGAAACAACAGTTTTGCATCTGTGCAACGAGATTCTGTTCGCGCCCTCATACGACCCGATCCGGAAAATCCGGAAGAGTTGGATCTCCTGTTTCGCATTCACAGCGGTGAATCGTATCGATTCGGTGATGTCTACATCCGGTTGGCCGGTCCGGATGCCGACCCAACATATGACGATACATTAACGGTCACCGAACTTTCATTGAGTGAAACGGACCATGCGGTCCATCTCTACAAGGATTCTCAATCTCAAACAAAGTTCTCCCTTCTCTCCGATCAGATCCGGTTCCGCCCGGGGGATCCCTTTGACCACTCGCTCTATCTTCAAAGCGTCAACGAATTTCAGAATCTGGGCATGGTCACTATTCAGGGCTTCGGACTGAGTGAAGATGGATCCATTCAAGACTACGACACAACCGAGATTCCGGTCTATATGGATCTGCAGACCCTGCCAAGGCACTCCATTCGAACCGAAGTGTTTGGTATGCGGCGCTACGGGTTCGGGACAGGTTTGGGCGTGAATTACAGCAACAACAATCTGTTCGGTCGAGCAGAGAATTTGTCTCTGGGTCTTCACTCCAATGTGGAACTGGTGACGGATCGCGAATTTTCCGACTCCTTCACACTTTTCAACACCTATCAGATGAGTGCGGATTACTCGGTCCCGCGCCTCAACTTTCCATTCACGAGACTGGACAAGCATCCACTCTTTACATCAGGTCGGACCCGTTATCAGCTCAGTTACGGACAGTCCAATCAACCCCTGTTTGACATCAACTCCGATCTGCGATTCAATCTGAGATACGAAGTCTCGCATGGAGGTACGTTGACCAGTTATCTGGATCTGCTCGAGATGGATATTGTCGATGCCGACCCCTCCCCGGAGTACCTTCGGGCGTTGAGAAACCAGTTTCGCCGCAATCCGGATGAACCGGACGACGTGGTCGAGAGTCGGTTCGAGTACCAGCGGATTCTGGAAGACTTTCGTCCTCAATTCTCTTCCATCATTCGATATACTCTCCGGGATCACGATACCAACTTGATCAAGCGGGATCGGGGATACTTTAATGAATATTCTCTTTCTGTCGGTGGGAATGTTGCGTATCTGATGGACCAATTCATGTTCAGCCCGGGATCCCTTGAAGGAACGCTCCCCTCCCCTCTTGGGCTGTCGAGCAATGCATTGGGATACAGTCAGTTTTTCAAAATCAGTGCCGACATCCGCCGCTACATTCCTCTCGGGCCGGAAACGGTCGTCGCCTGGCGCCTCTTTGGTGGTTATGCCCATCCCTACAACAAGAGTCGAACCATTCCTCTCAATCGCCGGTTTTTTGCCGGAGGGAGTAACGATATTCGTGGTTGGGGACCCTTCCGGCTGGGTCCCGGTGCCATCTCGCCCGAAGAGTTGCCCGTCAGTGGAGGTGAGATCAAATTGGCTGCATTTGCCGAATGGAGACAGCTGATGTTCGATAACCTGCTGAACTCGGATTGGTATCTGGCACTCTATACGGATTCCGGAAATGTCTGGTATGGATCGCGTCACGATATCACCGGTGATCAGGGGGAAGCGATTCTGGAAGACGGACAGTTTTTCTTTGACAGCTTTTATCGTCAAATTGCTGTAGGATCCGGCTTTGGACTCCGATTGGATTGGGATTTTATTGTCGCAAGAGTCGACTTTACCTTTCGGACACACGACCCGGTTCATGGCTGGTTCGATAGCCGCAAGGCCTATTTCAGTTTCGGTATTGGACACTCCTTTTAACTCCATTTGAAAGAGACCATGGCGATTCACCCGTTTCGATCTGCACGAACCGTCCGCTACAAGGCGGCCGAATCCGAACTTCTCTCGACACTGAATCCGTTTCAGCTTGTCGAATTCTTCCAACTCTGTCACGAGCGCCATTTTCAGGAAGGCGAGTTCATTTACTATCGCAACGATCCAGGTTCGGGCATCTACCTGATCGAGGAGGGATGCGTGGCCCTTACCCTTCCACCCGAATCGCTGGATGATGATATCGAGAGTGGCATTCGTATCCGCGAACTGGAATCTCCCGATCATTTCGGTGAGCTCTCGGTCGGTAATGATCGGCGGCGACTTACATCGGCTCGAGCTGTGGAGCCGTGTCGGCTGTTCGGTTTTTTTCAATCCGATTACATCACACTCAAGCAGCGGGAACCTGCCATTGCATTGGCACTCATGGAGTCCCTGAACACGTGGGGACTGCAGACACTGGATCGACTTACGTCACATTTGGAAGAGCATATGGGGCTGGAACACGCAAGTCGAATACGATACTCTGATTCTCCGGAAACAGAAACAGAGGACTTGGGGAAACCGACCAAATGAAAAAAGGAGCAGAAGTAGAGCTCACCATCGAATCCCTCGCCTACAAAGGAAAGGGAGTCGGGCATCTGGATGGCTTGGCCGTCTTTGTCCCCAACACCGCCCCGGGAGACCGAATCCGGGCACAAATCACGAAAAAGAAGAAACGGTTTCGCGAGGCCAAACTACTGGAGGTTCTCTCTCCGTCGGACCTTCGGGTCGAACCGCCCTGCCGGCACGCAGCCGTCTGCGGAGGGTGCAGCTGGCAGCATGTCCCTTACGAGGAGCAGTTGCGCCAGAAAGAGCAGCAGGTTCGCGATCATATGGAGCGGTTGGGCGGGCTGAACCCGGATCTGGTTCAATCGATTCTGGGTTGTGAACAGTCTCTGGGCTACCGCAACAAGATGGAGTACAGCTTCGGGCCGCGCCGCTGGCTTACTCGCGAAGAGATTGATCAGGACGAATTCGTCAGTGATCGTCAGTTTTCTGCCGGCCTGCACGCCCCCGGCCGGTTCGACAAGATTCTGAATCTCCAGGAGTGTCACCTTCAACCCCCCTTCTCCTACGAGATCCTCGACACCGTCCGCAGCTGGTGTCTGGAGAACGATATCGAGGCTTTTGACCCCGTCAAGCAGACCGGATCCATGCGGCATCTGGTCGTCCGCCACTCGGTGGCCGATGACGAGGTGATGGTCGTGCTGGTTACAAGAGACGAGATTCGCCCGGAAATGGCCCGATTGTCCGAACTACTGACCGGGACCTTCCCGATTATCTCGACCGTTGTACACCAGATCAACCCGCACTCCAGCCCGACAGCCGACGGCCAGACCTTTGAAACCCTTCATGGCAAGGGTCTCATCGAAGAGCAGCTGGGCGACTACCGCTTTACCATCGGCCCGGATGCCTTTTTCCAGACGAATAGCCGCCAGGCGGTTCGTCTCTACGACAAAGTCCTGGACTACGTCTCCAGAGAGCCGTGTGACCACCTCTTTGACCTCTATTGTGGTGTGGGAACGTTGACGCTCTACCTTTCGGGGCAAGTCCGTGAAGCGGTGGGGATCGAATTGGTCGAAACCGCGATCCACAATGCAAACGAGAACGCCGCCCGCAACGATGTCCAAAACGTTCGTTTTGTTCAGGGAGACATGAAGGACACCTTCTCCGAGAGCCTGTTGCAAGAGACGGGGCGACCCGATCTGATTGTAACCGATCCTCCGAGGGCCGGCATGCACCCGGACGTGGTCCAGCAGCTCAAGGAGCTCTCCGCGCCTCGCATGGTCTACGTGAGCTGCAATCCGAGCACGTTGGCACGGGACTTGAAGGAGATGAGCGACGTGTACGAAGTGGTCGAGGTCACACCGGTCGACATGTTTCCGCAGACCTGGCACATCGAGGCGGTCGCCTACCTGAAACGTCGTACAGCCCCGTGAGTCGGCAAAAACCAGAACGCGTGGTGATCATCGGCGGCGGGATCGGCGGGCTGGCCAGTGCCATTCTGCTGCGAACCCGCGGCTACGAGGTGACCCTACTGGAGAAGAACGATACCACCGGCGGCAAGCTGGGTGAGGTGCGCCACGAGGGCTACCGTTTCGATACCGGGCCGAGCGTTCTGACCCTGCCCCATCTGTTGGGGCGCGTCTTTAGCGAAGCGGGCAAAGAGATGTCGGAGTACCTGACGCTCACTCCCCTCTCCCACCTCTGCCGGTATCACTGGCCTGACGGAACGTTTCTGGATACCTGGCGGGACGCCACGCGGACCGCAAACGAG
>JBNJFK010000184.1:0-4524 GCA_051746765.1 Bacteroidota bacterium
GACGCCTTCTTCCTTGCAGGTGTCAAAACCGTGAACCTCTTTTTGGTTGGCGTAGGTCTCATCGGTGGAACTCTTCTCCGACTGATTCAGAATCAGGTTGATACGCTTTTTGACGAATACCTGATCGATGTGAAACTCCGGGGCGTCGCCAATTCCCGGTCGATGCTCATTCGGGAAGAGCCGATACCGATGGACGGCTGGCAGGAAGCCCTGGATCGGGATGGAGAGCCATCGAGCCTTGCATCGTATATCGAAAAAATGAAAGGGTTGAACCTCCCCAATTCGGTCTATATCGACTGCACGGCGAGCGAAGACGTGTCTGCCCACTATCCGGAAATATTGTCATCCAGTATATCTGTCGTCACCCCCAACAAGAAGGCAAATTCATCCACTCAGGAGTACTTCCGCGAGTTGGACCAGTTGGCACGTCAACACAACGTGGCATTTCGCTACGAAACCAATGTTGGAGCCGGTTTGCCGCTGATCGGAACACTACATGAACTGGTGACTACCGGTGACAAGCTGCGCAGGGTCGAGGGGGTTCTCTCGGGGACGCTCAGCTACCTGTTCAACAGTTATGACGGATCCACTCCATTCAGTGAAGTTGTCCGACAAGCTCGTGAAAAGGGGTTCACCGAACCCGACCCGAGAGAGGACCTGAATGGTTTTGATGTCGGCCGAAAGCTTCTGATTCTCGCCCGGGTCGCCGGATATGATCTGGAATTTGATGACTTGGAGATCGAGAACCTGGTACCGGAAGGTGCACGGGATGCGGACGATGTGGACACCTTTTTTGAGCGAATGAAAGAGTACGACGGAGAGTTCGAAGAGATGTTGAGCAAGGCAAAGAGCGAGGGAAAGAAACTCTGCTACATCGCCCGGTTCGACGGGAAGAGTGCTGTGGTCAAGCTGGAACGGATCGGGCCCGATCACCCTTTTTACAGTCTGCAGGGAAGTGACAACATCGTTGCTCTCTATACCGATCATTATCAGGAGAGCCCAATGGTGATCAAAGGTCCCGGTGCCGGAGCCAATGTAACGGCCGGTGGTATCGTTGCAGATATCCTGAGAGTCGTAAACACGAAGGTTTATACCAACGCCGGATAGAGGGGAAAAAGGAGAGCCATGAGCAAAAAAAAGAGTGCAGTTACTGCATTTGCCCCCGCCTCGGTGGCCAATGTGGGTTGTGGGTTTGATGTGCTCGGATTTGCCATATACGGCCCTGGCGATGATGTAGAGGCAACGATTCGTCCGGAGCCGGGGGTGTCGATCCGATCCATTGAGGGCGACGGTGGGAAATTGCCGTTGGATCCAATCCAGAACACGGCAGGTCGAGCGGTATTGAGCCTTTTGGAATCGATGGAGACACCCCCATCCCACGGGATCGAGCTCGCCATTCGAAAGAAGATGCCTCTTGGAAGTGGACTGGGGTCGAGTGCCGCCAGTTCGGTGGCTGCAGCTGTTGCAGCCAACCGGTTGTTGGGAGATCCGTTTACGAAAGAAGAGCTCCTCCCCTTTGTGCTTCAGGGTGAAGTGGCTGCCAGTGGAACTCCTCACGCAGACAACGTTTCGGCATCCCTGTTGGGTGGATTCATTCTGGTTCGAAGCAATGATCCACTCGATGTGATCGAACTCAAAACCGAAATGAAACTCTACTGTACACTCGTTCATCCGAAGATCGAGATTCCGACCAAAAATACACGGATGATTCTTCGGAAAGAGGTGCCACTGGCCAAGGCGATCGCACAGTGGGGTAATGTCGGGGCACTTGTCGCCGGTCTGTACAAAAAGGACCCGGATCTGATTGGACGCTCCCTTCAGGACGGGATTGTTGAACCGACTCGATCCTTTCTGATTCCCGGCTTCGATCGAATGAAGGAGGCGGCACTGGATGCCGGAGCTCTCGGGTTCGGTATTTCGGGGGCGGGTCCATCCGTATTTACATTGAACAGGGATCCGAAAACGGCAACAAGGGTCGGCCAGGCTGTGGGTACGATTCTGGAGCAGTTGGGGCTGGAGTATGACATTATTGAATCCCCGATCAATCATGAGGGAGCCTCGATCGTCGAGGAGAAGTGAACCGAACAGAACACGAGTAGATGAATCGACCCATTCGCATGATCAGTACACGCGGAGAGTCTCCGGCGGTCTCCTTTACCGAAGCGATGCAACGGGGGTTGGCACCGGATGGAGGACTCTATATGCCCGATCCGATACCGACACTTCCGAGGTCGTTCTGGAACGGTCTGGCCGGGGCCTCCATATCCGAAATCGGAGCGGCCATTGCCACCGGATTTGGATCTGACGCGGAGGAGTCGCAGAAACTGGAACAGGTCGCACGCACAGCGATCGACTTTGATGCACCGTTGGTTCGGCTGAGTGATACGCTCTATGTCTTGGAGCTTTTTCACGGTCCCACACTTGCGTTCAAAGACTTTGGTGCCCGTTTCATGGCGCGCGCGTTTGCAGAGCTGGATTCCGGGGAGGATCAGGATCTGTTAATCCTGGTAGCAACTTCGGGAGATACCGGAAGTGCCGTGGCACACGGATTCTATAACGTACCCGGAACCCGTGTCTGTCTTCTCTATCCATCCGGGCGGGTGAGCCCATTGCAGGAGAAACAGATGGCAACGCTCGGCGGAAACATTACGGCACTGGAGGTCGACGGGGCGTTTGATGATTGTCAGACGTTGGTCAAGAAGGCCTTTTCGGATGCAGAACTCCGAAACGAGCTTCGTCTGAGTTCTGCCAATTCGATCAACATCGCCCGACTGCTTCCCCAGTCGTTTTACTACGTGCGAGCACTGGCTCAATGGATGGAGCTCGATGAACACATCTACCCGCCACGGTTTGTGGTGCCCAGTGGAAATTTCGGAAATTTAACGGCCGGTCTGATGGCTGCGCGAATGGGAATGCCGACCGCTGGTTTTGTTGCAGCAACCAATGCCAACGAAGTGGTTCCGGATTATTTGAAGAGTGGAATCTTTACTCCCCGGGCGTCGGTCGAAACCCTGTCGAATGCAATGGATGTCGGGAATCCAAGCAACTTTGAACGTATGCTTCACCTGTTTGAACACTCGGTAGATCAGTTCCGAACGGGTGTCACCGGCGTTTCATTTAGTGATGAAGAGACAGTTGAGAAGATCTCCGAGATCTACCAGACCTACGGTTATATTGCAGACCCCCATACGGCGGTTGGTCTTTTGGCCGCCGAGCGTGCGAGTACCCCTGAAACACCGACCGTGGTTCTTTCAACAGCCCATCCGGCAAAATTCGGGGATGTTGTCTCTCCGGCGATAGGTCAGGAGGTCCCGGTCCCGGCCCGTTTGGCCGAGTGCATGAATCGGGAGAAACAGTCGACAAGGATCTCTACCGAGTATTCAGAGTTTCGGGATCGTATCCGCTCCATGTCCAATTAGGGGTATATTTTCCTATTTTCCACCTTCCCGAAATCGGGAAACCAGCCAATTCCAACCGAACTGTCCGATCTTTATGTCTAGCAAGCTACAAGAACCTGAAGTGACGCTCGAGCTGGCGCTCGATCATGGCTTGACCGAAGAGGAGTACGAGATGGTCCAGGATTATCTGGGTCGTCGTCCTACCTTTACCGAGTTGGGTGTCTATTCTGTCATGTGGAGTGAGCACTGCTCCTACAAGAACTCCATTCTCGAGATCAAAAAACTTCCACGGGAGGGAGGTCAACTTCTGGTTGGAGCTGGCGAGGAAAATGCCGGACTGGTCGATATTGGGGATGGCTTGGCTTGTGCTTTCAAAGTCGAGAGCCACAATCATCCGTCTGCAATTGAACCATACCAGGGAGCAGCAACGGGCGTAGGAGGTATTCATCGCGATATTTTCACAATGGGAGCCCGACCCATTGCATCCCTGAACTCCCTTCGATTTGGACGTATGGACGAACCCCGTGTTCGCTATCTGCTGGACGGAGTGGTTCGGGGAATCGCTGATTACGGAAATTCATTCGGGGTGCCGGTTGTCGGGGGGGAGGTCTGTTTTGATGATACCTATGAAGGCAATCCGCTGGTCAACGCCATGAGCGTCGGTATTGTCAAGGTGGGTGAAACAGCATCCGCAATCGCCGAGGGAATCGGAAACCCTGTGATCATTGTGGGATCAAGTACCGGT
Organism: Bacteroidota bacterium; assembly: GCA_051746765.1. GTDB lineage: Bacteria > Bacteroidota > Rhodothermia > Balneolales > Balneolaceae > JBBEBE01. Next base: position 4,144 of record JBNJFK010000184.1, read on the forward strand.
CGGGACGGGATTCACGGGGCTACATTCGCATCCGAGGAGATTAGCGAGGCGAGTGAAGCAAAACGACCGAGCGTTCAGGTTGGGGATCCATTTACGGAGAAATTACTTCTTGAAGCAAGCCTCGAAGCACTCAAGACCGGAGCGGTGGTCGGCATGCAGGATATGGGTGCTGCCGGGATCGCATGCTCGACCTCCGAAATGTCGGCCAAGGGTGGCGAAGGGATGCACATCGACCTGGACAAGGTGCCTGCACGGGAAGAGGGAATGACAGCGTATGAATTGCTCTGAGTGAAAGTCAGGAGCGAATGTTGGTTGTGGCCGAGAAGGGGCGCGAACAGGAGATTATCGACGTTTACGAGAAATGGGATCTTCATGCGGTTG
>JBNJFK010000185.1:0-4469 GCA_051746765.1 Bacteroidota bacterium
TCATTCCTGATGAGTATGGCGGGCATGGATTCTCTCATACAGCCCACAGTACGATTATTGCAAAATTGGCAAGTCGAAGCGGGCCGTTGGCTACAACCGTTATGGTTCCGAACTCTCTCGGTCCGGCCGAATTGATTCTGCACTATGGAACCGATCAACAGAAGGAGTATTACCTGCCTCGTCTGGCCCAGGGTAAGGAGGTTCCCTGTTTTGCTCTTACAGAACCGGCGGCTGGATCCGATGCCGGAGCCATGGAGTCGGACGGGATTCTCTTTCGGCGTGAAGATGGCTCCATCGCCATTCGCCTGAACTGGCAGAAGCGTTACATAACGCTTGCGTCGGTGTCAACCGTTATGGGATTGGCATTCAAACTGCATGATCCGGATCAACTGCTCGGTGATCGTGAAGATTTGGGAATCACCTGTGCACTGGTAAAAAGTGATCTGGATGGGGTGATTCTTGGAAAGCGACACGACCCAATGGGGGTCCCCTTTCACAACTGTCCAACCCGTGGAGAAGACGTCGAAATTTCACTGGAAGATGTAATCGGTGGAAAAACAGGTGTCGGCCGGGGATGGCAGATGTTGATGGAATCTCTGGCTGTCGGACGGGGAATCTCGCTTCCGGCACAGGCATCCGGCAGTTCAAAGGTCGCCTATCGAGCCATTGGTGCATATGCAGCGATTCGGACGCAGTTCGGACTTCCAATCGGCCTTTTTGAGGGGATTGAGGAGCCGATGGCTCGAATTGGCGGGTTCGCGTATATTATGGAAGCTGTTCGGCGACAGACGTGTGGCGGGCTTGACTCCGGTGCAAAACCGGCGGTCGTGACAGCGATTTCCAAATACCAGATGACGGAGATGGGTCGGGTCATCATCAACGATGCCATGGATATCGTAGGCGGAGCCGGGATTTCGAGAGGTCCGAGAAATCTCTTTGCAAGTACATACATGGCTACATCGATCGGGATCACGGTGGAGGGAGCCAACATATTGACACGGACCCTGATGATCTTCGGGCAGGGAGCGATTCGTTGTCATCCCTATATCTACAAAGAGATCGAAGCGCTCATGTCAAATGATTTGAATGCCTTTGACCGAAACTTCTGGTCTCACATCGGTCACACCATCAGTAACGGAGTACGGGCAGTACTTCTGAGCCTTACCCGCGGGGCACTGGCCGCCTCTCCCAAGGGGGATCCCCTTTCGGGATACTGGAAAAAATTAGGGTGGGCATCTGCGTCGTTCGCATTTTTTGCAGATCTGGCTCTGGTCAGTTATGGCGGTGCACTCAAACGGAAGGAGAAGATTGCCGGTCGATATGCAGACATCTTGAGTTGGCTCTATATGGCAACCGCGGTTCTCCGTCGATACAGGGAGGAGGGATCCCGGAAAGAGGACAAACCGTTTGCCGAGTGGTCTCTGAAGTACGCATTTTGGAAAGTGGACACCGCATTCGACGAGCTCTTTCAAGAGCTTTCCCCACCGGGTCTCGGGTGGATTCTGCACTATCCGTTGTCGATCTGGAGTCGACTTAACCGACTCGGGAAGCGGCCATCCGACAAGCTGGGGCAACAGATTGCCCGGTCGATGCAGCATGCAGGAGAGCAACGGGATCGATTTTGCGAAGGGATCGTCTCTCCCGGTGGACCGGAAGATGCAATGGGGCGTCTCGAACAAGCATTTCTAAAAGTTTCAGAGACGGAACCGCTTCGGAAGAAATTGCGGGAAGCTGTCAAGGCGGGATCGATTGCCGGAGGTTCGCTTGACGACCAGGTGAAATCGGGAGTTCAATCCGGCCTGTTGAGCGAGGATGAGGCTGACAGGATCCGTGCGGCAGAAACGGCACGATGGGAGGCGATTCAGGTCGACGAATTCACACTGGAAGAGTATCGGGAGAATCGCTGATTCAGAATACGATACCCGGTTGCTTATTCTTCACCCCCCAGCCCCTGAGCGATTTCGGAGGCATGAACAATGCCGTCAATCATTGAACTGCTGAACCCGTTCTCTTCCATTCGGTTCAACCCCTGAATGGTGCAACCACCGGGGGTGGTTACCCGATCAATTTCCGCTTCAGGATGACGATCGCTCTCCAGTACGATTTTCGCGGCACCGAGTGCAGTCTGAGCCGCCAGTCGGATGGATTCGTCGGGCGAAAACCCAATCCGGGTCCCCGCCAGTGCAGCAGCCCGGATCCCCCGAATAAAGAAGGCAATACCACTTGCGCAGAGTGCAGTGGATGCAGCCATCATCGATTCATCGATAATCAGTGTCTCCCCGATAGGTTCAAACAGCTTTCGGGCGGTCTCCAGGGCTTCCGGATCATCCGACAGGCTACAGAGTGTCGTCATGGATGCATTGCGTTCAACTGCGGTGTTGGGCGCTGTCCGCACGATGGGAATGTCCTTCCGGATTCGGCGGCGAATCGACTCCATCGTTACACCTGCCATCACGGAAATAAGCAGATGACGTTCAGGGTTCAGTGTACTTTGAAACTCTTCGACGACGTCACCCAATGCATGCGGCTCGACGGCAATCAGGATAATGTCACGCTCGTGAACAGCCGCAGCATTGTCCCGTGTAATCGTGAACCCAGCTGATTTCCACTTCTCAAGCTTGTCTGCGGATCGACGTGTAAGCGTGATTTCTGACGGTTCCAACAGACCAGACGCCACAATGCCATCGGCAATGGCGGTTCCCAGATTACCAGCTCCGATGATGGCCAGACTCTTCCACTTCATGGTATCTCCTCTGTTTTGATTCTCTCCTGACCACGCCGATCAAACCCGTTGATGTGTACGCCGGGGGAAGCGGATGGTCCCTGCTGCGAGCTTATGTTACAAGATTCCCTTCTCGATTGCCAGTGAGCCGTTTGGGGTGCCAATTGGAGCAATAAATGTCTATTTTTACTTGATGCCCGATCGTGGAATGGGTAAAATTAAAGTTTTCGTAGAAGTAGCCGCGTTGGGTGGCTAACTCCATAAAAATCAGCATTCAGCATGCGTGTCCTAAAATTTGGCGGTTCGTCCGTTGGTACTCCTGATGCCGTTCGAAAGGTGATTGAAATCGTCCGAAAGAAGCGGAAAGAGACCCCGATTGCGGTGGTTGTCTCCGCATTTCAGGGAGTGACCGATCTGTTGACCGAGGCGGCCGTTCAGGCGGCATCCGGTAACGAGGAGTATCTCAAGAGCATTCGGGATCTGGAGGCACGGCACGTACATGCGATCAAGGATTTGGTTTGTGTGCAGAACCAGAGTTCTCTGTTGACACGATTCAAACTGGAATTGAACCAGATGGAAGACATCCTTCAGGGGATCTCGCTTATCCGGGAGATCACACCGAAAACCATGGATGTACTTCTCGGATTTGGAGAACGCTTTTCGGCCATGATTCTCGCCGGAGCCCTGAATGACCACAAGGTACTCTCCGACTTTGTTGATGCCCGGGAGTTGATTCGCACGGACGACAACCATGGACAGGCGCGGGTACTGGTTGAACCGACCTGGTCACAGATACAGTCTCGTCTGCGCGATCCCGAACGAGTACAGGTGGTAACCGGTTTTATTGCAGCTACCGACGAAGGCATTCCGACAACCCTCGGTCGTGGAGGGTCGGACTATACAGCAGCGTTGATCGGAGCCGCACTTGAAGTGGACGTGATTGAAATTTGGACAGATGTTGACGGAATGATGACGGCCGATCCAGGCAAGGTGAAGCGCGCCTTTTCCATAGAAGAGGTCTCGTATGAAGAGGCGATGGAGATGTCCCACTTCGGTGCCCGAGTCATCTATCCGCCAACAATTCAGCCTGCACTCAAGGCGGGAATCCCGATTCAGATCAAGAATACGTTTGCCCCGGATCGGACGGGTACATTGATCACCAAAGATGCAAAACCGTCCGGTCGAGCGATCAAGGGCCTCTCCTCAATCGATGAGGTGGCACTTATCACGATTAAAGGGAGCGGGATGATCGGTGTGAGTGGAATTGCAGCCCGGCTCTTTACAACCCTGGCGAGAGAGAAGATCAATATTCTTTTGATCACCCAAGCCTCTTCCGAGCACACGGTTACACTCGCGGTCCTTCCGAAAGTGGCACTCAAGGCGGAGATGGCCATTCGGAAAGAGTTTCAGCTGGAGCTTCATGAAGAGATCATCGATGATGTGTTGGTCGAGCCGGATCTGTCGGTCATCGCCATCGTGGGAGATCACATGCGGCAGATTCCCGGAATTGCCGGTCGGGTCTTCAGTGCCCTTGGACGGAACGGAATCAATATCGTTGCGATTGCCCAGGGCTCTTCTGAACGGAACATTTCGTTCGTTATTCGAAGAAAGGATCAGAGCAAAGCGATGAATACGCTGCATGACGCCTTCTTCCTTGCAGGTGTCAAAACCGTGAACCTCTTTTTGGTTGGCGTAGGTCTCATCGGTGGAACTCTTCTCCGACTGATTCAGAATCAGGTGGATACGC
>JBNJFK010000186.1:0-4423 GCA_051746765.1 Bacteroidota bacterium
TCTCCCCCTGATCGAGAGGCGTGTTTCCGTCGTAAAAACCCATCATTCGGTGAAACCGCTCGTGCAGCGGCCGGTCCTGAAGATCCGACTCCCCGTAAAATTGATACCCGTCATTGGACGGGTCGACCAGAATGGACTCGAACTCCTCGCTCCCTTCTCCGAACTGCGAGCGCATCTGATCGATGAAACTCGAAAAGATCGTCTGTTCACTCCAGCCGTTCACCCCGCCCACAGAAGCCAGACCATCCAGGCCCACATCTTCGAGCTCCCGGTTGTCGACCGAAAACTGCCCCTCCGGCGGTGGCGGATTGGAGGGGAGAATCGAGCGGGGATCGGATGGCCGATCCAGGATCAACAGATCGGGATTGGTGGCCAGTCCATCTTCACTGTTCACCTTCGCATTGGGGATCACATCCTCCGAAACGGTCCCCACATCCACGTAGAGCTTCCCGTCATATGCCTCCAGCATCGACGCGGGAGCGGTCTCTCCGTTGGGCAGGACGGGCTGAACCCAAAACTCCAAAAACTCGATGTTGTTCTGGCTGAAATCCTCCTGACCGGACGGAAGAACGGCTGTCATCCCTCCCCACGTCCGCTCCGGCTCCTCCTCGAGGAGTGTTCGCAGATCCGGGTTGTAGTTGTACTGTCCCCGGGATGTGGGATCGAAAAAGAGGTCCAGCGTGGTGATGATCTCTTCCTGTGGGTTGAAGGTCTGTCGCCCCGGGAAGAGATCCTGGACCCGAACCGGCCGACTCTCCGGAGTAAACTCCACACCATCCAGGATGGACGCAATGTTCCGCGGGATGGAGTACCAGGCAAAATGACCGCGCAGATCGTTCCGGTCGGCCTGAATATCGAGGGGCGAAGTGGCCGGAGGCGGAATCGGATCTTCGAAATAGATCGCATCCCCCTCCAGACCGGGAACGACGGCCGGAGCTGCCGACAAATTCCACCTCATGGGGTTGAGCAGATTGATTTTGATGCTCGAGCCCTCGAAGTCGTCCACAAACGAGACTCCCTCCTCTTCGTCCGGATAGAGTTCGTTGTTCTCGATCGCCCGTCGTACCGCCCGGGTCTCGGACACCCCCGGCATCAGGTGGGCAAACTCCCCTGTCAGTGTCCATCGGGACGGAGCCCGGGTTTCAATGAGCGGCAAGGCATCGATCGCATCACTCAGGAACGGAAGTTCCTGGTCCAGTGCGGTATCCAGACCAAACATCATGTTGCTCACCGGCTCGTCTCCGATCCGGATCTTGTCATCGAGCGGGCGCTCGCTGTAACGGAACCAGGTTCCTCCAAGATAGATCTCGTCGCTGAAACTGTATTCGGCCCGCAGACCGGTAAAGGTCTTCTGCTCGATCGCCGTGAGCGACTGATTCTCGTATTCGATACGAATCTCCTGTCCGGGGGCCGTGTAGCGGTCGTTGAGGATCGTAATACTTCCGAAGCTGTAGTCCACCTGATAATCCACCCCCTCCTGAAGCTCCATTCCGTTGGCATAGACCCGAACCGACCCTTCGACAAGAGCAAAATCGAGTGTGAAGTTCTCTTGAACCCCGCCCCGGACATCTCCCGAAATCCGGAAATAGCTGTTCTGCGAGGCTCGTTCCGCGTTCCGTTGCTGTTCGTTGTAGAGCTCGTGGTAGACGACCTGTTCCACATCTTCACTGGTGGCTCCCGACTCGAGCAACAACTCCTCCATGCGCGAACCAAACGGTTCCAGCCAGGGGAAAATTACCCGGCCGGACGAGGACTCCAGTGTTCCGGTGTTCAGATCTACCTGATTGTCCGGGGTCACCCCTCCCTGACTGTCGACCCGATCCAGACCCAGATCCTGCAGAAGTGTCGTCGAACGACCGGGCAACCGATCACGAGCGACATTCTCCTCCGTATAGAGCAACTCCAGATCCACATTGTCCTGAAGCAGATTGGTCGCTCCCAGGGAGTAGACATTCCGCATGACCAACGGGAAAAGTTTATGGTCGGTCGAAAGATTCTGTGGCCGAAGGAGCTTCAGTACGAGACGTTCGCCTCCCCCCTGCGCCATTTCGCCCACCGTTACCGGCTCTCCGTCCGGACCCTGATAGGTATAGGAGACGGCCAGAACCTCCCTGGACTGCAGCTCCCGGCGCAGTGAGATAAATCCGCTCACCCGATCCACGGTATACTCCTCTCCCTCCCGCAGAAGACGAAAATAACCCTCCTCCAGATCCCGTGGATCTTCCAGACCCAAGTCAGAGGCAGACACGCCCTGTTCCGGATCCCGAAGCCGGGACAGCTCTTCGTCACTGAACGGATCCATCTCGTTGTCCGGTGGTCCGTAGCCGCCTCCCGGCTGCTCGACCACCCCCATATCACTCAAGGCGACTGCCAGACGGGAGCCCTCTTCCGTCTGCACCTGTTCGCTCATGACCCAGACCTGTACTTCGGCCAGCCGGAGAGTCTGATTCCGCTGTTGCGGATTGGACATGCTCTGCTCGAACTCCTGCCGCGTAAAAAAGTCCAAAAAGAAGTGGCGATTGTTCTCGTAATCGGCCGGCTGAAGCCGTACAGGCTGGTCCTGTGCACCTCCGGTGATTGTTTGAACCTGATTCTCACCCTTCTGCTGGGAGAGGACGGTCATCAATCGAAGGGAGCCAAACTGCGCTTCCGAACGGATTCCAAACAGAGAACCCGACCCCCGAATAAGTGAATTTCCGGTCTCCATGGAGACATTCCCCATCTCCACTTGCTGCAGGATCTCGTCTTCGTAGCCTTCGTACGTAATCTGGAACAGATTCTGATAGTCAAACGTCCGTTCGGTATCCCAGTCGGTCCGGATCGTCAACTTGTCTCCGACCGTTCCCTGAATATTGAGCTGAAGATTCTGGTCGAACCGGGGATCGATCCGTGTCTGCTGATCGGGTGGAAGAGAGGGATCGGCCGTCTTCTGAATTGTTGCCCCGGCATTCATCTGCGCCATTCCGTTGACACGAAGATTGACCTCCGGACGGCCGAATATGGATGTAAACGCCGACTCTCGACCACCGGGAATGGCGAACCGAACATCGAGCAGCGACCCTCTTCCACCCTCACCGGTCGCTGCCTGCCGAGAGAGATCCTGCCAGATCTCCCGAACATCATGCGTCCGACTGGTACGCAAATACTCATCAAACCGGTAAATGCCGGCCACTCCGACCGAAGATCCAAAAAAATTCTGTCTCGCCAGGTAGTCTCCACCCGGCAAGCGCACCACCTCTACGGATTCGCCGGGTAGCGAAAGATAATAGAGTCGGGGATAGCGTTGAAGAAAGGGCCGGGCGACCAGAGATCCCCGCCACGGCATCCGGAATGCAGGAGCGACCTCCGGGTCCAGCCGGAGGGAATCCGGCAACTGCTCCGGGCGAGTGAAGCGCAGCCTGGAATCGAGTGTATCGGCCGGAAGAGCCGAATCGATTCGATCCGCAGCCTCGGATTCCGACGGGGAAACTCCCCTCTCCTGCGCCAGAAGTACAGACGAACCCATCCCGCCCGAGAATCCGAGCAGACATACCCATAGTATGATGAACCGTTTGTGAATGATCGACACCCGGTTAATTTCTCGGTCAACGTTCACTCTGATCCGTGAGCGGCTTTTCGCCGGTCTCCGGTTGTTGCTTGAATCGTAGCGGTCTATCCGATAGGCACCTCGTCCGCTTTCCCACTCCGGCTATTCAGTTGCATGCGGCCCCTGCGGGGCACTCCGCCCGACAGGGAACGGATTCGGACGGTCGCGTGCATGCCGGAAGGTTGCTGGTTCATCACGAGGAGCCATAATATAATATTCTTATCTTTGTTAAAAGGTGGTCCCCTCCACGCGACAGACCCGGAACATCCGGACGACAATCCAACGGCAGGAATCCATGCGATTGACGCGACTACAACAGGAGATTCTCAAGAACCACGTCGGTCCGTTCTTCTTCTGTTTTTTTACGGTGATGTTTATCCTGCTCATGCAGTTTCTGATCCTGCACATCGACAAGCTTGTGGGCAAGGGTCTGGCGATCGGAATCGTCATCGAACTGATCCTGACGAACCTCGCCTATATGGTTGTCCTGGCCGTACCGATGTCGGTTCTGGTTGCTTCGCTCATCGCATTCGGCCGATTCTCCGAGTGGAACGAACTATCGGCCGTCAAAGCTGCCGGGGTGAACCCGATTCGGCTCATGACTCCGGTCATGGTGACCACGTTCCTGCTCTTTCTCGGGCTCTCCTATTTCTCGAACAACATTTTGCCCGAATCCAACCACCGTGCGCGCTCTCTGTTTATTGACATCCGAATGCAGAAGCCGGCATTCGATCTGGAACCGGGGACCTTCTACACCGGAATCGAAGGAAATACCTTCCTGGTCGATCAGGTCGAGAACGACAGCGACACGCTGCGCAACATCACTCTCTTTCGCGA
>JBNJFK010000187.1:0-4399 GCA_051746765.1 Bacteroidota bacterium
AGCCGTAACAGCTTCCGGGAACGTTGATGCAGATGACGAAGTGCTCGTCCGGGTCAATCGGGCCGTCCTCTTCAAACAGTCCGGGAAACCATTCATCTGCATGAACATTGCCGGTTAACGCATGACAGATCACCACGACATTGTCTCTCGTTCGATTGAGACGTCCCCAGGTCTTGTATGCGACCGGTGCCTGTTCGAATCGGACGCCCGCCTCGGTGACAAACGGTTTGCGCAGGGTGGTCTGTTCAGTAGTTCCAGTCATGGGTTCTCCATAATACAACGAAAGCCCCGCCATAAATAGGATGCTGTGCGGACAGAATCTCATCGGTATGACGGGGCGATCGTGCTTTCAATCAAGCTGGTTTGTGAGGGTCGGTTGGACAGGACCGACAGAGACAGACTCCATCCGGAACCTTCGGACGGAGTCGGGGTTTGAGTAGCTCTTCAGCTGTTGAATGGCCCCGATTCCTCCTCCGCCGGTTTGTCGTTCTCTGTCTCATGCCTGTCTTCCTGACCGCTGGTTTCTGGGTAATCGACGATCTTACTTGATCGATTTGAACGCCTCTTCGAAGTCCTCGATGATATCATCGATATGTTCGATTCCAACGGAAACCCGAACCTGGTCCTTCTTCACACCACTGGCAATCTGATCCTCGTCGCCCAGCTGTTGGTGTGTGGTCGATGCCGGGTGAATGACCAGCGTTTTGGCATCTCCGACATTGGCCAGGTGGCTCGAAAGCTTCACATTGTCGATGAAGGCCCGACCGGCGTCATAGCCTCCTTTGACTCCGAAATTGAACACCGTTCCGAAGCGTCCGGGCTGCAGATACTTTTTCGCCTGCTCGTGGTAGGGATGATCCGGTAGCCCGGTGTAGTTGATCCACTCCACAGCGTCGTGATCCTTGAGCCAGTTGGCCAGTTTTTTGGCGTTTTCGTTGTGACGTTCGATTCGGAGCGACAAGGTCTCGAGTCCCTGAAGCAGAAGGAAGCTGTTGAACGGAGACTGGGCCGGTCCGAAGTCGCGAAGTCCTTCTACACGCGCGCGGATCGCAAAGGCAATGTTTCCGAACGGTCCGTCTTCTCCGAAGACTTCCCAGAAGTTGATTCCGTGGTAGCCCGGAGCCGGGTCGGTAAAGAGCGGATAATTTCCATTGCCCCAATTGAAGTTCCCCGCATCGACAATGACACCCCCGATGCTGGTTCCGTGTCCGCCGATCCATTTGGTGGCAGATTCGACTACGACATTGGCTCCGTGTTCAATCGGCCGGGCAATGGCTCCGGCTGCGCCGAAGGTGTTGTCCACGACCAGCGCAATTCCGTGTTTCTGTGCCAGTTTGGAGAGACCACCAAAGTCGGCAACGTTGCCTCTCGGGTTTCCAATCGATTCAACGTAGATCGCTTTGGTATCTTCGTCAATTAGTGACTCGAACGATTCGATGGTATCCTCTTCCGGAAAACGGACATTGATGCCAAGTCGCGGCAGAGAGACCTTGAATTGGTTGAATGTTCCTCCATAAAGAAACGGAGTGGAGACGATGTTGTCCCCCGCTTGTGCCAGGGTTGTAATCGCCAGGAATTGGGCAGACTGTCCGGAGGCCGTTCCGACAGCCGCAGCACCGCCTTCGAGTGCGGCGATTCGCTTTTCGAAAACATCCGTGGTTGGATTCATGATTCGGGTATAGATATTCCCGAACTCTTTCAGGCCAAAAAGATTCCCGGCGTGTTCCGTGTCGTTGAACTGGTACGACGTGGTCTGGTAGATCGGGACGGCTCTGGAGCCGGTGGCCGGATCCGGTTCTTGTCCAGCGTGAAGTTGAAGGGTTTCAAACTTGAAGTTGCGTTCTGTTTTTTCGGAGCTCATGGTCGGTACGGTTGGTTCAGTTGTCGATGTTCGATTAAGTGATATAAAAAAAGCCGCTCACGCGATCTGTCCCGATTCGGGATAGACGAGTAAGAGGCTTTCAATGCTGTCTCCATCGGACAACCTCGCGACTCATCTTTCCCCCTTTCGGGGCAGGATTTAGCACCTGGCCTTCTGACGAATCAGAAGCGGTTGCTAAGGTTTCAACGGGCCTGTTCCCTCCGCCTTTCTCGATAAGAGCTTGTTTTTGAAAAGAACGTCAGTGCATCCAAACAAAAAAGCCCTCGATCAGGTCGGAGGGCTTGTGCACGTGGAATGTGTGACCGGAAATCCCTCCTCTGCTACATACAGATACAGCAACAGCACATCATCCCGAAGGAGATTCCGTTGTGAGCAGAGGTGGTATGGTTGATTTCGTATCCTATCACGGGAGCAAATATAGAGAACTTTCAGTTTTATGCGAAATTTTTTTTGCCCAACTTCCCGGGTATGGTTGATCGGGTGAGAATACGTACCATCGACCCTCTTGAATTGAATGTCCATTGAATGAAATCCCTTATCGCATGAAGAACCTATTTGTCACGCTACGAACCCTCTCTCCAATGATCATGCTGCTATTGCTGGTTGCCTCCTGCAGCAACGACACCTCTGCACCTGCCGAGACGGCAACAACTGAACCGGATCCGCAGGAGGTCTTGGATCGGGAGGCCGATCGGGTCACCTATTTGGAGGCACAAGACTACGACGCATTGGAGGAGTTGATGTCACCAACCAGTACCTACACCCACTCCAACGGGCTGATGGATACCCGCGATGAGCTACTCAATACGCTTCGCTCCGGCGACGTGATCTATCGCAGCCTGGACCACCATGATGTGGATGTGCGAATCATAGCGCCCACGGTCGCGATCATCAACGGGAGCAGTGATCTGGTGGTCAATGTCGAGGGCGAGGATCGGGACGTCTATCTCCGGTTTACCCTCGTTTATGTGAAAGAGGATGGTGTCTGGTCATTTGAGGCGTGGCACTCTTCCCCGCGCGAGCCCTGATTCAGGGAATCGAACAGATGTATGCTCCCCGACTCTCGATCGGGTCGGTTACGGAACATGGATACGGGCTGAACCATTACGGTTCGGCCCGTATTGTTTCGGGCAAGATCTCCGGGTGTGGATGTCAGGAGGAGTAGCCAAGCTGGCGTACCCACTGCTCTTTTTCCCGCCACTTTTCCCTGACTTTGACGTGGAGGTCCAGAAAGATATGCCGTCCGGTGAACTCTTCGATTGTGGCACGCGCTTCCGTCCCCAATTTTCGAATCGCTTTCCCTCCTTTTCCGATCAGCATCCCTTTTTGGGAGGCGCGGTTGACGATGATGTCTGCCCGAATCAGATCCATTTTCTCCTGCTCTTCGTACTGAAAGACCTCGACGGTGCAGGAGTAGGGAATATCTTCATGAAACTGCAGGAAGATCTGTTCGCGAATGAGCTCGGATGCGAAGAAACGCATCGGCTGTTCACTGAGCATATCTTTCGGGTAGTAGGGAGGGCCTTCAGGTATCGCCTCTTTGAGAGCCTGTAGCAGATCGTCGGTACCGTCGCCATGCAGCGCGGAGAGATGAAACGCCTGGCGGATGTTCAGTTTTTCGCGGATACGCGATTCGATTCGTTCGGCTGTGTTTTGATCGATCCGGTCGAGCTTGTTGACGACGAGCCAGACCGGCTTTTGCAGGGATTTGAGCAGAGAGATCGCCTGACCAGGGGTTTCACTGTCGGTCCCGTCCACGATAAAGAGAATGATGTCGGCATCCTGTCGTGCCCGTTCCACAAAACGCATCATGGCGCTCTGCAGCTCGTAAGAGGGGGTCAGAACGCCGGGGGTGTCCAGAAAAATAATTTGAGACTCATCGTCCGAATGGATGCCCAGGATTTGATGACGCGTGGTCTGGGGTTTGTGCGTTGTGATCGATACCCGACTCCCCAAAATCTGATTCATCAATGTCGATTTTCCGGCATTGGGGTTTCCGATCAATGCAACGTAACCGGAGTGGTGGGGGGTGTCTGCTGGGCTGTTCATTGGATCAACGGGTTGGTGGGCCGGACGTGCCCCGGCGGGTGTGAGATTCCATGCAATCCAGATAGCTGCGGACCGTCGTCGGGAGGCCCCGAAAAAGGGCGTCCGAGATTAATGCATGACCGATACTGACATCGTCCAAATGGGGGACGGCTTCCAAAAAGTCGGGAAGGTTCTCCAGGTTCAACCCGTGTCCGGCATTGACCGTGATTCCCAGTTGGTGTGCCTGTATGGCAGCTTCTGTGAGTCGCTGCAATTCTTGCGCGCGTGCCTCTCCACGGGCATTGGCATATCTGCCAGTGTGGAGTTCGATCACCGGAACACCCAGGCGCGCGGCAATCTCGATGTGGGCCGGCTCCGGGTCCAAAAAGAGACTGACCCGGGTGCGGGTTCCCTCGAATGCCGGCAGTACCTTCTCCTCGTAGATCGTCTCCAGTCGCGTCATGTCCAGACCGCCCTCGGTGGTGAGTT
>JBNJFK010000188.1:0-4285 GCA_051746765.1 Bacteroidota bacterium
TGGAGTCCAGCGGGAGTTGGAGCAAGGCACCGACCGACATCACACTTTCGGCCAACGCTGCCGATGCTCCCCCGTGAAGAATTCGAACGGGCTGAACCGTACGGTGGTCCACCGGCATGGTTGCAACAACTTCGTCCCGGGTCAGCTTGATGAACTCGATACCCAGGGCATCCCCCAGGGTTTTCTGTCGAGTCTCAATCAGAGCTGCGACACGATCTTTCAGACTCTCTTCAATCTCCATGGGTGTGATATCTATAAACCGTGAACAAGTAGATTATGATCAGAAAGGGCTTCTGAACATTCCCTGAGGTCGCATGGTAGGGAATTTCAATTCTCAAGACAAATGGTAAATTGAATCAGGGAGTAGTTGATAATCTGTATCCCGCCAAATATTCAAGCGTTCGTCTGGAACGGAGGAGGACTCCATGAATCAGGAGAAGCGGACCCTTCCGGAGGTATTGGACCGGGCATGGGAAGGTCGTGAGCCGAATCAGGTGATGGTAGCGACCAAACGGAACGGAACCTGGGTCGAAGTCTCGACAAAATCGTTTCGGGAACGGATCCGTTACACTGCGATGGGACTGTATGATGCCGGTATTCGTCCCGGGGATCGTGTGAGCCTGCACTCCCGGAACTCTGCCGAATGGTTGATCTGTGATCTTGCACTGCTTCACCTCGGTGCAGCTACGGTTCCCATCTATACAACACAGCCAGGGAAGCAGATTGAACATATCCTTCGGGACTCTGAAGCGAAACTGCACATTGTGGAGAACGACACTCTTTTTGCAGAGACCAAACCGCTGATCAAATCCATTCCGACAATCAAAGGGATCGTCTCCATCGAACCGACTGAACACGGTTCTGTTCGAACATTGAAGGATGTAGAGTCGAAGGGAAAAGAGTCCGAGTCGGAATACAAGGATGCGGTCGACTCAATCCGGGAAGAAATTACACCGGAGACGCTGGCAACCCTGATCTATACATCCGGGACGACCGGAATGCCGAAAGGAGTTATGCTGTCACACGGAAATCTGGCATTTAATGTTCAGGCATCCATGGAACGGGTTCCGTTTCGGTTGGACGAGGTTCCTGGTAAACGATTTCTCTCATATCTCCCACTTTCTCACGTGTTCGAGAGGATGATCTCCTATATGTATCTGTTGATGGGGGTCAGTATCTGGTATATCGAAGAGATTAACGAGATACGCGATGACCTGAAGACGGTTCAGCCCGCGTTTTTTGCGACCGTTCCACGTCTTCTGGAAAAATTACAGAACGGGATGAAAGCTCGAGGTCAGGAGATGTCGGGAGTACAGAAACAGATCTACTATTGGGCACTCAGATTGGCCAGTCGGTACGATCCGTCACGAAAAAGCTCGATGCTGGAACAGTGGCAACGACGGATGGCCGACTCGTTGGTTTATGGTAAAATTCGAGCCCAACTGGGTGGAGAGCTAATCGGTGTGGTCAGCGGGGGAGCGCCACTATCTGAAGAGATCTTCCGATTCATCAACGGTATCGGTCTCTACTGCGGGCAGGGGTACGGGTTAACGGAGACGAGCCCGGTCATCGCAGTCCAGGACCCGAAGCACTTGAAACCGGGCTCCTGTGGCCTTCCGCTTCGCGGGGTCGAGGTGGACATTGCCGAGGATGGCGAAATCTGTGTACGGGGTCCCAATGTGATGGTAGGGTACTATCAGGATCAAGAGCGTACAGATGAAGTATTGGATTCGGATGGCTGGCTGAAGACGGGTGATATCGGTGAGTTGGACACAGATGGTGAGCTCTACGTCCGGGATCGCAAGAAAGATCTGTTCAAATTGTCAACGGGGAAGTATGTGGCTCCACAATTTATTGAGACCCAGCTGATCAACAGTCCGTTTATCGAGCAAGCGGTGGTTGTCGGGTACCATCAGAAATTTTGTGCAGCCCTGATCGTTCCTCATTGGGACAATGTCGAGAAGCGTTTGAAACGCCGGGGCCTTTCAGTGAAAGACCCTTCCGGAGAGAGTCCCGAAGTCCGTACAGTAATAGAGGAGCAGATCAAGAAGGTAAACAAGAATCTCTCGCCATGGGAGACGGTCAAAAAGTTCAGGCTTCTGGAGAAGGCGCTGACGATTGAAGACGGTGAATTGACACCGACGCACAAGGTGAAGCGAAATGTCATTCACGAACGGTACAAGGAGCAGATTGACGCGATCTACCAGGACGAAGAAGAGGATTCGTGATAATAAAACAGTGGCCGTCTCCCCGGAATCAGATCAGGCGGCGGACTCGTTCGATCACATCGAGAGTTGTAACAACATCGTGAATGGAGAAGTGAAAGGAGTCCTGGCGTTGGATGGCTCGTAAAAACTGCTCAATGGAGAGCGTCGCGGTATGCGATGGGTCCAACCGTTCCGACTCTATCAGAGGCTCTCCATTTGTCTGTTGCAACGTTCGTGACAGCCGTTGAGTGAGAACATCGCAGTCCAGTAACCGATCATTTCGGAACATCCATCGCCTGTGGTTCGCTTGGTTGCCAAGTGGCTGATGGACAAAGAGTCCTGTTGCCCCGTTGTGAAATTGGAATCGTACCTGTAGTCCTGGATGTGGCAAGGTCGATTGGAAGAGTGTTTCAGCTTCCAGTGAATGGACTGTAGAAGGGACCATTTTGAGTATCCAACCGATTTCGTCGATCCAGAACCGGCGGCTTCGTGTCGTTTGGTCCACCGTCTCCTGAACGGAATCGGTTCGAATCGTGACCAATCGTTCGGGTGACGGCATTTCCCGGCTCATGGCCCGGGTGGTCGGTGCGTAGACAGGCCAGTGGGCAAAGAGTAAATGGATTCCCGCTTCGGCTGCCAACTTCTCCAGGTAGACGGCTTTTGTTGAATCTTCGGGAATCGGTGCGATAGCGTAGCAGTGAAGACCCAGCCGGATTGCCTCTTCGATGGACTCTGTCGGGTCATCATCGGTCAATATCAAACATCCGTTGCACTCCCGTACATTCACTACCTGACGGGCAAGGATAACCTTGGAGATCCCCTGCATCTCCCGAATGTACATCTCCCACTGGCGAGTCCGCTCCGGATCACCGACGAGTCCCAGGTCTATGGAGTTTTCGTGACTCAGGGGGTCTCCGTTCGGTCGGCCCAGTGTTGAGACGGTATCGATCCGGGTTCGCCCAAAATGGAGGATGCAACGATATTTGCGATAATACTTCGGAGGCGAACGACCGAGCCCTGACCTTCGACCGGGTAGACCCGGTTCGAGAGAAAGATAATGGCCGTCCGACTTTCGGGATCAATGGTGAGCGATGTCCCCGTGAATCCCGTATGGCCGAAGGTTTGATCTCCCATCAAGTCCCCCTGATTGCTGGAATAGGGAGAGTAGAGATCCCAGCCAAGTCCACGTCCAAACGTTTCCAGACCGCGCGGCACGGTGCGAAGTGCCCGTATGGAGGCCGGGCTCAGGATTCGAATTCCATCCAGTTCTCCTTCATTCAGAAGCATGGCAGAAAAACGGGCAAGGTCGTCTGCTGTCGAGAAGAGCCCTGCGTTTCCGGAAACTCCCTCCATCAAGTCTCGTGCAAATGGATCGTGGACGGTACACACTTGCTGAATACCGGTGTCCAGAATTCCGGTCGGAGCGGTTTGGGGAATCCACTCGTCAGGTGGATTGTACCCGGTCTTTTCCATCTTGAGTGGGCCGAAAATGTGTTCCCTGGTGTACTCGTCGAGCGACATGCCGGTGATCGACTCCACAATTCGTTGAAGCGTAACGAAATTCGGACAACTGTACTGGAAATCCTCTCCGGGGGCGAAATCACGCTCCACATGATCGAGCCAGTCGAAAACGGTATCCCGGGTGCTCTCACCGTTGGACAATTCCAACAGATCGTTGACGGGTGGGTAGGAGGGGAGACCGGAAGTGTGTGTCATCAAGTGACGAATACGGATGGTGGAAACCTGTCCCTGTTCCTGATCATGCCACGATTCAAACTCCGGCAGATACTTGGAGACCGGATCCATCAATCTCAGTTTTCCCTGCTCGAGAAGTTGCATCACGGCCGTCGCTGTGGCTACCGGCTTGGTAAGTGATGCAAGATCGTAGATAGTCTCTTCCGTCGCCGGCTCTTCGCCGTCCACGATCTGGCGCAAGCCATAAGCTTTGCGGTAGACAATTGCGCCATCGCGTAAAATCAGGAGTACAGCGCCGGGTGTCTGCTCTTCATCTATGGCCTCCTGGATCGCTTGATCGACCTGAGAAAGATGACCACTGTCCATACCGGCCGCTTCCGGTG
>JBNJFK010000189.1:0-4284 GCA_051746765.1 Bacteroidota bacterium
GAGCGTTTGATTGTCGAAGGTGCCGGAGGAGTACTGGTCCCGTTGAATACAGAGATGATGATTCTGGACCTGATGGTTCAACTCGATCTCCCGGTGTTGCTGGTGGCCAGATCATCGTTGGGCACTCTGAATCACACCTTGATGAGTCTGGAGATCATGCGGTCCCGAGGCTTGACCATATGGGGCGTCGTACTCAATGGTCCGCATCATCCGTCCAATGAAGAGGCGATACTACACTACGGAAAGCCGAATTATCTGTTTCGTTCATTGCCCCTCGAAACCATCACTCCCGATATACTGGAAGATCATTTCAATCAAACGTTTCGCATTGATGTCACATCCTAACATTTGGCAACCGTTTACCATTCTTAAAGGGGCTCAAGAGCCTCTCCGTGTGCAAAAAGGGGAGGGAATCTGGATTACACTGGAGGATGGTCGCCGCCTGGTGGATTGTATCTCCAGCTGGTGGGTGACCCTTCACGGTCACGCCCAACCGGAGATCGCCGATGCTATTGCCCGTCAGGCCCGGGAGTTGGAACATGTCATTTTTGCCAACTTTTCTCATCGACCGGCAGAGCAGCTGGCCGAACGAATTACCGGCCACTTGCCGCCGGGGATCAATCGTCTCTTCTTTAGTGACAACGGTTCGACGGCGGTCGAAGTGAGTCTCAAGATTGCGTGGCAATACTGGAAGAACCAGGGGGAGAACCGACGACGCTTTCTCGCATTTGAAGGGGCCTATCACGGCGATACGATGGGGGCGATGTCGGTCGGGGGACGGTCGGTGTTCAATCAAGTATTCGAGGAGCTCCTCTTTGATGTGGAGTATCTGCCCTATCCGGAGACCTGGGAGGGGGATGAGGGGATTCGTGATAAAGAGGACCGCATCCTGGACATGCTGGACGAGAAACTGACTCAACATCCGGGGAAATATGCCGGGATCGTGATTGAACCCCTGATCCAGGGTGCCGGCGGGATGCGTGTTTGCAGAGAACGGTTTTTGCAACAGCTTCAACGCATCACCCGGCAGCGGGAAACGTTACTCCTGTTTGACGAGGTCATGACCGGTTTTGGCCGAACCGGATCACTGTTTGCTCACAAACGAGCAGGTGTGGATCCCGACCTCATTGCTCTGTCGAAAGGTATATCGGGAGGGTTTTTGCCATTGGCGGCAACGGCCGTTTCCGATACCGTCTACGACGCATTCTATACGGACGATCCGATGGGGACACTCTGGCATGGTCACAGCTATACGGCAAATCCGCTCGGATGTGCAGCCGGACTCGCATCTCTGGATCTTCTCGAAGCCGATCCACACCGGTATGAACGACTCGAAGGGCTACACCGGAAGGGAATGGAGTCGATTGCTCAACGCCCGGAAGTGGAGCGGATTCGGTTCATGGGGACCATTGCAGCTTTTCAGATCAAGACGGAGGGATCGGATGGATACTTCAACGAGATCGGCTCCCGAATCAAGGCGCGCTGCATGGACCACGGACTTCTTCTTCGACCGCTTGGAAATACAGTCTATCTGATGCCACCATTCAGAATCGAGCCGCACGAATTGGCGAATGTATATCGCCGTTTGGATACGCTTCTTGATGAGGTGTCCATCCGCAAATAACATATTTTTCCATCGTGTGCGGGTCTTTTTTTTGTATAATGTACTTTTACAGGTGTTGGAACGATCATCAATCAAACAACGGGTGAGGTAGTTTATGCAGAGATGGAAACAGTGGACAGGATGGGTGACCGGCGTAGTGCTTCTTGTGGGTGTCGCCGGATGTTCGAACGATACCGAAATGGATGAACCGACGGCAGAAGAGACCCGGCAAACCAAAGAGATTCTCTATCTGGGGACCTTCTCCGATGAAGGACTTTTTGTATACGAGTTTGATCGCGAGAATCAAGCCTTTACAGAGATACAGCAACTGACCGACAAACCGGGTCCCAACTTTCAAATTATTCACCCGGAGGGGCACACACTCTACTCCATCAGCGGGGAAGCTCCGGAAGGGATGGAGGAGGTCGGAAGTGTCGCATTCTACCGTATCGATGAGCAGACGGGCGAACTCACATGGCTTGGAGAGCAGTCGACGATGGGTCGGGGCCCGGCTCACGTGAGCGTGGATCCAATGGGGCGTTTTGTCTATGTCTCGAACTATGGCGGTGGAAGCATGGCCTCCTATCCGGTTCAAGATGATGGTTCTTTGGGAGAAGCGGTATCCGTTATGCAGCACGAAGGCGGGAGTATGGTCAACGAGGATCGTCAGCAGAGACCATATGCCCACTCTACGATCCCGTCTCCGGATGGTCGATTTGTTTATACGTCTGATTTGGGCATGGACAAGATCCTGATCTACGCGGTGGATCAGGAGACCGGCGAACTCTCTCCGGCAGAGCAGCCATATGCTGAAACCGAACCGGGATCCGGGCCCCGACACTTTGTGTTCCACCCGGATGGAACGTTTGCCTATTCGGTCGAGGAGTTGTCCTCCACAGTGACCGCTTTCGAATACGATGCGTCCACCGGTGGACTCGAAAAGCTTCAGGTGATCTCCATGCTTCCGGAGGGATATGAAGAGTCAAGCTATGCCGCCGACATTCATATTTCACCGGATGGTCGATTTCTCTACGCGACAAATCGGGGGCACGATTCGACAGCGATCTATTCGATTGACACGGAGACCGGAATGCTGGAGATGGAAGGCATTGAACCGACGCGTGGTGGACATCCCAGGAACTTTGCCGTGGACCAGGATGGAGAGTTTGTCTTCATGACCAATCGTGACAATGACAATTTGGTACTCTTTGAGCGTGATGAAGAGACAGGGCTTCTTTCCTATACCGGTAACGAAGCGACGGTGCCGCGCGCGGTCTGTGTAACGCAGCACAGGCTCTGATGTTTAACCATAGACCGAATCCCGTCCTGATTTGTGGTTGGGTACATTCGGTCGCGGAAGATGTTCAGGAAAGAAATTGACAGGGAAGTAAAACAAAAGGGCGATCAGATGATCGCCCTTTTTTGATGCCGTTCCATGGAGTTCAGTCGAGTCGGTACATCCTTTCGGGGATATCAGACCGAAACGGGAAGATGTTCCTCTTTGGCATTTTTAAATGCTTCTCTCGGTTTCAGACCCAGCAGTTCAAACATCTGCATATCCTCTCCAAGATCGTTGTTGCAGGTCGTCAATAGTTTCTCCCCGGTAAAGATCGAGTTGGCTCCCGCCATAAAACAGTGAGCCTGCTCTTCAATGCTCATGTTCACCCGACCGGCCGAGAGACGAACCATCGAACCCGGCATCGTAATTCTGGCCGTTGCAATCATGCGGGCCATGTCGTGCCAGGGGACAGGAGGCTGATTCTCCATCGGTGTTCCCTTGACGGCGATCAGTGCATTTACGGGAACAGATTCTGGGTGTTCCGGCATCGAGGCCAAATTGTGGATCAATTCGATCCGGTCTCGATCCGTTTCGCCCATCCCGATGATTCCACCACAACAGACAGAGATGTCGTTGTTCCGAACAGTTTTCAGTGTGTCCAGTCGATCTTCATACGTGCGGGTAGAGATGATCCGATTGTAAAAATCTTCGCTGCTGTCCAGGTTGTGATTATAGGCGTAGAGTCCGGCTTCCTTCAATTTGGATGCCTGTTCGTCGGTGAGCATTCCGAGCGTACAGCAGACCTCCATCTCCATATCGGTAATCTCGCGGACGACATTCAGAACATTGTCGAAATCCTTACTCTTTCGGGCATTTCGCCACGCTGCTCCCATACAGAAACGGGTACTTCCAGCCTCTTTTGCCTTTTTCGCAGAGGCGAGGATAACCTCGCTGTCGAGCATGGGTTCGGCATCGACCGAGGTTTGGTAACGTGCAGACTGGGGACAGTAGGAACAATCTTCGGGACACCCTCCGGTTTTGATCGAGAGGAGCGTACAGACCTGGATCTCTCCGGTCTCGTGCCACTGACGGTGAACGGTCGCCGCTTCATAGATCAGTTCCAGCAGCGGTTTGTTGTAGATCGATTCAATCTCTTCCAGGGTCCAGTCTGTGCGAATTTGACTCATAATCCATGTAATTAATTCGGATATTGGGGTACGAACGTGTGGACAAAATCGAGCAATTCGAGGCATTTAGCAACCAGTCTAATGAACCAGAAGAATGTATTGGTTTCGGGGCGGTCCAGTTTCCGGGTACAAGTACCGATTCAACTCTTTGAAACCGGAAGACCGGGAGTTCGAAAACCGATGTTGGTCTATCTTCATGGATACAACCAGACGAT
>JBNJFK010000190.1:0-4279 GCA_051746765.1 Bacteroidota bacterium
CAATCCTGGAGACCCTAAAGAAGCCAAAGGATTACCTGAAGGCAGATCCATGCATAAAAACCGGCCAGCAAATCATCGACCAATATACCAAATCCGGAGGGAAGTTGCTGTGCTTCGTCTACTCCGAACGGTTTGGTAATATCGAAGAGTCGAAAGAGAACAAACGCACCCAGAAGCCAGAACAGATCCGGTTGGGCTGAACCGGTGAGAGGAAGTCCAAGAAGCGGGATGGCTTGCCCCGCCCACTCGTCGATTACCATCTGTGGCGGATCCTCCCCCCAGCGGTCCACAGCGGCGTTTGTCGTCCAGATCGACAGTAGCGAACCACCGATAACGGCCATCCAGAGTCCGCTGGAAGTGAAGTGGACGGCGACCGGCCACAGTACGAGGAGGGTGGCCAGGCTGCCCCAGGTCCCGGGCGCTTTGGGCAGGAGGCCGATTCCGCCGAGCGACGCGATGAAACGCTGGATGGCCGGCAGGAGAGTGGATGAGTGGGAGAAAAAACTCATGATCGGGCTGAACCGGAGAAGAGGTGTCGGTTGACGACCAGGTACTCGATTCCGGTATATGCCGTGATCCCGGTAACGCCCATCATGGACCAGTAGAGAATGGAGGTATCCATCAGGTTGAGTACATGTTCGGACAGGGGAATGTCCGCTTGCATGAAGACCCCGATGAGCAGGCAGATGTAGAGAAAAATCATCTGAACCAATGTTTTCACCTTCGCCAGATAACGCGTTTCCACGGAGATCTTGCGTACATCGGCCACGATGCGAAGAATGGTGACGATCAGATCGCGAGCCACAATCACGCCAACGGCCCACCACGGAAAGAGCACCGGATCCAGCACCGGCAGACAGACAAATCCGGCAAACGTCAAAAACTTGTCTGCCAGCGGATCCATAAAGACTCCGGACTTGGACTCCACGTCGTAGGCACGCGCAATATAGCCGTCAAAAAAATCGGTAACAGCCGCAACAGCAAAGACGACAAGGCTGAGCGATCTCCAGACCAGTTCATCCTGAACGTACATGTATAGGAATACGGGGGCCAGGATCAGGCGCAGAAACGTGAGAATGTTGGGCAAATGCTTCATACCATCGGAAATTACAGTTGTTCCTGTGCTCAAGTGATCTCAAGGCGATACCCCGCCTGCAGTTATTCGGGCGTACGTTCAAGATGATTCATGTGTAAGCGAATCATATGGGCGTTCAAACGGAGAAGATACAAGAAAGCGATTCGAAAGGCGACCAGTCGTCGAGAACAGTCATTGTGGATGGAGGTGCGGGGTTTTCTCAACATTGTTCAAAACGGGAAGTTCAAAACGGGAATTCAATAAGCGCAGGTATGGTTGAACACTCGTAGATATGATTGAACACACGCAATCATCGCAATACCACGAATTGCCGAGACAATTATTGCACTCAAAGCGCCTAAAGTGCCTAAGGCACCAGAAACACCTGAAACACCCAAAGCACACGAATAATAGACGGATGAAGAGAGCCTGGATACTTTCGATCGGTAATGAACTTCTCATCGGAGATACAATCAACACAAACGCTTCCTGGTTGGGACAGTTTTTAACTCAGCAGGGATTCCGGGTGACGGAAGTCCGTACGATCAGCGATGATCCGGATCAGATTCGTGAGACGATTCGGGAGGGACGTGAGAAAGCAGACCTGGTGGTATCGACCGGTGGGCTCGGGCCAACTCATGACGACATTACAAAAAAGGTGGTGGCGGACTTGTTCGGTTATTCCATGAAAACCGACCCGGAGATCCTGGCCATCCTCAAGGAACGGTTCAAGCGACGGGGACTCTCGTTTACCCCGTCCAATGCAGAGCAGGCGTTGGTTCCTGACGGGGCCCGAGTCCTGCGCAACGAAAAAGGGACAGCGCCCGGGCTCTGGTTTGCCAACGGTGGGGGCGCCGTCGTGCTTCTGCCGGGGGTTCCGCGCGAGATGAAACATCTCATGGAGACCGGCGTCCAGGAGAGGATCGAAGAGACGTTCGACGAGTTGGAGGTTCGCTACACACACTATTTGAAAACGGCCGGAGAAGCAGAGAGCCACCTGAGCGATGAAATTATCGGAGATCTCACCGATCTGTTGAAGAATGGCTCTTCTGACGAGAGTCCACTCTCCCATAAGAATGGCCCCTCTGATGAGAATTCTCTATCCGATGAAAACCTTCCATCTGATCAGAAGACAGCATTGACCGGCGACGCCCCGACGCTGGCCTATCTGCCGTCTCCGGCCGGGGTGGTTCTTCGAATCGAACATCGGGCCGAGACGCTTGAGGAGGCGAAGGCGGGCATGCAACCCCTGCTGGACAGGATTCGACAGCGTGCCGGGGGGCGAATCTACACCGAGGATCGTCACACTCCGTTGGCACAGGTCGTTGGCGACCTGCTCCGCCGTCGTGGTTGGCATGTGGCTGTTGCGGAGAGTTGTACGGGGGGGCATATCGGAGATCAAATCACCGACATTCCCGGGAGCAGTGACTGGTTTGAAGGGGGAATCGTCTCCTACAGCAACGAGGTCAAACAGGAGATGCTCGGAGTTCAGGAGAAAGATCTGCTCGAACACGGAGCCGTCAGCCTGCCGGTCGCACTGCAGATGGCACGCGGTGTGGCTGATCGACTGGGGACCCGGGTTGGGATCTCGGCGACCGGAATCGCCGGGCCCGACGGCGGAAGTGAAGAGAAGCCCGTCGGCACGGTCTGGATCGGGTTTTTCATCGACGGGGAGAGCTTCGCACTTCGGAGCCACTTTACCGGCGATCGTCGACAGAACAAGATTCGCACGGCGACCGTCGCACTCGAAACGCTTCGCCGGGTACTCTCCGGTGTGGACGTTCTTCCGTATGGATTGCAGAAACAGTTCCTTGGAGGATGAATCATACCTGTGAGCAGACGTATTCGCACTCTGACTCGCACTCTGACTCGCACTCGAATCGCCGGGTTCCGGATCGCCTGAGCGCTTGACCGATCAATAAATGGACTCTTTGCAAGACGTGCTGAGGGTTTGGCAGAGAGCCGTATATTCCCGTCATGTGTAGTCACCAATCCACGGCTCCAATGTGTAGTCATCAACCCACGGCTTCGTGAGCGGACCCATTCTTTCGTTTGTACTCCTGCTGTTTTCCGCCTTTCAAGAGGCGCCACCGGGAGAGGTACAGCCACAAGACGCGGAGGAACAGACGACGGAACAAGCAGACCCGCCGGACGGGGAGGAACAGCCGCCGGACTCGACGGAAGAGGCTCAACCAGAGGAGGAAGCTCCGTCGACGGATCAACCGGACCCGACCGATTCGGTTCAACCCGAAGATCGAGAGCCAGCCGGGGGCGTCCAGGGCGCGGAGGGTGTCGGGGGTGCCGGGCAACCCGAGGATTCCACACAGACCGGTCCGCAGACACCCGAACTGGTCGAGGTTCCTCTTTGGCCTACGCAGTCCACACCGGCCATGGAGACGGTCGAAACCGACAGCACGCTACGCTGGCTGATGGCTCTCGAATGGACGGAGCGACTTTCCCGAATCCCGGGAAGCGTGATGTATCGAACCGGATCGTCGGTCGGGCGACCCGCCGGCATTCACCTGGACGGTTTTGAAACGCGACATCAGCGCCTGTTCCTCGAACAAATCGAGCTCACCGACCCGGTCACCGGGCAGGTATTCTGGCCGCGCGTACCGTACCACAACATTCGCTCAGTCGAGAGTCAACGGGGCGGATCACACCACGCTACAGCGATCCAGCTTCGCGATCACTACCTGGTTCAGCCGCGGACCTATCTCAATTTTGACGAGGGTGCGGGCAACTACCGCCACCTGGAGTTCGCCTTTACCCATAATCTGCGACCGCGGACCAACCTGGAGCTCGGGTTCTGGGATCGGCGCGACGGCAGCGATTTCTCTCGCAGTGATCTGGAGGGGAGACAGCTCTCGCTTCGAATACGGCATCATCTCGGGGATCGATGGCTTCTGAAGGGAGGGTATCTGAACAACGCCCTGGATCAGGACGAGCCGTTCGGATACCAGATTTCCGATCCGCAATTTTACAGCTTCAACCCGTTTCTGACCAACGCGGTGGAGGGATCGGCACGTGCCAACCGGAGCAGCAATGATCTCTATTTGCAGATGTTTCACCGTCCTGATGAACGGGCTGAACCGGTTCGGGCTGCGGGGTTGCAGTTGCAGGGGTCGGCCTACGATTTGACCTATAGCCGGGATACAACAGCGTATGCGATGCAGGATCTGAATCTGTTTGCCTGGCAGGAGC
>JBNJFK010000191.1:0-4261 GCA_051746765.1 Bacteroidota bacterium
GTACAAGCCCTTTTTCTCGATGACCCACCGTTTGGAGAAAGAGGAGGGGCTGAACCGGTACGGGGCTGCCACACGGTACATATATGACGGTCTGGGGCGCACCGTGCGGGTGGAGAGTCCGGACGGTTTCGAGAGCCGCATGGAGCATGGCGCCTGGAGTGAATCTTCCCATGATCCGAACGATACCATCCAAGACTCATTCTTCTACAAGTCTCAGGTAGAGACCGGCCTGCTGGAGGGACCGGAGTTGGCGACGATCCGGAAAGCGGAAGAACACGCCGATACTCCGACGAGAAGCCACCTTGTTCCGGGAGGGTTCCCGATCCTTCAGGAGGAGTGGCTCGATGAAGAGACTGCGCTTCGTACACGGTCCGTTCCGGATGCGCATGGGCGGGTGCGTCACGTGCTGGATCCCCGAACGGGCGAGAAGGCATTGGAACAGACGTTCGACGTGGCCGGGCGTGTGGTCTGGAGTCGAACACCGGATTCGGGGGAGAGGCGAACCTTTTTCGACGCCGCCGGCCGACCGCATCTGCACTGGACGGCGAAAGACGAGTGCCTGATGACTCTCTATGATGACGCCTGGCGTGTGGTTTCGGTCGAACGGGGAGCTGTGGGGGATCCGTCCGACCGCACGGTCCTTGAGCAAGTCATTCACGGGGAGGCGTTTCCCGACCGGGAAGAGGCGATCGAGCGAAATCTGTTGGGCCGCGTCTGGAAGCAGAAGGACCCGTCCGGGGAGGTGGCCTATCCTCGATACGACAGTCGGGGAAACCTGCTTGAGAAGCGCCGACGGCTGGCATCGCAGTGGCGCGACGAGCTCGACTGGTCCGGATCGGTCGAGCTGGAGGACCGGGAGTTTGTAACCCGAATGGTGTGGGACGGGCTGGGCCGCGAGGTGGGTCGTACAACGCCGGATGGTGTGTATCAAAGCCTGGAGTACCAACCCTCCGGAGATGTGGGCCGGATTCGAATTCGAAAGCCGGACGAGACGGAGATGCAAACGATCCTCTCCGGAGTGGAGATGGATGCAGCCGGGAGGCTGAATAGAGTTCACTACGGCAACGGCGTCGAGTCCGTTCGGAGCTATGAGGAGCGGAGCGGCCGCCTAAAGCGACTCGTCTCCCGCGAAAACAGGAACGACGAACCGGATCGTACGCTTCAGGAGATGACCTTCTACTGGGATCCGGCCGGCAATCTGGCTCGAAAGGACGATCGGACCCGTGAACATCTGTTGGGACACATTCCCGGAATTCACAACGATCAGAGTCGTGCATGCGACTATACCTATGACGCGCTCTATCGGTTGACGAAGGCTACGGGGTGGACCCATCTGGCTCTCCAGGGCGGTCCGCAAGGAGGAGGCCCGTCGTCGGGGTGGCAGGGAACCCGCCACTTCTCACTCAATGACGGTGGGGATCTCGTGCCCTACGAGCGGCAGTATACGTATGACCTCTCGGGAAATTTGACCCGATGCCGACAGACGGGCGACCTCTCCTGGACCCGGGAGATGTGGGTTTCGGATCACTCCAACCGGAGTCTGTCCAACGAGTGGGTCGAACGTACACCACAGACGGATCCGGAGTCCCGTTTCGATGCGGCCGGCAACCTGCGTGAACTCGAGCATCTGGACGGAGAGCTGCAATGGGGGACCCGCGGCGAACTTCTGAAAGCGGTGGTGATCGAGCGTGAAGACGGAGAGCCGGACGCCGA
Organism: Bacteroidota bacterium; assembly: GCA_051746765.1. Taxonomy (GTDB): domain Bacteria; phylum Bacteroidota; class Rhodothermia; order Balneolales; family Balneolaceae; genus JBBEBE01. The sequence goes on from JBNJFK010000191.1 coordinate 1,714, forward strand.
ACACTATCGATACGGCCATGACGGCATGCGGCTCCGACGGATCTCCGAGCGGGTCGAGCATGGTCGAACCGTGCTTCGCGAGACTCTCTGGCTGGACGGATGCGAAATCCGTCGTGAGCATCGTGGCGATCAATCGGTCCTGGAGAAGACGAGTACCACGATCGAGTGGAACGGGCAGACTGTGGCGGTTCTGGATCGATTGATCACGGACTCACTGGATCGCTCCGACCTGGATGAGGGAGAGAGCCGGCTCCGGTATCATCTCTGCGATCATCGGGGCTCGGTTGCACTGGAGCTGACGGACCAGGCGGAGTTAATCAGTTACGAAGAGTTTTTCCCGTATGGCGGAAGTGCATTCATGGCCGGGTCGGCTATCCGCGAGGCCTCTCGAAAAGTGTACGGGTACAACGGAGTCGAGCGGGAGGACGCCACCGGTCTCTGTCATATCGGGTATCGTTCCTACGCACCCTGGCTATGTCGATGGATCTCACCCGATCCGTCCGGTCCGGCAGACGGGCTGAACCTCTACGCCTATCTGCGCAACAGTCCGGTCCAGCGAGTGGACCCGGACGGGCTGAACTCCTCGATTGCCCAGGATTTCGAGGACAATCGGGGGGATTTTAAGGAATTGGGGACTTTCTACGACTACACCGGCGTTCGCTATTACGAAACGTATAAGCACGAGACTCATGGGTATGTCGGTCGGTATGTGGGCTACATGGATAGTGAGGGCGAGTATCAGGAAGTGGATGCGGACGAACAACCCTGGCTCAATGAGGAGCAGTTGCGGAACCTGACCTCTGAAGCCAGACAAAATGAAGCAGACGAGGAAGTGAATGAAGCCGACCGGGAAGGTGGAGTAAACGAGTCCGGAGCATCGTCGGAACCCGACAATGAACCCCCGGACCCCCCTGATCCAGACGCTTCAGATGCCTCCGATGATACCCGAAATTCGTCGTCTGCACAGTCGGACACCAGAGTTGAGGAGCCGAACGAGTCCGAAACGTCAACGGAACCCGACAGTGAATCGGCGGATCCGAACACTTCAGAACCCTCTGATGGTACCGGGAATTCGTCGCCCGAACAGTCGGACACCGGAGCTGAGCAGCCGAATGAAAATTCAGCCGTTGATGAGAATCAAGGTCAACCATCGTCTGAAGAATCGGCGATCGACTCTTTCAAGGATTCCACTTCGGATGCGAGGAAGGCAGCAGGGACTCCGGGAAAAACGATGAATACCATCAGCCAGTACTTTGAGTCCTTGGAACAAGGTGCAGTGGATGAGCAAAAACGCATGGAGGTGTTGTCCCGCATCGAGAGATCTGAAGTTGAGAGTGCCGGGAGTCGAGCCCGACATTTTCAGGATGCAGCTGACAGACTTCAGTCGGAACAAGTACGGATTGCAGATGAGTTGGCCGATGCCAGAACAGATGCCAATATGTCGAAAAGTGCGCTGGACCAGGCACGCATGGCAAGTAAAAGGGCAGACGACCGGCTTGCTGATCTGGTGCGAAACGCAATGGATACAAGTGGTGATCCGGACTGGATGGTGGAACACGTTTCGGAAGATCTGAGAAGAGAGACGGACATGAGTGACCATCGATTCGGAAAAGCTGCAGAGGATTACGATCGTGCCCGGGCCAATGCACCAAGTGATGCAAGACTTTCTGCTCTTGAAGATCAACATGCAAGTGCCCAGAGTCGTCTGGAAGAGGCAAGAAGAGCTTCTCGAGAATCGGGTGCGCTGAGCTCGGCACGTGATGAAGCCTTATCTGAAGCGAGAGATGCCAGTCGTCAGGAACGTCAGGCAGCACGCAGGAGTCGCGCAGCTCAAACCGGTCTTTCGGAAGCCGAAGGTAAACTGAGCCGTATCCGGAACGGCATTCAACTCAAATTCGGAGACGGGCGGATGGCTCGATTAGTGGAGAAGGTGGCACCCGCAGCTCGTGGTGTTTCAAAAGTGCTTGGTCCGATAGGGTCTGCGATGTCTATTCACAGTTTGGTGACGGCCGAGAATGCCGGGGAGGTTGCACAATCCCTCATGGATATCGGTGCCGATGTGGCAGGGTACGTTCCTCACCCACTGACCATGACCTTCTCGCTCTCGTACGGGGCGACCCAGTTGGCCGACAGCTTGTCGGGGGGACGGATATCCGGAGGAGCTGCCGAGGCCACTTTCCAATACGATCAATTCCGGGGCGAGCTACTGCACGGCGCGGCCTCGACGGTTATGGAGGATCCTCCACCGGCCTACAAGATGACGGCCGGTTGGCAGATTGCCGGATTTCTGGAGAATCGCGGGATTCGTTTTTGATCGTTCAAGTCAGGGATATGTAATCCAGATCGGGGATACGTAATCGGAGAGACACCGGTTCGACCCGTTCGTAAACAGACAGAACCCCAAGAGAGTCGCAGCCCCACAAAAGAGCTGCAGATTGTCACTGGACTCGAATTTCAATCATAAATACAAGTATAGACGCATGACCTATTCCATTCAGATTTCACCGGTACCTGTTCGCACCCTTCCCGTTGTATTGAAAAAAATTTC
>JBNJFK010000192.1:0-4175 GCA_051746765.1 Bacteroidota bacterium
TGCTTGCTGAGCTTGTCGATGAACCTGGCCACGGACTCCTCGACGCCGGTGGCGTCGGCCGGGAACGTGGTGGGCATCTCCGCGTCCATCAGGGCCTGCTGCGCGGCATCGTCGGTGACCGCGCCGACCACAGCGTCCGCGGCCAGGTCGACGGGCATCAGCGGCGGGTCGACCCCGGCGCGCCAGAGAGGGTCGGGCAGCTCGGCGGCGGAGGCGAACCCCCGCACGATGTCGTCCGGCGCGGTGGCGTAGGGGGAGAGGATGGCGGAGTCGGAGAAGAGCGGGCGGTCGTGGACGGGAATGTCATCCGGGTCATGACCCGGTTCTACGGTATTGAAGAGGATATCCGTCGAACGACAACCCGCAATCAAATTCAGAAGATTGCACAATCCATCATTCCGGCAGACCGACCCGGAGACTTCAACCAGGCCGTCATGGAGCTGGGAGCAACCGTCTGCACACCCAACAGCCCTTCCTGCAATCGCTGCCCGCTTGCATCCGAGTGTACAGCCTATCGCACGGCATCCACAGACTGTATTCCCTGGAAATCTCCGGCAAAGCGCGTTCCCCACCATCAAATCGGCGTCGGAATCCTGATCAACGATCGGAATGAAACGCTGATCGCCCTTCGGCCGGAAGATGTCATGTTGGGAGGTTTGTGGGAGTTCCCCGGCGGTAAGCAGAAGAAAGGAGAATCCATTGAAGAGACGGTACGTCGTGAACTGAAGGAGGAGCTGGGAATCCATATAGACTCACTGGAACCGTTTCATAAACTCAATCACGCCTATTCCCACTTCAAAATCACACTTCACGCCTGGACTTGCAGAATCGCACCGGGGAGCCAGTCTCCGACTGCAAAATCGAGTCAGGAGATTCGCTGGGTTCCGTTGGACAGTCTTGAGAGTTATCCGTTTCCGAAAGCGAATCGAACACTGGTCACGCGCTTGACAGAAGCATCCGGCAACGACAAAAAAAAGAGCAGCGGCTGATCTTCTTGGAAATTTTTCCTATATTTCTTGTCTGTATATCAAACTGAATTCAACACCTAGTGATCGAATATCCATGATCGGAGTAAACGTAAAAGACAACGAGAGTATCGACCGGGCGATCAACCGCTTCAAGAAAATGGTCACTCGCTCTCGAGTACTCAACGAATTCAAAGACCGTCAGCAGTTCACCAAACCGTCCGAAGAGCGCCGGGAAGCACTCAAAAAGAGTGTTCGCGAAGAGCGTCGACGACAGCGCGACAACTACTGATCGAATTTGACAACCGGGGAGAGCCTCTCTCCCCGAACCCCGTTCAAAATCGGAGGTGACAGACTCGTCTGCGCGTCAATGATTCCGGCCTGTTAGCTCTTCTCGTTGGAGAAAAGGGCGCGAACGAACGGTTGAATGTAGGAGTGAGAGCGGAGCGCGAGCTCCGATGACACCTTTCCGGTCCGGCCCGGAACATAGGCCTGTCGAAACCCCATTTTCTCTGCCTCCCGAAGACGTACGTCCAGCTGGGGCACCATTCGTATCTCTCCACCGAGACCGACCTCCCCAAGAAAAAGCGCCTTTTCGGGTACGGACGTATCCCGAAAACTGGATGCGAGGGCTGCCAAAACCGCCAGATCGGCAACCCGATCCTGAATCGTTAACCCACCCGCCACGTTCAAATAAACATCATGAGAGGAGAACGGAATGCCGGCCCTTCTCTCCAGTACGGCCAACAACAAGGAGAGTCTTCGCTGATCAAACCCGCTGGTCGTCCTCTGAGGTGTACCGTACGTACTCGGAGCAACCAGAGCTTGTACTTCTGTCAACAAAGGTCGACTCCCCTCCATCAGACAGGTCACGGCATTTCCGCTCACCGACTCGTCCAGCTCGGACAAGAACAGCTCCGACGGATTCAGTACCTCCTGCAGGCCGTCTCCTCTCATCTCGAACACACCCACTTCGTGGGCCGGGCCGAACCGGTTCTTCACCCCGCGAAGTAGTCGATGAAGGCGGGAGGGATCCCCTTCAAATTGAAGGACCGTATCGACCATATGCTCCAGCACCCGGGGTCCTGCAATCTCCCCCTCTTTTGTCACGTGGCCAATCATCAGTGTGGTCACACCTTCACGCTTTGCCAACTGCTGCAGAAGCGCTGCACATTCCCGGACCTGTTGTGTACTTCCCGGAAGTGAGGAGACCGTACTTCTGTAGACGGTTTGAATGGAGTCCACAACGACCAGATCGGGCCTCTCCTTTCGGACATGCACAATCACACGGTCCAGTTCGGTCTCGGTTAAAATCCGCAAATCTTCCTTGCCAGTGAGGTGAAGACGCGATGCGCGTTGCCGAATTTGATGAGCAGACTCCTCACCGGCGACATACAGAATCTTCAGGGTCGGAGACGTCTTGGCAAGTTGCAGCATCAACGTACTCTTCCCTATTCCCGGGTCTCCGCCCAGAAGAATCAACGAAGCCGGAACAAGTCCTCCCCCCAAAACACGATCCAGCTCATCCATTCCGGTCGTGATCCGCTCACGATCCTCATCGGGAATATCGGCCAGCCGAACAGACTCCAATGCATTGTGACGGTCTTCGGAAATTTCGACTCGATGTTTCTTCCCTGAAGAGGCTTTCGGTGCATCTCTCTCTTCAAATTGATTCCACTCCTGGCACGAGGGGCACTGGCCCATCCACTTCGTAGCCACGTAACCGCAGGATTGACAAACAAACTGACGCTTCTCTTTGGCCATAATCAAATAATCATCCAGTTACAGTCCGCGAAATCAGATTCCGGGGGAACCCTTCTGAACAGTGAGAGATCAGGAATCGACACGCTCTTTCATATACCATGTTGTAGCGAATACACCGATTCCAATACTGATGTAATAGGTAATAAAACGCCAGAGAAAGACCGCCAGGCCGATAAATCCTTCCCGCTCGATCAACGGTCCCATAAAGAGTGCAAAGAGTCCTTCCACGCCTCCGGACCCTCCGGGTGTTGGAATCACAAGAGAGGCAAGATTCATTGCGAGACTACGGAAAACAAGCAGGACTTCTTGTGCCGGAAGGAGACTCAATATAACGATGACAGGAAGTGCTACCTTGCAGAGCCAAGCCATGGTCGAAAGATAGAACGCCTTGAATATGAAGGAGAAGGACTTCTCGCGCAACTCTTCCGAATAGGCCTCCATGTTGTCCGCTTCCTTGGATACCTGCTCCTCGAAACGTCTCAAAAAAGGAAGTCGAAACGTCCATCTGACCAGATTACCGATGGTGGAAGGCTTGACAAGCAATCCATACGTCAAGAGCCCCCCATAAGCAAGCAACGCTCCATAGATCAATACCATGGTAGCCGCACCTACAAATCCGATCGACGGTGGAATGACCTCCAGCCAGACACTTCCAATCAGCAGAATCGGAATAGCAATGGCATACCAAAATTGATCCAGAAGAACACTATAGAGTGTGAGAGCAGTGGCCTTCCCCAATTTCACTCCTTCACTGGTCATCGCATACGTTGCGATAGGTGCACCGCCAATAGTCGATGGCGTAACGGCCGAGGCAAAATCCCACGTCAAGGCAACGCGAAGAGCGGCATTCCAGCCCATGTCACCTTCCGCAAGAAAATGAAATTTGGTGGCGACAAACCAGACCCTGAGAAATGTGATGGCCAGGGCAATCACCAACCCCGGCATTCGCTTCAGAGCCAGGTGCTCAAGAACACCGGGAGACCAGGTAAAATAGATGACAACACCCATTCCGAGCAGGCTCAGCCCGACCGAAATCAAAATGTACTTGACGGAAAAGAGATTCCCGCCTGCATTGTCCGGCGATTTGTAACTCATGTTACCGACGACCCCCTCCCGGAGCCTTCACCTGTCTGTATACCCGGAATATCTTTATTCCTGGAACGATCCTCTGCTTCTCACGCCAGATCGATCTCGTCCAACAGATAGACGTCCTGAATCAGATTGAGGAGTTTGACCCCTTCCTTCCGCGAACGTTGAAACGCCTTTCGTCCACTAATCAGACCCATTCCACCGGCTCTTTTATTGATGACAGCTGTCTTGACCGCCTGGGCAAAATCGTTCTCGCCGGATGCACCGCCAGAGTTGATCAGACCCGCTTGCCCCATATAGCCATTCGCAACCTGATATCGTGTCAGGTCGATCGGGTGCTCACTGTTCAAATCACTG
>JBNJFK010000193.1:0-4157 GCA_051746765.1 Bacteroidota bacterium
TCGGTCCCAACCGCCACCTTTGACGGTTGCAACCGCCTGCGGGATATTGCGGGAGAGAGCGAGCAGCATGCCGCACGTATGCTCAGCTGTCGAAATGGTATTTCCGTCCGGTGTATTCATTACCAGTACGCCCTGGCTGGTGGCGACCGGCAGGTCGATATTGTCTACACCCACGCCGGCGCGTCCAATCACCTCCAGGTTGGTGGCATGCTCAAGCAAGTCGGCATCGACCGTTGTGGCCGATCGAACAACGACACCGTGATACTCTCCGATAATTTTTTTAACCCCGTCCCGATCCAGTCCGGAAGGCTGGTCGGCTTGCATTCCTCGCTCCTTGAATACGTTGGCACACAGTGGATTTACCCCGTCCAGGAGCAGTATCTTTTTAGACATGTTGATTCGTTATCGTTCAGGTTTGGGTTCAGGCTGCTTCGTTGTAAACTCTTCAATCAGGGCTCGTACCTCCGGTATACCCTCACCGGAGCTGGCCGAACATCCCAGGATCGGGATCTCGATATTCATCTCCCGGGTCAAGCGCTTCACATGTGCAATCGATGCACTCGCCTTGTTCTTCGAAAGCTTGTCCCGTTTGGTTAGAATGATGGAGAACGGTATTTCGTTCACCGCCATCCAGTAGATCATCTCTTCATCCAACGCACTCGGCTCATGCCGAATGTCCATCAGGTGGAGCGTCAACTGCAGCGTCTCTCGATTCGTTAGATACTCCTGAATCGCCTTTCCCCACCGCTTGCGCTCCGATTCCGGCACTTCTGCATAGCCGTAACCCGGCAGATCGACCAAGAAAAAGGCATCATCGACCCGGTAGTAGTTCATCAACTGTGTTTTCCCCGGCGTATTGCTTGTTCGGGCGAGACGTTTCTGCTGAAGAATCCGGTTGATCAAGCTCGATTTGCCCACATTGGAGCGACCGGCCAGACAGAGTTCGGGGAGGGAAGCTGGCGGACACGCTTCCAAGGTGGGGGCACTGGTGACAAACTGTACGTTATTCCAACGGATCAAACGACTTCGTTCTCCTCTTTTTCCGTCCCGAAGTTAACCGGAACAGGGTAGTTCCCCGTAAAGCAGGCAGTGCAGTAGTCATGCTCGGAGTCATTGGACTCCTTGACCGCTTCCACCAATCCTTCGGCCGAAAGGTATCGCAGACTGTCGACACCGATCGCACGGGCCATCTCCTCAATATCCTTGCCGTACCGGTTGGCCATCAGCTCTTCCGGATCGGGAAAATCCATCCCGTAGTAGCAGGGGTGGGTAATCGGAGGAGAGCTTACGAGAAAGTGGATCTCCTTGGGGTTTGCCTGACGGATCATGTTGACCAGATGACGTGACGTGGTTCCTCTCACGACTGAATCGTCTACGATAATGACCGATCGACCTTCGAGAACCCCCCGTACAATGTTGAACTTGGTCCGGACTTTCTGTTCCCGCGATTTTTGACCGGGGGAGATGAAGGTTCGGCCAACGTAATGGTTCCGGATGAGTCCGATGTCATATTTGCAATCCACCCCGTTCTTTTGGCTCTCGTGGGCATATCCGAGGGCGGCTGTGTTGCTCGAGTCGGGAACCGAAATAATAATCGGTTTGAAGTTCGGATCCGGGTAGTCTAGAATTTCGTCCAGTGGATGCTCCTTGGCAAGATACTTGCCCAGGTTGCGGCGGATCTTGTCTACATTTTCCCCGAAAATCCGGCTGTCGGGTCGGGAGAAATAGACATACTCGAAAATGCACTGGCTCGACGCCGTTCCCGTCATTCGGTCCAGTGACAGAGACGTCGGCTCGCCTTCGGTCGCTTTCCGGTCAATGACCAGAACTTCACCCGGTTCGATATCCCGAACGTAGTCGGCGTTAATAATGTCGAATGCACAGGTCTCGCTGGCCACCACATAGGAGTCGTCTATTTTGCCGAGTGCCAGCGGCCGGAATCCGTTCGGGTCACGAACCGCGATCAACTTGTCATCGGTAAGCAGGACCAGACAGTAGGCTCCCTCGATCTGCAAGAGGGCATCCATGATCTGTTCCATTTGGGTCGGTTTGGGAGAGCGGGCGATCAGGTGCAGAATCAGTTCGGTATCGGAGGTCGACTGAAAGAGAACCCCCTCTTCGGTAAATCGTTCACGCAGCTGACGGGCGTTGGTCAGATTTCCATTGTGCCCGATGGCTAAATTTCCCTTGCTGTAGTGCACACGGAACGGCTGGATGTTGGCCGGATTCCGGGAGGAGCCGGAGGTCGAGTACCGGTTGTGACCAATGGCGGTTCGGCCCTTGAGCTCCCGTTTGAAAATCCGTTGATTGCCAAACACATTGAGCACCAGGCCGAAGTCGCGATGCGCCGGCATCATGGCGCGCTTCTTCTCCGAGTCGTACCACGAAGAGACAATACCGGCAGACTCCTGTCCCCGGTGTTGCAGTGCATGAAGTCCGTAATAGGTGAGCAGAGCAGCATCTTCGTGGTCGTAGACACCGAAAATTCCGCAGTAATCGTGTGGCTTGTCGATCATCCTGTGGTCCGACGTTTTCAGGGACGTGAGAGACCCGAAAGATACAAAGAAGCATTCTCAGTTGTTAGTCCGGAATGAGCATGCAAGCTCACAAAGATTTTGTACATTATGCACTTCACAGAGCGTCAGAAGCGGGATAAGTGGAGAATCATGAAGAGAGATCAGCGGTGGAGACAGGTCATTCAGTGGACAGCGAGAGTCGTTCTGGCGGCCGTGTTGCTGTTTGCCGGCATTCTGAAGTTGATGGATGACAGCGCTCTTTTCGAGACCGTCGGATATATCACGTGGATTCCGGTGTGGCTCAAACTGCAGATGATTACGCTTCTTCCCTGGGTCGAGATCGTCCTCGCCCTCTTGTTGGTCACCTGGCGACTGGATCGTTGGGTTCGACCCCTTGTGATTGCGGTCTTTTTCGGCTTCTTTCTGTTTTCCATCTATGGAACGGTGACCGGGATGGAGGGAGACTGCGGCTGTTTTGGCGAGATGATGGACAGCACCTTCGGATGGAAGATGATTACCCGCAACGGGTTCTTCCTTTTGTTGGCGATTTCGCTCTATCTACCGCTTCAACGCTCTTCACCGATGGATTGACGACCGGCCGGTCGGGTTGAACCGGCTTCCGGGTGTTGCTGGAACAGACGTTGCATTGAATCTACCTGAACTTTACCCGAACTCCCCATGCATATCCACTCAACTCCGACAGGATCCCGTACTCTTTTTGTTCCGTTCATTGTTCTCATTCTCTTCTCTTCATTGGTTGCCGTCGCCTGTCAGCCGGCGACCGACGATCGGACCGTCGAAACCGACGCCCTGCTCATCGAAAATGTACACCTGGTCGATGCGGTTCACGGGTTGAGGGAATCACAGGATCTGCTGGTCACCGGTGACCGCATCGAAGCTATCGGGGCGGCAGGATCTCTCGAGACGCCGGAAGGAGTAACATCCATTGACGGGCAGGGACGATACCTGATCCCGGGGCTTTGGGATGCCCACTTCCACGTGACCAATACACCGGAAATGCGGGACTCCTTCTACCCGCTCTTTTTGATCAACGGAATTACCTATGCGCGTGATACGGCCATGGAGATGGATGAGGTTGAACCGATCCGGGAGTGGACCCGGAAGGTGCACGATGAGCACGGCTGGGCGCCGGATCTCTATCTGATTGGCCCGCACGTGGATGGCGAACGCCTGAGCTGGACCTCGTCAGTCTCCGCCACGACTCCGGAGGAGGCACGAGCGCACATTGACCGGTTGGATGCACTTGGAGTGGACGAGATGAAGGTCTACGAACTGATCCAGCCGGAAGTCTTCCATACGGTTCTGGAGGAGGCGACCTCACGCGGGTATCGCGTCACGTCCCACATTCCGCTGACAATGGATGTAATCGAGGCGACCGATGCCGGACTCACGGCCATGGAGCATCTCCAGAATGTGGAGTTCTCCTGTGCAGAGAACTGGGAAGAGCTTCGGGAAGAGCGGAGATCGTTGATCGAAGAGCGATCCGGGATGGAGGGGAACGAGCTGCGCGAGTTTTTACATGCACACCAGCGGGAGAGGGCGCTGGACCGACAGGATGAACAGCGATGCCGAGAGGTAATCGATCAATTGGCGCGCCACGAGGTGTGGCAGGTTCCCACC
>JBNJFK010000194.1:0-4122 GCA_051746765.1 Bacteroidota bacterium
CACGCGGCCTGGTGGATCGCCGTGAATGGTAGCCAGCGATCGGCCGCCGGCCCGGTGCGCAACGTACCGGACTGCCGGAGAATACTGCCCGCTCTGGAGAATCGGATCGAGAAAGCGATCGGAGACTGATTACTGATTGTAAATATTTGTAAATTTTTTCGTTTCATATTCAGTGATTGCACCCACTGTCTACTTCATCTTCCCCCAATGAGTTGCAACACGTGATCCTCTGGTTTTCCCCTCCGAATACCGGCTCATCTCAAATTCATTTGGATTCCGGCTCAAACGATTTTTCAAAAAAAAGGCTTCGTAGATAGGTATTCAGATAACTGAATGTGTACTAGAGGTTGAAATAATTGAAAAGATGAAGAAACGGGATTCGACAATTGACCCATTCGCGGAGTGGGCTCGAGAGATTCAACACTCGAGTGACATCGCGTTCAACCATCTTTTTCGGGCACTTTATGAACCTTTGGTTCGGTTTGCGATGAAGTATACACGTTCAAAAGCTACCGCTTGTGATATTGTACAGGATATCTTCGTTCAATTATGGCAGCAACGAAGTGAAATCAATCCCGAACAATCCATCCGTTCATGGCTCTACACTTCGGTACGAAATCGAAGTCTGAATTATCTTCGTGATCATCAACGAGAGTCCGTGGGACTGGATCTGGAACCGGCGACGCCTCTCACTGACGGGGACAACACGAATAATCGTGTAGATCGACAACAATGGAGCCAACTTCAGGACTGGATAGGAATGTTGCCGGACCGGCAAAAAGAAGCATTCACTTTGAGTCGCCTCGAAGGTTTGGATCATGAAGAGATCGCTCTTGTCATGAAAATATCTGTCCGAACGGTCAACAACCATATCATACAGGCACTCCAGACGCTTAGAGAGAAAGGTCAAAACAGTTCACATCCATCAGAATCCGTCCATTATGAATGACGAGAGAAAAGACATAACTCATATGTCAGATCGATCAAACTTTACGGATTTTTCATTAAGTGGCGAGAGCTCTGACGATACATCCCGGCAACCGGTTGTTACGCCGGAAGAGACAGAAGATGCACTTCAAAATGTACGAAACCGGCTTGGACTGTCGACAACAAATGAAGAATCTATCTCTTCAGAGAAGGTCCACCTGACCCGATCATCACCTTCATCTTTAAAATCCACACGAACTCGTTTCGACGCCTCAAACAACCGTGCTTCAAATTGGTTGCGCGGATCCCTGGCAATTGCTGCTTCAATATTGATAGGCATCATCACGGCTGTTTGGCTACAGCCCACTCAACTGAAAGCTCCTGAAGGAGATACACTTTCCGTTTTGCTTCCGGACGGATCCAGTGTTGATTTAAACGGAGGTTCGACACTCGTCTATCGACGCGGATTCGGTGACTCACACCGCATGCTGGAACTGACCGGTCAAGCCTATTTCGATGTTGAAACTAGCGACCTCCCGTTTGCCGTACAGACTGGTTCTACAGTCACGAGGGTGACCGGTACCCGGTTCATGCTGAGTCACTGGCCCGGATCGATAGGTCGGGAAGTACGTTTGGCTCTCTTCAGTGGATCCGTTGAGTTCGTCCCCGATCAGGATACTGCAGAGGTCCACCCGATATCGGAGGGTACGGGACTCCTTTGGAGAGATGACGTTGCATCGCCACAGAAGTATGTCGATATCGACGAAGCTCGGGAACGTGTGTGGGAACGAGGAGGCCTCTCGTTTCAGGATACCCCTCTTCAAACTGTTCTGGCTGCAATGGAAACGATCTACGGTATATCCCTTCAGCTTGGTTCGCCCGATCTGAGCAGTGAACGGGTATCCCTTTTCTATCGGAATTCTCCAGAACTGGAAAGTGTACTTGGAGATCTGGCTCAAGTCCAGGGACTCCGCGTACGACAAACCCGAAATGGATATCAATTGGTCAACGCCCAAGGTCAATGAATCATCCACTGAACCGCATCCTCGCTCTACTCAGCCTCGTGCTTCTGACGACGTCTGCTTCAGTAGTTGCTCAGGAACGTTCGGAACGACGAACTCCGGATCTGAATTTTTCAGGTGCACCGCTTGAAGAAGCGATCCTCTCGTTGGCAGAAGCAACGGATACAGATGTCATTTTTGATCCGGATCTCGTCAAGGGGTTCACCGTTTTCTACCGGACAGACAATGAAACCATGGAGGAGACCCTGACACGTATTCTCCAGGGATCCAATCTCGATTATGTCATTCTTTCAAGTGGTACATTCGTCATCATACGGACAACGGTCGATGCGATCCGATACGGTTCCATGCAGGGACAAATATTTGATTCTGAAACAGGAGTCCCTCTACCCAATGCGCATATCCTTCTTGCAGACGCATCCAGAGGTGCCAGTACAAATCGAGGTGGTCACTTCAATTTGCATCGACTCATGCCTGGAACACATACCGTCATTTTCTCCTACTTGGGCTACAAACCTGTCGAGCTCACCTTTACCATTCCTTCGAATGGAGTCATCGAACCCATAATCGAACTTACACCGGAGCCTGTTCAAACGACTCCGGTAGTGATTACGGCACACCATCCGATCCTTCCGATGGAGAGCTCTTCCGGTGAATCTGAATCAATGCAGGTCTGGCAGTCGACGCAAAATCGATCCCCCATCCAACTACTACAGCTCTTTCCCGGAATTCAGCGAGGAGAATCAGGAGGGACAATGCATCTGCAGGGAAGTCAGTCCGGTGATCATCGAATCTATCTGGATGGCGCTCCGATCTACCATCCTTACAGCATCGGTCGACATATGAGCGCCCTCAGCCCCTATGCAATCGAACGAATATCCGTCCAAAAAGCCGGTTACGGTATTGAACACGGGAGTCACCTTGCCGGCCGAATCGATTTGACTCATGATTATTCTGCCGATCCATCCAGAACCATTACCATTCAAAGTGATCCGATGTTCGTCAACTCAAAATTGCAACTCTCGGATCCTGAAGAGGATAAATGGGCTCTTATGGGAGCAGCTCGAACGTCTCTATGGAATCTCTATGCAGATCCGGTACTTGAATCAAGTATGAATGACTGGGATTTCGTAGATCCTCTCACGCTTGGTGCACTACAGGGGCACACGACCATGAGTCCATTTCACACCATCGATCAAGACCGGGATATCGCAAGTCATGATCTGCATCTTGCCGGTCGATATCATGCCAACCGATACCGATCGCATACGCTTTCCCTCTATTTGGGATCCAACCGACTGTCCAACCGGATCTTGAACCAATCCACAGCCTCAATCCCGGAAGACCGTCTGCTGACACATGAACGGTATACGTGGGAGAATGGTATGGTCCAGACCGCCTGGAGCTGGCTCCTCTCCCCACGCCTCGATTGGGAAAGCCAGTGGAGCGTGAGTTGGATCCGGAACAACAGTACATACAGTCTTCAAGACGAGACCGAGTTAACCGCAATCGAAAGCGAAACCAGAGAACCATGGACATTCGACAATTCCGGGTTCACCGATCCGGCCCGACAACAGAAAAACCAAAATCATCTCACACATTTGACATGGAACCAACGATTCCGGTATGCAGCCAATGAGAGGCTGGACTGGATCGCTGGACTCGAGACTCACTGGATGGAGTCAAAATTTCAATTCAATGATCTCTATTTTCGTGCCTCCAACGCAGGGGATCAGATGGGTCAGGCAACCGCTTATACCGGATCAGAGTGGTCACCTGTTTCACAATGGTCCATCAAAGGTGGAACACGATTCAGTTGGTTATGGCCATCCGGTACAGTGTACGTCGAACCCCGGCTGACCATACAATTCGATCGCCCCGATGCCCGGCCGGGGCCGATTTCCTACAAACTTTCCGGAGGACTCTACAGACAGTTCGTACACTCTTTCGACCTGACCAATCCGGGTCCCAGTTCTCTTGTTCCTGATGCGACCTTGTGGTCACTTGACACACGTTCACGCGTCCCCCTAGCATGGCACACCTCGTTCTCCATTCGCATGGAACCAACGAGCAGTAGTGTACTACTGCTTGAAAACTATCTGAAATTGCAGCGGCACGGATGGGTTACTTCCTATCACCGGTTGATGGCCGACCCTGAAGCTCCCCGTGATCG
>JBNJFK010000195.1:0-4041 GCA_051746765.1 Bacteroidota bacterium
CTTTTGTCAATGGGAGTACCGGTACCTGGAACTCATTGGAGAGTTGTTGCAGGAGCGTTGTTAGCTCATCTGCGGCCATCTCCTGGATGCCGGGGTGAACCAATATGGATCCGTGTCCGGCCTCGATGTCTCCGTCCGGTGTGCGGGCCGAAAAAGGGGAGGTGGCCACCCGGGCACGAATACCGGCGTCCTGCAGACGATAGAGCAGCGCGGGGGAATGATACGACGTCCATGGAATCAGGTAGCTGTAGGCCGCCGGCAGAGTCGTTTCTACCGATGGCACATTCATGGAGGTTGTTGCCTGATCATTGTAGGGAGATCCGGGAGTGGCTAACGGGTCGCCCAGCGTGAGTCGGTCGGTGTCTCCACGCTCAAGAATGCTCCACGGCAGATTTGTGGCCATCGGCAGGGTCCAGGCCGAAACGTCGTAAAAAAGAGAGTCCTGGAAGGTCGTGGGTCGGGCAAAGAGGGATTCCACCAGACGGCTCTGTGGCTGATCGGTCGGGATGAACCAGGCGTGTCCCGGCCGGTAGTGCTCGTCGTCGATCTCTACAGACTCCTCAAGAGGATAGACCTCGATCTGGTGGGGCAGCAGCATCTCCAGCGCCATTCGATTGCGTCCGGAATCGACAGCGTCGCCAATCAGGTAGCCGGAAACGGACGATTGCGCTGCTTCTTCTCTGGATTCCCGGTGGAAAGTACGCATCCATTCGAGGAGGTCGACCCGCATTTCGCGTGCCCCCCGAAGAGTCGAAAGAGAGGTGGCCACCTGATTGCGGATCGTTTCGTGGAAGGGGCGAAGACCGAGAGAGCTCTCGCGCAGGTGCCCCCGGGAGCTTCCCTGTTCGAAAAGAATGCCGACAGCTCCCTGAACGTCGGGGTAGGTGGAGCCTTTCCCGATGTAAAAGTCGTCAAAGGTCTCTTCACTGAAGAAGAGTTGATCATTCGCCTCCAGCGCCTCGGCGTGGTAGGTTGCCAGTTGGGCTGTCAACTCCTGGTTCCGGCCCGGGGTGAGCGGCCAGGTTCGAGAGGGGACACCGGGTTGAAAGAAGTAAGTGTTCTCTTCTCCCATCTCGTGGAAGTCTGCAAACAGATTGGGTCGCCAGTGATGGAACTGCAGTACCCGTCCGCGGCTGACCGGATGCTGGACGGGGAGCCAATCGCGGTTCAGATCGAACCAGTAGTAGTTGGTTCTCCCACTTGGCCACGGTTCGTTGAACTCCCGGCTCTGCGGATCGGTCGTGGGTGTGTGACCCCGATGCATGTTGACCCACGTGGAGAATCGCTGCAGGCCGTCGGGATTCAGGCTGGGATCGAGCAGAATGACGCTCTCCTCAAGCAGGGAGTCGATCTCTGCCCCTTCGGCTGCCGCCAGATGCCATGCGACGACCATCGACGCGTTGGCTCCACTCGGTTCGTTTCCGTGTATGCTGTAGCCCAGACTGACCACGACGGGCATCGATTCCAGATCCAAATCGCTGGACATGTCAGGGTCGACCAGGCGTTGTTGATTCTGTCGGATCTCTTCGAGCCGGTCATGATTTTCCGGAGAGGTAATGATGAGCGTGAGTCCGGCTCTCCCGCCGTGCGTGATGGAGTGTTGTCGAATATCGATTCGGTCCGATCGGTCGGCCAGGTGCCGCATGTAGGAGGTGAGCTGATCGTGGGTCACATGCCAGCTTCCTACCTGCTGTCCCAAGTGGTCGGCAGGAGTCGGGATCTCGCTGTTCCAGACGGTTTCGGCCGGGAACCAAGTGGCGGGATCGGGGACCTCGAATCGATCGGCCTGCCCGGTCAGTCGGGAGGGGAGAAGCAGGATCAGAAGCAAAAGGAGGTAGTGAAACAGGGTAATCCGCGAACGGTTGTTGGATCTAAAAAACATGTAGATTGAATCTTTTAGTTGATTGAATTGCAAATGACTAAACAAAATTTGCAAGAACTATTTTAACAACTTTGATTGCCGGACAGAGCCGACGGAGTGATCTTTGAATCGTTCAACGGCGCCGGACCGGATTCGATGCATCTTCATGCAAAATATCTCCGCCAACCATGGTCAGCCGGGAATGAATCGATGCGATCTCATCGTCCGGCACCTCCAGGTAAGGTTCCGAGAGGATCACCAGATCGGCCAGTTTTCCCTGTTCGATTGACCCTTTTTTCTCCTCGTCATAACTGAGCCAGGCAGCGTCGATCGTCATCATGCGGAGCGCCTCCTCTCGGCTGACCGACTGGTCGGGGGCGTATACATTCCCGCGAATGGTTTCGCGCGTGACAGCCGTTGCCAGGGTCCGGAACGGATGAAACGGGTTGAGTGACCGTTCCGGATCAAAACCGAACATATGATCCGTATTGATCGAGACCGTTGCGCCGGCATCAAGCCAGTTCCGAAGGCCGATAAACCGGTTCATCCACTCCCGGGGCCAGACCTTGGAGAGCTCGTCACTGGCCAGATAGTGCCAGGCGGGTTGCGTATCGACGCCGACACCGAGTCGGACCACGCGTTCGGCGATGTCAGGGTGAACAAAGTAGGCGTGAATCAGGTTGAACCTCAGGTCGTCACGCTCGAGGGTCTCTTGAGAGGCCTCCACGGCATCCAAAACGGCATCTACGCCGGCATCGCCGGTAATGTGGGCGCTCATTTGCCAACCGAGACGGTGGCCGGTGTGGATGGCATTGTAAAGCCAGTCTGGAAGCGTTTCGGCTGTCTGTCCCGCCTGCAAAGCCCCGTGGTAGGGCTCCTCTTGTACCCGATAATAGTCTCGGGAAGCCTCGTTGTAGGGATCCCGCATCCAGGCGGTTCCAAAGAGGGCCCCTCCGTCTACAGCCAATTTGAGCGGTCCCGGTTTGAGCCATTCATCACCCTGATTCGGATCGATCGGGATCTCGCTTAACTGCGTCTCCATCTCTTCCTCGTCGCCCTCCGGAGAGATCCTCAGTGTCACGACCGTTCGGACACGCAGTCGCTCTTGTTGTTTCAGGTCCTCATAGAGACGGTAGATTTCCGGGTTGGCCGCCCGTTCGCCAATGGAGGTGATTCCGGTGGATAGATAGATTTTGTGCAGGCGCTCCAATTCGTCGAGAAGGGTCTCGTCGGAGATCTCGTTTCGGGACAGGTGGGAGGAAACCAGAGATCCACTGTTTCGAAGGACGCCTGTTGGCTGCCCGGATGCGTCGGTTTCAATGGTGCCCTCATTCGGCGGTTCGGTCGTTGAATCGATGCCGGCGGCATCCAGCGCCGCCCGGTTGAGTACCTGAATCTGCATGTCTGCGTACTGCCAATTGAAGATCGCCGGGTGATCCGGAGCCGCATCTGTCAACTCTTCGGGAGTGGGAATTCGACCTTCCCGAAGGTGCGGAAGGTCGGTTCTCGGGATTTGGATCCATACGGATGGCTCGACTTGTTCGGTCTGCTGCTCGACCCATTGTTGAATTTCGTCAATAGAACTGAACTGGCGATAGGCAAATGGAGTGGTGTATTCGCGTTGAACCGCAGCGGCACTGTGCAGGTGCTGTTCGATAATTCCGGGAATAACGGTTGCACCCTCGGCATCGATCACTTCGGTTTGTGGCCCGGTGTGGCGCTCCACCTCGGCCGTTGACCCGGTGGCCAGGATGCGGCCATCCCGGACGGCCACCGCCTCTGCCGTGGAGAACGTCTCGTCGACGGTCAGTATATGTGCATTCAGAATGACCGTGTCCGCCGGATCGAGGTCGGTTCGGCAGGAGAGGGTCAACAACAGTAGCGGCAGCAGAAGCAGCCATCGCGTGGCAGGGGGTAGCCATCGGTCCATGGTCGGGCATTGGGTTTGTCTGAAAACACGGACGAAACGTCCATGCCGGATTTCACTCCGTAATAAACCAATCCTGGGGGAGGAATGCACCTCTCTCCTTGTCTCCGTGACGGTTCTGCCCGTGAGCGCACGTACAGGCGATCCTGCGACCGTATCTCCGGGTCTCGAGACGTCATATCAGGTAGATAACGAACGTTATGGATTCACCCGAGGGTTTCCGAGATTGCGGTGTCGACCCATATTCACAAAC
>JBNJFK010000196.1:0-3989 GCA_051746765.1 Bacteroidota bacterium
CGGTGATAGGATCGAACCAGCAGGTCGCTCCTATCACCGTACCTACGGAATGGATATGGTCATTACCAACTGCTCCAATAATTTCGGACCACACCAACACGACGAGAAGCTGATTCCGACGGTCATCCGTCAAGCCTTGCGCCACAAACCAATCCCGATCTACGGAAACGGAAAGCAGGTTCGGGACTGGCTGCATGTGAAAGACCACTGTCGTGCCCTTCGGTTGCTGTTGGAGGCCGGTGAAAGTGGAGAGCAGTATGTGATTGGTGGCGATAACGAGTGGGAAAACATCAAATTGGTCGAGAACATTTGTGAACTGCTCAACGAGCGTGTCGGAGAGGGTCCCGGTGGAGACTACAAGCGGTTGATCTCCTTTACCTCGGATCGTCCCGGACACGATTTACGCTATGCCGTTGATAGTCGGAAGCTGAAGGAGAGAACGGAATGGGCACCCTCGGAGCCGTTCGAGAAGCTACTCGAACAGACCATTGACTGGTTTGTAGAGAAGTACAAAGCGAAGAAGTGATAGGTACGATTCGGCATCGTTTCGGACGACGCGGAGTTGGAACAGGAATTGAAACAGAAGAAACGGAGTGATGAGCCGATCCTACTGGCTGATGAAATCGGAACCGGACGCGTACAGTATTGACGATCTCGAAAGGGATCGGATCGAACCCTGGGATGGGATACGGAATTACGAAGCCCGGAACTTCATGAGAGACGAGATGGAGGTGGGGGATCGTGCGCTCTTCTACCACTCGAACGTGAAGCCGCCGGTGATTGTCGGGCAGATGGAGGTCTGCAGCGACCCCTACCCGGATCCAACCCAGTTTGATCCCGACAGCAAATATTTTGACGAGAAGAGTTCCGAGTCGGATCCTCGGTGGGAGCTGATCGATGTCTGTTATTTGGAGACGTTTCCCGTGCCGGTTACACGGAATCAGCTCAAAGAGGATCCATTGCTCTCCGGGATGATGCTATTCAAGCGAAACCGCCTCTCCATCACACGAGTGACAGAGGAAGAGTACCAACGGGTGCTGGAGCTTGCAGAGGCCGAGCTTTCGGTGGATGACGCACGCCCGGAACGAAACGGAAACGACGGGTCGAACCAAACGAACGGATAGACGACGATGAGCAAGGATCTGCATGTACATTCGGAGGGAATTCTCCCCGTCCAGTCACTGCGCCAACTGGTGGAAGCCGACATGGTTACCCATGAGGAGGGGTATCCCCTGGAGACGGATCAATTCCAGCCCAATTCGATCGATCTGAGACTTGGGCGAGTGGCCCACAGGGTTCGATGCAGCTTTCTGCCGGAAGATGAGACCGTTCCGGAGAAGGTCGAGCGACTTCGTCAGTATTCGTTTTCGATCGAAGAGGGGGCTGTACTGGAACCCAACTGTGTCTATATTATTCCCCTTCTGGAGGGGTTGAACCTCCCGGAGCACCCGGTTTCCCGACAGCAGCACCTCTTTCCGGATGCGCCGCTATCGACCATGACGGGTCCGGGATCTCCCTATTTGAGCGCCCGTGCCAACCCGAAGAGCACCACCGGTCGTCTCGACATTTTTACTCGCGTGATTGCCAATTATTCTCATCGATTCGAGGAGATACAACCAGGGTATCAGGGGCCTCTCTGGCTCGAAGTGGTACCGAAATCGTTTCCGATTCGTGTTCGGACCGGCCATCGGCTCAATCAATTGCGTATCCGACATGGATATCAGGAGCTCTCGGACGAGACGCTCATTCTCACGCATGAACGGGACCCTCTTCTGTTCGACGCATCCGGAGCGCCGCTTGAGGCGGCGTCACTTCGGGTGAATCAGGGTCTCTTTTTGAGTGTGAATTTGATCCCGGAAGAGGGTGGAGACGGTATTATCGGCTACAAAGCTCGAAAACATCGTGACATGATCGATCTGGATAAGGTCCACCACTATGCAGTCGAAGACTTCTGGGAACCGATCCGAAGCCGCGATGGGGACCCGATGATTCTGGAACCCGAAGCGTTCTACATTTTCGCATCCCGGGAGCGATGTCGAATACCGGCGGAGCTGGCAGCCGAAATGATCGCGTATGATACCGGGTCCGGTGAGCTTCGTACACACTATGCAGGTTTTTTTGACAGCGGCTTTGGCGGATCGGTCGATGACGGGGGGGCACGTGCGGTCCTGGAAGTCCGGTCCCACGACGTCCCGTTCATGATCGAACATGGGCAGACATTCTGCAGTATGAAATTTGAAACCAATAGTGAACGTCCCGACTTTGTATACGGCCAGGAGATTCAGAGCAACTACCAGGGACAGGGACTCAAACTCGGAAAACATTTCAAGCAGCCATGAACCTATTCCATACGACACACGTGACTCGCGATGACAATGGAGAAGCACGAACCTGTCTGCTGGAAGGATCGGAAGCTCACCACGCAACACACGTATTGAGAATGGGTGTCGGGGATACACTCTTCGCAACCGACGGAAAGGGGGCACTCTACGAGGGAGTGATCGACTCCGCAGAGAAGGAGACCGTACAGATTTCGATTCAAAAGGAGACCGTGCATACCGGGCCGGCACCTGAAATCACCATTGCTGTTGGACTCATCAAGAAGCGGGATCGTTTGGAATTTGCAGTCGAAAAAGCTGTTGAGCTCGGTGTCACCCGGTTTGTCATCTTCCGGGGAGACCGGAGCGAGAAGAAAGGTGTGCGGGTCGATCGACTACAGGCAGCGGCTCTCTCGGCCATGAAGCAGAGTTTGCGATGTTGGGCTCCGGAAGTTGTAGAGGCTGCGTCCGTCGAAGAGGTACTCAAGCAGGCCGCAGCCGAAGGGATCAAAACGGTAATCGCCGACGAACAGGAGGAGCCGGGTCGCATTGGCCGGCGGGCCTGGAATCGGTTCGATCGACTCCTTTTTGTCGTCGGTCCGGAAGGCGGGTTCTCCGATCGGGAGCGCGAGCTGTTCCAGACCGTTGAGGCCGATCGATTTTCTCTTGGTCGCTACCGTCTGCGAACAGAGACAGCGGTCATCGCCATTGCCGGACTCTTTCAGGAGTAGCAGGAGTCGTTCGCCGGTCATTTTCACGGCTAAGAGTCGACCCGTCCCGGATGTAGATGTATGCAGGCAGGGCAGGTTCTCGAGCTCGAGGCGGTTTGTTTACGGGTCAGGGACTCTGAAGTCGCTGGCTGTGTCCTTCCCGATTTTGCTCTGCCTGACTGGCGGCAAAGGATTCCAGTTGATCCACTTCTCCCCACAAGGTCATCGCTTCGGTCAGGATGTCGTTAAAGTAGTCATTGATGACCGGGAAGAAGTACTCCATTCCCCAGATTTGGCGAGCCAATTCGGCTTTGATTCTCCCCTCTGCCATCCAGAGGACTTCATCCAGATGGTCCGGGGAGACGGTCACTTCATTGTCTTCAATAACCGGCTCGTCAATGTCGTCCGATAGGGAGAGTCCACGGCTCTTCATTAATTCGACAAAGGTTTGGCGATCTTCGTCATCCCAGTGATAATCTTCCCGGAACTGTTGGAAGTCGGATTCCCATTTTTCCCGGAACGACTCGCCCTGTTCGTCCAGAAACTGGCGTACATAATCAAAATCGAGACGGTTGGCCAGCATGAAGTTGAAGACAACCGGTGTCAGGGTTGTATCTTCCTGGACAATGTAATCGGGAACAATTCCCCCACCGCCATACACTTCACGTCCGGCCATGGTCTGGTAGACCAATGAGTCGGGGAGTGCATCAATAAAGTGTTTGGCATCGTCCGACGCCGTTTCCCGTGAATAGATTTCATAGGCGTACTCTTCGCGACCCTCCCGAAACGGTTTCTGAATCAGACGTCCCGACGGCGTATGATACTGCGAGATCGTAACCCGGATACTGCTCTGGTCGATCAGTTCGTACTGCTGTTGAACCAAGCCTTTCCCGAAGGTTCTTCGACCCACGATCAGTCCGCGATCGTGATCCTGAATGGCACCACTGACGATTTCGCTGGC
>JBNJFK010000197.1:0-3970 GCA_051746765.1 Bacteroidota bacterium
ATCACTACCGACCCCTTCGTTTACAATTCAGACCGTTCGTCACTTGCAGGCCCGATACCCCCGACATCGATTCTTCCTATCCATCGGGGCAGACAGCCTGAACCAATTCCATACATGGAGATCGTATAAAGATCTATTACGCCGCGTATCCCTGCTTGTGGCACGTCGTCCGGGTTGTACAAGTGAGGAATTGAATTCCGATATCCTGGAACGAACACTCTTTTTGGATCATTCAGAGGTAGAGATCTCTTCAAGTCAATTGCGACGTGAGATCTCCGCTGAGCGGGCGTCGTTGGACCAGATCCATCACAAACTTCCGGCGTCCGTCTGGAATTATATTCAAGAGAAGAACCTCTATATCCATGAGTAACCGTATGAATCGTCGTTCATTTTTATCGTGGGCCGGAGTAGCGACTTCGGCTCCGTATCTGGTTCGAGGCTTGTTTTCGAATCCGGAACGATCCCGCGAGCAACGACGACCTCGTGCGCTACGAAAAGGGGATACCCTTGGGCTCGTCTCTCCGGCAGGTCGCGTCTATGACGATCACGTCTATCGCGACATGGAGCAGGCTCTGACGGAGATGGGATTCCGGTATCGTTACGGCCGACATGCCAAAAATGCCTACGGGTATCTTGCTGGCACGGATGAGGAACGGGCAGAAGATCTGAACCGGTTTTTTTCTGATCCCGGAATTGACGGCATTCTCTGCATTCGTGGCGGGTGGGGTTGCAATCGGATTTTACCTCACATTGACTTCACATCCATCTCCCGTAATCCCAAATTTTTTGGTGGATTTAGTGACATTACCGCCTTGCACCTTTCGATTTTCAGCCAAACCGGATTGACGACCTTTCACGGACCCAACGGAACATCCGATTGGACACCGTTTACTCGTCGTAATTTTCAACGTATGGCAATGGGTATAGAGACCACCGGACCCTTGCCGCCCGAGAATTACAATATGCCATCCATGCAGACGTTGACATCCGGAGTTGCAGAAGGGAGATTGATTGGAGGGAATCTTTCCCTCGTATGTTCACTTGTCGGGACGCCCTATTTGCCGGACCTGTCCGGAGCGATTCTGTTTGTTGAAGAAATCGGTGAGGATGTCTATCGAGTAGACCGAATGTTGTCTCAATTAGCACTGAGCGGTCAACTGGAGCGTCTGTCCGGTTTTGTCTTCGGGACGTGTACGGATTGTCGACCAACCGGCAGAGCCAGTCTATCTCTGCAGCAGGTATTACTGGACTATTTTTCTGAATATCACTACCCGGCTTGTTTCGGACTTCCGTTTGGTCACGTCAGTGACAACATGACTTTTCCGGTCGGTGTCATGGCTCGGTTGAATGCAGATAAAGGGTACATCACTATTGAAGAGTCTGTCTTTTCCGACCAATCCAGAGAAACTGAGGGGGAGAGTTCTTGATTACAGAATCGTAGAACCATCTGATGCAAAAACTACTCTTCGCGGCTCAGGTGAATTCTCTGCTGGATCATGTCCCATATCATCCAGATCAACGGGTAGGGAGGGAATAGAATGGCGATGACTAATTGAATACGGCGTCGTGTCGCATGACCCCGCTTTTGACTGATTCCTGCAATACCTCCAAGCCAGAAAATGGCAAACAGAAAGATGGTAAAGGAGATCAGGAACGCTCCGACAAATCCGAATGTGTTGTAAAAGGTTTCAAGCATGGTTGGCGGAAAAAATTTGTACCTTCAAAGCTTGTGATGAATATACGATTCAATGAGGAGAGATGAAGCCAGTAGTTTCCATTGTGGGTCGTCCCAATGTCGGAAAATCCACCCTGTTTAACCGTTTGATCGGGGAGAGAGATGCAATCGTACACGACGAATACGGAGTAACTCGAGATCGTCACTACGGTGAATCGAGCTGGAATGGTCGGGAATTTACCGTCATTGATACCGGAGGCTATCTTCCTGAAGAGGGGGATCAAATCGTGGACGGAATTCGAGAACAGGTCATGATTGCCATTGAGGAGTCAGATGTCATTCTCTTTGTGGCCGACACGACACTGGGTACGCATCCATTGGACGAAACGGTTACCCAGATGCTTCGGCGGCAGGAAAAACCAGTTTTGATGGTTGCCAACAAGGCCGATAATGAATCACGCCGGCTGGATTCTTCCGAGTTTTTTGCGTTGGGATACGAAGAGGTTTTTCCGGTTTCGGCAATCAGTGGGTCGGGTACCGGTGAGCTGCTTGACAAGGTGGTGACACTTCTGCCGGCCGATCCGGAAGAGGAGGAGGGACCCGATGCTCCCAAACTGGCATTTGTCGGTCGACCGAATGTAGGGAAGAGCAGCATGGTCAATGCACTGTTGAAGAGTGATCGATGCATTGTGACAGATATTCCCGGTACCACACGTGATTCGGTCAATTCCCTTCTCGAAATGGATGGCGAGCCTTACATCTTGATCGATACTGCCGGACTTCGCAAGCGGGCAAAGGTGAAAGAGAACGTCGAGTTCTACAGCAATGTGCGGACGGACCGTGCACTTCGCGAGTGTGATGTGGCGATTTTGATGATCGACGCCATGCAGGGTTTTGAAGTTCAGGACAAACGAATTTTGAGGGAAGCCGAGCGATTCAACAAGGGGATCGTCATTGCATTGAATAAATGGGATCTGGTCCCTGAAAAAGACACGAATGTTCACAAGGAATTTGAACAGTACGTCTATGAACAAGTGCCATCCATGCAGTATGTGCCAATCATTTCGGTTTCGGCACTGAACCGTCAGCGTGTCGAGAAAGTAATTCAAGTAGCCAAAATGGTTATTGCCGAACGTGAGAAGAAGATCCCGACTCCGGAATTGAACAACTTTCTGGAGTCTGCACTCAAAGCACGCCCTCTGCCAATGAAGCGGGGAAAGCAGCTTCGGATTCACTACGTAACCCAGGTAAAATCCAATCCGCCTGTGTTCAAATTTTTTATGAACAATCCGGAAGAGATGCCACCAAATTACAGACGATACATTGAGCGTGCATTTCGTGAGCAGTACAAGTTTACAGGTGTACCCATCACATTCGTTTTTCGACAAAAGTGATGTAGAAAGCGGATCAAAGTTCACTTTGAACCGGAGTTGGCAAACGGTTATTTTTCGAGCCAGAAATTCAGACTTAAACGGGCGACCCAGACATGCAGGATAATTTGGAACAACCGGTACTCAACACGCTCAATAAAGAGTATTCCAGAGAGCGATCATTCAGCTTCCTCGAGAAGATCTATTTGCCGGAAATCTTCAAGGGCCTATGGTACTCTTTCAAGCAGATGTTTGCCCCCACGTTCACAATGAGTTATCCGGAAGAGCAGTGGGAGCCACCGTCCATCTTTCGCGGGAGACCGGTCCTCGTAGAGGACGATGGTCAGGAGAGATGTGTGGCGTGCGGGCTATGTGCTCGTGCCTGTCCGCCGCTGGCCATTAGCATGCAGGCCAACGAGAACTCTGATGACCCGAAAGAGCGATATCCTGATTTCTTTGAGATCAATATGCTCCGATGTATCTATTGCGGGTATTGTGAGGAGGTCTGTCCGGAAGAGGCAATCGTCATGAGCAAAGATTACGACATCGTTTTCCAATCCCGGGAAGAGGCTGTATACGGAAAAGAGAAGCTTCTCAAACCGAAAGAAGAACTGAAAGAGCGACTCGACTATCTAAAAGAGTATCGAAACAATCAGTTTGGGCAATTCTGGGACTTCCAAGAGGAGAACAACATCCACTCCGTACGTGATCGCGACCAGGAATGGAATACGGGGCTCTCGCTCGTAGACATGCTGGAGCAGCAAAAACAGGTAGACGAAACGAAAGCAGGTTCTCATTGGGCATAAATTCTGCTCGCTATACCGATCGCAGAAAAGGAGAGGGTCCGGAGGAGTCCATCAAGGACTGGATTGAAAGACTCGATTGGTTTCGGCTTCTTGCCGAACCCAATCGAGTCTTTCAATCC
>JBNJFK010000198.1:0-3969 GCA_051746765.1 Bacteroidota bacterium
GCAGTTCAAAACGATCAGACGATCGAACAACTCAATCCGCGGCAGGCAGTGTCACCTTCCAGATCGACCCGCCATCCGAACGGGCATAGTTGATTACATACATCTCGTTCCCGATCAGGACCGCATCGGTCGGGCTTGCAAACTGATCGGCAATACGAGTCACTTCGACGGCGTAGTTGTCGTGTGCCGGCATATGGATCAATTTCATATGCATCAAATCTCTTCCCTCCTGCTCTCCGAAGTCTGCCCCTCCAAAATCCCGGGACATGCCCCCGGTCATTCCGGAATATCCGATCACAAATCCGTCACCGGTAAACGGTGCCGCCAGTGCTTCCTCATGATCAAAGGTAACACCCAGAGGGGATCGGTGAGGACTGAATGTACCGATAGTACGCCCTTCCAGACTCGCTTTTCGGGGTTCTCCTGTCTCCGGATCCCGATAGTAGTCGGCATGCGGGCCCAGATTCTGAACCGACGGGGTTACAATCAAGTGCTCCGGCATCTGCGGGAACTCCGGATCGTTGTAAAAATAACCCACATTGAAAGCATGGCTGAACCGGGGAAGCAGTAGATCTTCATCGGGGTCTGGTTGCCAATCCGGATCCTGTTGCGGATTCCGAACACCCCCCATAATCCACGGGAAACCGTAATGGTGTCCGTCACGCAGCCAAAACATGTCTTCCGGATGGTCGTAATCTCCCGAATTGGAGACGCCGAACAGATCTCCTTTGGGCGAGAAGTTCATGCTGTAGATGTTCCGAACCCCCCGGGCGAAAGTATACGGCTCGATTTGATCCCGGTCATGGGTAAGCAGAATATCCTTTCCGTCGATTGGAAGCTTCAGGATGACCGCCGTTGTAGGTACTTCGCGCTGCCCCGGATAGTTGTCATTGTTGTGTTGAACCTCACCGTGGTCGGTTCGGGCCCCGCTATTAACCAATATCCACTCTCCGGCCGGATCCACGACAATGTCGTTGAACCCGTGGTCAAATGTTGTCTGTGCACCTCCGTGCTCCACGGTAATGGCAACCTGTTCCCAAACCCGTTCTCCGGATTCCTGAAGGCGGCCACGCATCACCAACCCTTTGGTGCCCAGGTCGTCGTTGACTTCGATATTTCCACTCAGGTAGAGATCCCCGTCGTGAAACGTAACTCCCTGAAGCCGTGTAATCCCGTGATCGTCGGCCGTATAGAGGAGCTCGTCCTCCCCTTGCGCTTCGATCCGATAGATATCGCCATCGAACGTGGTGTAATAGAGCTTGTCACTGTGATCATCCAATTCAAGACGAACACTCAAATCGGCCACATCCATGTAGTGTTCAATGGTGATATCCGAATGGAGGGCGCGCGGGGCATCTTGTGCCTGCAGTGGATTTGCCCATGCAAGCATCAACAGAATCAATGTAGTAGCGATGGATTTCATACGTATTCAATAGGTGTGATGGGTGGAAATTCGGTTACTCCTCTTCCTCGGGTCCAAGAGATCGCAGATAAGTCACCAGCTGCCAAATCTCCTCTTCCTCGATCATGTTCTTGTAGGTCAACATGGCGGGCGGATTCCCTTCGGAGATTTTCCAGTAGAGCGAACCGTCGGTCTGGTCCTGAACCTCTGAAGATGTAAAGTCGGCAGGTGACGGATCCCACGCCTGTCCGGCAGCACCGGTTCCGTCGCCACGATCCCCGTGACAATCCGCACAGAGCATCACATAGGTCTCTTGCCCCCGTTCAATCACCTCCGCATCCTCATGGCTGAAAGGATTGGAAAGGGTATCGGCCTCTGCCGGCGCCGTCCACTGTTCCGGATCCTCTTGTGCCTGCGAGACGACCGGCATCAATATGGCCATCAGCAACAGTATGAATTTCAAGTTCATGGGTTCTCCGTACTTTTTTGTTCATGGAAATCCTCCGGCCGGAATGGACCGGAGGCTCCTTCTTTGTCATTCGCGATTGGCGTTGTCTGACTGCAGGAACGAGATCAGACCGCTTGTTGCAGGACTTCTCGAATCCGCTCACCCACGATGTCGACCTGCTCCGGTTTGAGCATGATTACTGCAATATTGAGCGTCTCATCGCCTGCGGTAACCTCGATACAGGGTTTGCCGTCGCGAAGCTGTTGGGCAACGTCACGTGGCGTAATGCTTACTTGATCCTGATCCCAGCTGAGTCGAAGACCCGGGAAATGGTTGGCCGGACCAGGATTCACGTTTGTCTCACCCTGAACGGTCGGAATATCGGAGGCGATCTCCGTGATTCGGGCGATGCGACCTTCCCACTCGGCCCACTCGGCTTCGTGATCCCGCTCCAGGTAGGATTTGACAGCGACATAGAGGCCAAACATCTCCTCTTTGTTCACCTTCATGCCGCGCCCGATGGTATTTCCGTTCGGGCTGTGATTCAGTTTGGCAGCTTCAATCAGATCTTCTCGTCCGTAGAGAAGACCCGTGCTCTGAGGGCCGCGAATCGCCTTTCCACCCGAAAATGTGACCAAGTCAAAGCCCATTTCGATGTAATCGTGAAGATGATCGACCGGAGGTACGTCGGCCGCAGCGTCATTTAACGTCGGAACACCGTGCTCTTTTCCGATCGCAACGAACTCTTCGCGTGTGATGCTGCTCCGGCCGGCGGCGTTGTAGTAGAGAGCCATGACCGTACGGTCATTGATTGCCGCTTCCATCTCTTCGGGGCCGTTGACCTCCACCATCTCGACTCCACAATTCCGAACCGCATGATCGTAACCGAATCGGTGGGTATCCTGAATAATCACTTGTGGTTTGGGGCCTGGCAAATTCGGAAGATCGCGGATTTTGTCCTGATCCTCCCCCGTAATACAGGCCGCGGTTCCGAGTGTCATGGCCGAAGCCGCACCGGCCGTGACCATGGCCGCTTCCGAGCCGAGCATCTCTGCCAGCTTTTCACCAATCGTATTTTGAACATCCATCAATCGGGCAAACTGGGTCGATGTCTGTTGGATCGCAGCTACCGTCTCCGGCATCATCAGGGATCCGGACAGGAACGTAAGCGTTCCGCGACCGTTGATAACGGGCTCAATACCGAGTTCTTCAAAAAGCTCGGGTGTGGCATTCCCGGAAGCGCTTCCCGAGGATTGAGACGTTGTACTGCAGGCGACGGTTCCGAGGAAGGGAACTCCCGCCATGATTTGGAGCATTCGTTTTCTTGAAATCATGCGTCTGTTCTTGTCTTGTGGTAAGGAAAAATCGGTCAGGCCGTCGTTCGTCCTGACCGTTTTCTTCCGCTCTTTGCAAATACAGGGACCGCACCGAGAAACAGTGAGAGCGGAGAAGATCCGGCTCCCGGTCTGTTCGGCCTTCCGTTTCTTTCTATAAAGATCTTATCGCTCGACGCGACCGGATCCACCACTCTTGATCAGTTTCTCCACTTCGTCTACCCGAACGAGGTTGAAGTCGCCTGGAATGGTCTGCTTCATGCAGGAGGCTGCCACGGCAAATTCAAGGGCGTCACGGGAGTCCTCTTTGTGAAGCAGTCCGTAGATGAGCCCGGAAGCAAAGGAGTCCCCCCCGCCCACGCGGTCGACCAATGTAATTTCGTATCGCGACGAACGTACCGGATCTTTGCACTCTTCATCGTCATGAAGCAGTGCGCTCCATCCGTTCTTGCTTGCGGAAAAACTCTCGCGCAGTGTAATGGCAACCCGCTCGAATCCAAACTCCTTTCGAAGGGCTCTCGCCAGTTTGAAGTAGCCCTCTTCATCCAGCTCGGCAGACTCGACATCCGTTTTGCCGGCCTCGAACCCGAGACTCTTCTGAACATCCTCTTCGTTGGCAATGCAGACATCCACATACTCCATCAGTGGATTCATGACCGCCTGTGCCTCCTCTTCCGTCCAGAGTTTGGCTCGAAAGTTCAGATCACAACTGATCGTTGTTCCCGCCTTTTTGGCCGCTTTACATGCTTCAAGAAGACTCTCCTGAAGATTCTTGCCCAGTGCCG
>JBNJFK010000199.1:0-3949 GCA_051746765.1 Bacteroidota bacterium
TGAACATTTCCAGCATTCGATCGGTCACAAGAAATCCGCCGACGACATTAATGGTCGCAAAGACAATACCGGCGAACCCGATCCAGCGGGCCATATCGCTGTCCAGATTTCCGGCTACAACCATGGCGCCGATCAACGTGATTCCGGAGATCGCGTTTGCACCCGACATGAGTGGGGTGTGTAGCGTAGGGGGGACCTTCGATATGAGTTCAAACCCGACAAATGACGCCAGGGCAAAGATGAATAGGTTGGCTATGAGTGCTTCCATCGTGTCTGCTTCCGGTTATGGCTGCGATTAAGGCTCAGTCCTTTGACGTCAACAGAGGTGAGGTGATCTCTCCGTCGTGCGTAAGCGTGGCTTGTTTCAGGATCTCGTCTTCGAAGTCAAATTCAAGGACTCCCTCTTTCAAAACGAGTCCGAGAAGAGACTTCAGGTTCTTTGCATAGAGCTGGCTTGCGTGGAACGCGAGTGTGGATGCCAGGTTGAGTGGCCCGTCGATGACGACACCGTTGTCAGTTGTAATCGTCTTCCCCGGCGATGTCAACTCGCAATTTCCGCCCTGCTCGGCCGCCAGATCGATGATGACAGCTCCAGGTTTCATCCCGGAAACGGTCTTACTCATCAACAGCTTTGGTGCCGGCCTTCCGGGAATGAGAGCCGTGGTGATCACGGCATCCGCCTTGACAGCGTGATCATGCAGGACCTGCTTCTGGATCTCCTGATTCTTCTCGGAAACCTCCGTTGCATACCCGCCCTCGGTTTCGGTGTTCTCTTCTTCCAGCGGGATATCGACAAATTTGGCTCCCAGGCTCTCTACCTGCTCCTTGACCACCGGTCGGATGTCATACGCTTCTACAACTGCTCCCAGTCGTTTGGCCGTAGCAATCGCCTGAAGACCGGCCACACCTGCACCCAGGATCAGAAAGGTTGCGGGCCGAATGGTCCCGGCGGCTGTCATCATCATCGGCATGTAACGATTCAACAAATTGCCTGCGATCAGGACCGATTTGTATCCGGCGATATTGCTCATTGAGGAGAGGGCATCCATACTCTGAGCACGTGAAATACGGGGGACGGCTTCCAGTCCCACTGCGGTCACTCCCGCCTCCTTGAGCGCTTCGATGCGCTCCGGATTCTGAAGCCCCCAAAGGTAGCAGACAAGGGTGGCTCCGCGTTTCAGTTTGGCGATCTCGTCGTTTGATGGCGCATTGACCATCAAGAGCAGATCGGCTTCACGCAGAAGAGCATCCCGATCCGTGCTGACCTCCACACCTTCGTCTTTGTACTTTTCATCCGGATATCCGGCAGCCACTCCGGCGGTAGATTCTATCCGGATGGTGATCCCCTCCGAGAGAAGGGAGGAAGCGACATCCGGGGTCAGTGCAACACGCTTTTCAAGTTCCTGTGTCTCTTTGCAGATATGAATATTCACAATCAATCCCTGTTTGGATCCATGGAACAGTTAAGAAACGCACCTGTGCGATGAAGCTGCGAGTGTCAAAGTAATTGAATATACAGACATTCGGAACTGAAATCATATCATCTTGTCCATCAAGTAGTTGGTTTGAAATAGACGAAGATGGAGAACCGGTTCGGAGGGCTGTTCGGAGGTACGTGTGTCTCATAGAGGGTCTTGATGAGAGTTATTGGCAGATTCGAGAGAGAGTCGCATCCATTTTTTGTAGATTTCGACCGGTTGCAATGAATTGAAAAAAGACCTGTGATTGACGAGGGAGATTATGACCAAGAAGGAGTTCAACGAGCGAATATTCAATGTGGTGATCGTCGGAAGCGGACCGGCCGGATTGACGGCGGCGCTCTATGCTGCCCGGGCAGATCTGGATCCGATCATTTTTGAAGGTCCCGAGCCGGGAGGACAGTTGATGCAGACGACAGACGTCGAAAACTACCCGGGCTATCCGGACGGCGTTCTGGGACCGAAGATGATGGAGGATTTCCGCAAGCAGGCGACCCGGTTCGGAGCCAACTGTCAATACGGGTATGTGACCGATATTGATTTTACATCCCGTCCATTCAAAGTGACTGTAGACGAAGAGAATGTGGTCTACGCCAAAAGCCTGATTATCTCCACGGGTGCCGAAGCGAAATGGCTCCATCTCGAGAGCGAGCAACGGTTGCGCGGTGGGGGTGTGAGCGCTTGTGCAACGTGTGACGGGGCCTTTTTCCGGGATCAGCACGTCCTGGTTGTCGGTGGCGGAGATACGGCCATGGAAGAGGCGACCTTTTTGACCAAATTTGCCAGTAAAGTGACCGTAGTCCACCGTCGGGACGAACTCCGGGCGAGCAAGGTGATGCAGCAGCGTGCATTCGACAACGACAAGATCGATTTTATCTGGAACTCCGAGTTGATCGAAGTACTGGGAGAGAAGGTGGTCAGCGGTGTGCGGCTCCGCAACCTGGAGAGAGAGGAAGAGACGGTACTCGATGATGTGACGGGGGTCTTCATTGCCATCGGTCACAAGCCCAATACGGATCTGTTCAAGGGAGTCCTCTCCATGGACGAGGTCGGATACATCAAAACCAAGGGGGAGTCCACTCGGACCGATGTAGAGGGGGTATTTGCCAGCGGTGATGCGATGGATCCAGTCTATCGCCAAGCTGTCACGGCAGCCGGAACCGGATGTCGGGCGGCCATCGATGCCGAACGCTATTTGGCAGAACACGAGGAGTAGTCTCGGGTTGAACCGGTTACGTCCGGTGTAAGGAACAGACGGGATCTCTCTCCTACGGGAAGAGGAAAAGTGAACCTGATCCCGTCCCCATGCTTGCTTGTTGCCGGAGTGCTACGACCGTTGGAATCGATGCCTTTCAAGTCGAGATAGAGGTCGACTTGAATCGCGGCCTTCCCCGCTTTTTTCTGGTCGGTCTGCCGGACCGGGCCATTCACGAGTCGAGGAACCGAATTGAGTCGGCTTTGCGGCAGTGCAATCAAACATTTCCGCGGGGTCGCATCACCGTCAATCTGGCACCGGTGGGCCTTCCGAAAGTGGGTAGCTCCTTCGATCTGCCCATTGCGATCGGGCTGCTGGCTGCCGACCGAAAGATCTCCCGGGAGCGATTGAATCAAACCCTGTTTGCAGGAGAGCTCTCCCTCGATGGAACCCTGCGTCCGGTAAAAGGGGTTCTCTCCATGGCTCAGATGGCAAAAGAGCGGGGACACCGTTGGCTCGTTGTCCCGGAAGCCAACGGAGCCGAAGCGTCGGCCGTCGAGGGAATTGACGTCGTGCCGAGCCCCTCCCTCGGATCCGTTTTGAAGTGGCTCAATGGTCGACAGCCGGCCACAGAGCCGGAGAGTCTGAACCGGTGTCCACCCGAAGTGTCGTCAAAATCGTATCCGGACTTTCGGGAGGTGGCAGGTCAGGAGTCGGTCAAGCGGGCCCTGGAAGTGGCCGCTGCCGGAGGGCACAACGTGCTGATGGTAGGACCTCCCGGATCCGGAAAGACCATGATGGCGAGATGCCTTCCCGGAATACTCCCGCCCATGAGCCGGGAAGAGTCAGTGGAGACCACACAGATCCACTCGGTGGCCGGACGTGTTCCTCCGGGTGTCTCTCTTCTTGCCGATCGCCCGTTTCGGGCTCCCCATCACACCGTGACCGATGTGAGTTTGATCGGAGGCAGTCGCATCCCGATTCCGGGAGAGATCTCGCTGGCAAATCACGGGATTCTCTTTCTGGACGAGTTGCCGGAGTTCCGTCGAAGGACCCTGGACCTGCTCCGTCAGCCGATCGAAGATGGGCATGTGGTTATTTCGAGAGCTCGCTATCGGGTTCGATACCCCTCCCGCGTCATGCTCGTTGCCTCGATGAATCCCTCTCCGCAAGGGGGGTGGCCCGGAGGCGACCAGACAGGTGTGACGGATACGGAGATGCGGGGATACCTGTCACGAATCAGCGGGCCGCTGATGGACCGGATCGATATGCATGT
>JBNJFK010000200.1:0-3898 GCA_051746765.1 Bacteroidota bacterium
GTATTTGCAAAGTAGACCGGACGAGCCCACTGGTTGTTTTCCAGGATTTCGAGAATCATCAAATCCTGAACCTGGAGATAGTATCGGTCATTTCCGTCTGCACCCTGTCCGGCATATCGCCCCTCCAGGTAGAAATCGACCGATGAGTCCAGTGAATCGACCGGTATCGAATAGGGGGTTGCCATGGCGACTTGATTCGAAAGTACCGGATCGTCCACCTGCTCGGGTGTGATTTCACCGCTAAACACATTCGACAGCCAGTCGTAATCCACCGGAATCGATAGCGTATCCGGTTCGTGCAGGCTAAGTGCAGAGGTCATTTCGTCTATCTCCGCATCGGTCAATCGAATCGGCAGTGGCAGCGATTCGTGCGTTGTTCGATCCCTCAGTTGTTTGATATACCACGCCGTGTTGAGCAGACTTAAATTGACGACTCGTACATCCGTTCGCACGTTTTCCACCTCTTGAAGGTACCACAACGGGAAGGTATCGTTGTCACCATTCGTAAAGAGGATGGCGTTTTCGTCTACTGATTGCAGAAGATTCCATGCATAGTCCCTCGCAACATAGTTGTGAGACCGATCGTGGCTTGGCCAATTTTCCATGGCCATCCAGACGGGCAGAGCGAGAAGCAGTCCTCCGAGAACACCCCTCTGAATCCATTCTGAAGAGGGGAGGTGTGAAGGGATACGAGAAAGCAGAGCCGTTGCTCCGATGCCGATCCAGATCGAAAATGCGAAGAAGGATCCAACATAGGCATAATCCCTCTCCCGTGGTTCAAACGGAGTCTGATTCAGATAGAATATGATGGCCAGACCCGTCATTAGAAACAGGGTGGAAACGGCAAACGCACGATGGGGATCGTTCCGCATATGCCAATAGAGTCCGATGAGACCTACCAGGAATGGCAAGAAGTAATACGCCGAATTGGCGGGATTTTCACGATGAGGGCTCTCCCTGAATCCACTGTACCACCCGGCATCCTGGATATCCGATTCACGTCCGATAAAATTCCATGCGAAATAACGCAGGTACATATGGTTGACCTGGTAGTGCCAAAAATAGTCCCAATCACTGTCAAACTGTGAGTAATACTCCAGATGGCGTGGGTGAGCACTGTGTCTTCTGGGAAGAAAACTCTCCTCTTCCCGGTTGATTTGTCCCGTTTCGTTGTCGTAGGTGGCACCGACCAAAAGTGGACTCTGGCCATATTGATCCCGATTCAGATAACTGACAAATGCCTCGATGGTCGATGGATCGTTTTCGTCGATCGGTGGATCTGCAATTGAACGAATCAGAATTAGAGCGTAGCTCGAATACCCGATCAGAATAACGGCATACCCGATCATGATCAGATTGGCCAGTCGCATTTTTCGCTTGTGAGTATGTCGGATCGCAAGGACAAGCAATCCACCAATGATTGCGAAATAACCACCGGCACCCAGCATTCCGTATGTCCACTGCTGCATGTTGTCGGCCAGGGATGGAATCCAGATAATCGTCACCGGGTAGATCGAGAGAAAGAGAAGGACGGTGATGACTCCCATTAGAAGGAAAGACCGAATCGAAAACGTCCATCGCTTGAAATAGATGATCAATGCGACAAAAAAGAGAGCCAGGAGGTTCAACAAGTGAACACCGATTCCCAGTCCAAAAATATAGGCGATGAGTATGAGCCATCGGTCAGCTGCCGGCTTTTCATGATCTTTTGCCCAGATTAGCGCAATCCAGACCACCAGAGCAGTAAAGAACATGGAGGGAGCATACATCTCTGCTTCAACGGCGTTGAACCAGTGTGTGTGCGTAAAAACAAAGGTCAGTGATCCGACAAGAGCACCGCCGTAGCCGGATATCTGTTGGGACGGATTCCAGTTGTCGGGATCTCCCTGCCACTCGGAAAGAAGACGGACAGTGATTAGATAGAGTAGAAGTATGGTGAAAGAGGATGTGAGCACACTGATCATGTTCACACTCAACGCGACCCATTCAGGAGGGGAAAACATGGAGAAAAGTCGTCCCCAGAGCGCAAAGAATGGAGATCCGGGTGGGTGTGCAATTTGAAGTGTGTGCGCGATGGCGATGTATTCACCCGGATCCCAGAAGCTGGCCGTGGGAGACACGGTGATTGTGTATACGATCAACGCTATGAGAAACGAAAAACCGCCGATGATTCGGTTTTTGATCACATGTGACGGGTTCAATCGTGTGGTCATGGATCTTGCTGATTATTTCGCGGATGAATTATGTCGCGGATGAATGAAGTGCCGTCGTGAATACAATCAAACCAACCGGCTCTGTAATTGACGGATTCGGGATCGGTTTCGTATGACCGTACTCAAATTCAAGGTTGCGAAAAGATACCGAATGAAGATCTGAATGCACAACGATTTTGCCTCTACTGTCGGGTTGACTATCTTTGCGCCGACAGATGCACATCCACCATCCGCCCATCGAATATCAATGAACGAGATTGAGATATGGACCTGACCGGCTATAGAACCAAATTTCAATGGGGCTTGCTCGCTGCACTCCTTTTGACTGTCTCCTGTAGCAGCGAAGAGACTCCTTCTTCCGGTACATCCGATGCTCCGCCCGAACACTGGTTTGTCAAGACACCTCTCCAGTCCGGTGGACTGGATGAACCGATGGAGATGGCCATTCTCCCTGATCTGGATATTCTTGTTGCTCAACGGAAAGGAGAGATCATGCTCTATGATCAAGAGGAGCAGTCCTATGAGGAGGTCGGTTTCCTGGATGTCTATCACTATACACCTCTGGAAGGGGTCAATGCCGAAGAGGGGGTAATGGGTCTGGCCCTCGATCCGGAGTTCGAAAAAAACCAACATTTGTTCATTTTCTATGCACCCGCTGACACTTCTGTCAACCGTCTTTCGCGGTTTCGTTTCGAAGAGGAGAGACTTGTTCAAGAGAGCGAACAGATTATCCTTGAGTTCCACTCACGGCGGGATATCTGTTGCCATACCGGAGGTTCGATCGATTTTGACAGTAATGGGCTTCTCTACCTTTCGACGGGAGACAACTCTACTCCGTTCAACCAGCCGGATACAGATGTACAACTGCTTGGATATGCACCATTGGACAACCGGGAAGGCTTTGAGCAGTACGACGCCCGTCGATCTTCCGGAAATTCCAATGATTTGAGAGGAAAAGTGCTTCGGATTCGGGTAAACGAGGATGGGAGTTATGACATTCCGGAAGGGAATCTTTATCCAGAGGGAATGGAGAAGACCAGACCCGAGATCTATGTGCAGGGCACCCGGAATGCGTTTCGAATCTCGGTCGATCCCAAAAACGGGTATCTTTACTGGGGAGACGTCGGTCCGGATGCCAGACGTGACAGTTTGGACGTTCGAGGTCCGAAGGGATATGACGAGTTGAACCAGGCGAGAGAGGCCGGTCACTTTGGATGGCCCTACTTCATTGCGAACAACCTGGCATACAATGAATATGATTATGCCAATGATCGCCCGGGGGAGTTTTTTGATCCCGAAAATCCGGTAAATCGATCACCGAACAACACGGGAATCGATACGTTGCCACCAGCCCAACCGGCGTTCATCTACTACCCCTATGATGAATCCGAAACCTTTCCGGAAGTGGGAAGCGGTGGTCGGAGTATAAAGGCAGGTCCGGTGTATTACAGTGATCTATACCCGGAAGAGTCACGTTTGCACGACTATTTTGATGGCAAACTCTTCTTTGCAGACTGGATTCGGGACTGGGTCATGGTGGTGACCATGGATGAAGAGGGAAACTATGAAGGCATGGATCCATTCATGGAGAACAGTTCCTTTTACTCCGTGATGGACATGGAGATCGGGCCCGACGGAAAGCTTTATCTTCTTGAGTACGGGAAAGGGTGGTTTACCGAAAATGA
>JBNJFK010000201.1:0-3883 GCA_051746765.1 Bacteroidota bacterium
GACGGACCTGACACCGACCATTGCCGATATCATGCAGGTGGAGATTCCGAATGAGGACGGTGGGGCCGGTGTGGTTCTGGAGAGTGTCAGGCAGGCGGGAACCGGTCGCGGTCGCACCTCCCCGTCCAGCCTGTATGAGCTGAACAGTGTTGTTGCCCGGTATATGCTTGCGGAAGCCGAACTGATGATGAATGCGGAGGACAATCCCTGGCTGAATACCTATACGATGAGGGCGGGGCAGGATTTTTATGGACTCGACCGCATCATGGACTGGATCGAGCTGGATTCGGTTGACGCCCTGATCCGGCACAACCTTGAAATCGTGGAAGAGATGGAGCAGCAGGTGGAGGAGCTGAACGGTCGCTGAGCTGTTTCCCTTCCATGCTACAAAGCATTGATTTTCATTGAGCTATAAATATCCATGAGCCACTCCACTCCCTATTCCGTGCTGGACCTTGCCATCGTCACGGAAGGATCTTCACTCGCCGAAGCCATTCACTTCAGCAGGCAGCTCGCACAACATACCGAAGCGGAAGGGTACACTCGCTTCTGGATGGCCGAGCACCACAACATGGAGAATATCGCCAGCTCGGCGACGTCGATCCTGTTGGGGTATGTTGCCGAGGCGACCAAACGAATTCGAGTCGGATCGGGAGGGATCATGCTTCCAAATCACTCGCCGCTCATTATCGCCGAACAGTTCGGTACGTTGGCCACTCTATGGCCGGACCGGGTCGATCTCGGTTTGGGACGGGCTCCGGGGACTGACCAGGTGACTGCCGCCGCCATTCGGTCCGACCGGATGAGGGCGGTCCAACAGTTTCCCGAAAGTGTCGCCCGGCTTCAGGAGTATTTTTCCGACCCCGACGGACACCGGGCGGTTCGGGCCATACCGGGAGAGGGGACCCGAGTTCCGATCTGGATTCTTGGTTCGAGCACCGACAGTGCCTGGTTGGCCGCCAAAATGGGGCTCCCTTACGCTTTTGCCAGCCACTTTGCACCGCAACAGCTTGAACAGGCAGCCGAGATTTACACGACCCGTTTCCAGCCCTCCGAGCAACAAGAGGAAGCGTGGTTCATGCCCTGCATCAATGTGATCGCTGCAGAGGATGATTCGCAGGCACGCTTTCTCTCATCTTCTCTCAAACAGATGTTTGCCGGTGTTGTGACCGATCGACGTAAACCGATGCCACCTCCGGTTGACAATGTCGACGAAGTTCTCTCTCTGCAAGAGCGAATGGCGATTCAACGCATGCTCGAATGCACCTTCGTCGGAGGTCCGGAACGGTTACACACAGAGATCTCCCGTTTTCTTCAGAATATTCCGGCAAACGAGCTCATGATCGCCTCCTACATTTACGACCCGGAGCTGCGACTGAAATCCCACTCCATTGCGGCCGATGTCATCCGTTCACTTCCGGACTCTTCTGCCTCATGAGCCTTCACGCACCAAGTCTGCAGTGTCGCAATCTCGCGTTTGGATATGACGAGAATGCACTGCTTTTCGATTCCTTCGATCTGACGCTGGCCCCCGGAGAGCGAGTCGCATTGAAAGGGCCCTCCGGCATCGGAAAATCGACTCTTTTTCAACTTCTCCTCGGATTTCACAAACCGAAGACGGGCGAAATTCGCTACAGGGACAAGCCGTGGTCGAAGAAGATTCGTCAAGAAACGGCCTGGCTGCCTCAAGAGCTCACACTTGGAG
Organism: Bacteroidota bacterium; assembly: GCA_051746765.1. Taxonomy (GTDB): domain Bacteria; phylum Bacteroidota; class Rhodothermia; order Balneolales; family Balneolaceae; genus JBBEBE01. Next base: position 1,706 of record JBNJFK010000201.1, read on the forward strand.
AGGGGAACGTACGCGAAATCCTGTTTCGCCCGTTCGAGTTTCGGCACAACCGGGAGCTCCAACCCGACGAAGGAGAGGTGCTGCAACTACTCAACGATCTGAACCTTGCACCCGCCCTGCAGAACCAGTCCTGGAGCATGCTGTCGACCGGTCAGAAACAGCGGATGGGAATGGTCTCTGTCCTGCTGCTTAAACGCTCCCTCCTTCTGCTGGACGAACCGACATCGGCCCTGGACGAAGGATCAAAAACGAAACTGGCCGACCGTCTTTTCCACGATCGAAATCAAACGATCCTCTCCACCTCCCATGACCCGTGGTGGCTGGAACGGTGCGACCGGGTCGTGGATCTAAACCTTCACTTCCATCCCGGAGCCCATGGAGATTCTGGAACTTAGTTGGAGCCGTCTTGCAATCGGCTTTCTGAGCATGCTCATCCCGGTGGCGATCTTCACCTGGTACCGGACCGGGCTGAACCGACAGCTGATCATCGCTCTGATACGGATGACCCTTCAACTGCTCTTTGTCGGGTATTATCTGGAGGTACTGTTCGAGTATGACAACGCCTGGGTTAATCTGGCCTGGATCCTGGTCATGGTCACGGTCTCCGATTTCGCCACCATTGACCGAAGCGAACTACGACCGAAATGGTCTCTCGTATTGCCGGTCTTCATCGCTACGTTTGTCGGAATTTTGCTTATTAATGTCTTCTTCCTGAAGGTCGTCATTCAGCTCCCGAATCTTCTTCAAGCCCAATACGCCATTCCGATCACCGGTATGGTTCTTGGAAACTGTCTGAGCAGCAACGTCATTGGCGTCCACGACTTCTTCTACCGATTGCACCGTGAACAGACCACCTACCAGTATTATCTTTCTGCCGGAGCCACCCGAAATGAAGCGCTCTTCCCCTTCTTCCAGTCTGCCATCAAACGCTCCATCAATCCCACATTGGCAGGTATGGCAACCATCGGTCTGGTCTCACTTCCTGGAATGATGACCGGTCAGGTGCTGAGCGGCACCTCGCCCATGATCGCCATTCAATACCAAATCATGATCATGCTGGCCATCTTCTCCGGAACGGTGTTGACGGTCTTTCTTGCCCTTCATCTGACCAACCGCTGGGTTTTCCAGGAAACGGATATGCTGGACCCAGACATTCTTAAAAACAGGAACGGAAGCCAGTAACCGGGCCGGGAAGCATCCTTATGAATCCTGCCCAGCCCTGTTGCACCGTCCCGAGATCTCAGACACCCACCCAATAACTGAAGAGATAAACAGTAAGCAGGGAGATCAATACAGTAAAGAGGATGTTGAGCACAAACCCGGCCCGGGCCATTTGTGAAATGGAGAGCACTCCGCTCCCGTAGACGATCGCATTCGGTGGCGTGGCAACCGGCAGCATAAAGGCGCAGCTGGCCACCAGGGCGACCGGAAGCGTCATCAACACGGGGTCTTCACCGATTCCAAGTGCAACCGACCCAATGACCGGCAGAAAAGCAGCGGCCGTAGCCGAGTTGCTGGCCAACTCGGTAAACATGATAATTACGAACGAGATGGCCAGAAGTACCCAAAGCAGGTGCAGACCATCCAGTATTCCGAAGTACCCGCCAATCCATTCGGCCAGACCCGTCCGCTGAATGGCTCCGGCAAGTGTGAGTCCGCCACCGAAGAGAATCAAGACTCCCCACGGCAGTTTTTCGGCTTCCTTCCAGGTCAGAAGAAACTGACCCCTCTTCCAATCCACCGGAATCAGGAAGAGCAGGGTTGCTCCAAAAATGGCAATTCCCGCATCCGAAAGACCGGGAAGCAAACCGGAAAGCAGCGGCCGGGAGAGCCACAGCGCTCCGGTCAGGGAAAAAACAGCCGCAACCCACGTCTCCGGCCTGGAAATACCACCCAGTGAGCGGAGCTCCCCGTCAATGAATTCCCGGCCGCCCGGCAGCTCATTCAAAACCACTGGATAGACCAGACGGGTGAGGACCAGATAGATGATCGGAAGGCCCAGAATGACAACCGGAAGTCCGATCATCATCCACTCGGAAAACTGAATCTGAACACCGTAAGCCTCGTCGGCGAAGGCGATCATGAGTGCATTGGTGGGTGTCCCGATCACAGTGCCCAATCCACCCACACTCGCAGAAAACGCGATCGCCAGCATGAGACCGATAGAGAAGTTGCGAT
>JBNJFK010000202.1:0-3858 GCA_051746765.1 Bacteroidota bacterium
ATTTTTTGGCAGAGGTCCATCACTGAAATTCATAATTGGGTATGTACTCTCCCGGATATTCACGCTCCATGGTTCGATTCCCCAGTACCAGCCACATACTCTCCCGGGCTGGTGCCCTGTTTACGTTGGCTTGTTCGGCCAGTTCATCCAGAGGCGGGTAGATCCCCTCGACGATCTTCGGTATGATCAGCTCGAAGAGCCGATCGATGGATGGCAGTGAAGTCGGGGTAAGTTTCACATCCAGGACGCTACGTCCGTCCACAGGAATTTCAAGTCGGCTGTGAGCCAGATAGAGAAACTCCAGAGTGGCATCCGGAGAGGGGACGGTGATCTCGTAGTTCCCGTCTCTGTCTGTTTTGGCCGAAATATCCGTACCCTTGACCAGGATATTGACCGCACCTGGAGTGGGAATCCACTTGTCATCCGGAACCTGGTCCGCCTCATCCGAACAGGGTACATCCCGAAGGCAATCTCCCATCTCTGGATAATAAAGGACCGTTCCGCGCACCGTCGTCTCTTGGGCCAGAGAGGACTGCGGAGCCAGAATAGCGACCGTCCCGATCATGCAGACGACCGTCATAACGAGATTCAGACATGTAAAGGATTTCATCATGGCGTCTCAGTTTGTTCAGTTTATGGTGATTACTGTGATGTTGATTTTTCACTATTCACGGGAGCATATTTCTCCCTGACAAGAAACGTATACCCGAAAATGCCAATCCCAAGCAGGATCCCGACCGCCTTGATGGGGGCGTCAAAACTTCCCGTCGCATCAATCAGAAAACCGGTGAGTGTCGGGGCAATGATGCCGGCCAAATTGGCTGCTGTATTCTGCACACCTACGATCGTGCCAATACGACCTCCCGGCATCAACGTATGAGTCAAAGCCCAGTAATTGGCTGTTGCCAACCCCAATCCCCACATCGAGACAACCGCCAGGGTTAGCATCACGGTTTCATTTTCAATGTATACGGCAATCGTCTGTGTGGATCCAAGGATAAAACCCAGGATTGTAAATCCTTTTCGAACGGAGATCGCATCGAACTCTTTATCGATAAACCAGTCGGCAAAATAACCGCCGATCCAGATGACCAACGCCATCCCTCCGAATGCCACACCCGGATACCAGGCCATCTCCTTGATCGACATTCCGAATTGCTCATTGAAATACAACGGCATCCAGGTCATCGAATAATAGACAAAGTACATGTAACAGAACGTGCCCAGCAGAATTCCCCACAATGCCGGACTCCACATGATGTCACGCATCGAGCCCGACTCCCACTTGCTCTTGTCTGTCTCTGCCCGGGCTGCGACCTCTTGCTGTTTCTCTTTGGGAAGGGCCGCCGGGTCGTCTTTCTTTACCCACATCATCCAGGGGATCAGGAACACGAGGCCACCCAACCCCATGATGACAAACATGACCTGCCAATTGAAGGTTGAAATCAGAAAACCAGCCAGGGGAAAACCGAAGGCCGGCCCCAATTTTGTCCCCGTCATGTAGAGACCGACCGCATTTCCGCGTGACTTTTCGTCAAAGTGCATCCGGATGTAGCGCATGCTTGCCGGTGCGACCATCGCCTCCCCCACCCCAAGAATGATCCGCATGACCAACAGAAATCCCAAAGACATCGTAAACGCCGTTCCGGCCGAAGCCAGACTCCATATCAGATACGAGATGATGTAGGGTTTGCGAACGCCGAACCGATCGACCAGAATCCCACCCGGGACTTGAAGCAGCGTATAACTCCAGAAGAAAGCCCCCAGGGCGATGCCAATCTGCGTATTGGTCAAATCCACCGTCGTAATCATGATCGGCAGTGCCACCGACAGCGCGACGCGATCAAAATAGGCATTGACCATTCCCAGACAGAGAATCCCCGTCACGTGCCATCGTTTGTTGCTCTTCCCACTGTCGGTGGCCGTGTCGTCCAGATGCTTCTCGTCGCTACGTTCTTGCATATTCGTTTCCGGCTGCGCTATTCGATTTCAGTATTCCGGGATCCACGTCCGAATCGCCATTTTCTGGATCCGCTCGGGGACTCCTGTACAGTGTTCATCTAACGAGTCGTTTTTCATCTTGAACTTCGATTTTCAGGCTCCACGAAGGAACTCATATCCTTCGGGCGGCCACGGGCCCAGGCTGGGGCCTTTCGCGAGCGGACTCTGCGGCCAGACGGCATGTCCCTCCTCTACCGTATAAGCCATATCCAGAAAAGGTGTTCTTCTCTCTGTCCCTTTGCCCAGTACCAGTGACCGAAACCCCATATCCAGGACGCCGTTGGTCAGCAAATTACGTTCGATTTGAACCGGCGGGCGTCCCCCATTCTGAAAAAACTCACGGATGTTGAGCGCCATATAACTGAAATGCGCATTGACCGGGGGCGGTGACAGCTTGAATTCGGTGGCTACCATTTCGTCGTCGGCACGAGCGGCATAGACAAGCGAAGAGTTGACGTACTCATCGAGAATCAGAATGGCGGCCTCCAGACCGTCATTGTAGCGAATCCGCAGGGCGACCGGGTCACGGACCACATCTCGCATCTGCTCGTCCGACCTGTCCGGAATCCTCTTGCAAGCCTCCTCGAGCAATTCCATGGAAATCTCTCCGGCATCGATTGCCTTCCAGACGGCATCCCCTTTGAGTCCCTGTACGGAATACACTCCCGTCTCGCCGCCGGATCGCCGTTCAACCATGCATTGGAGCATCTCCAGGATATGAATCCCGTAGGAGTCCAAATCTCCGGGACCGATGGCCACCGCTTCGGTGATCGTCGTACCTAACGGGTGATCCAGAACCGGATTTCGTCTACAGTAGGGCAACGAGGATCCGGCCATCAACGGAACACCGAGATCCATTGAACGATCATAGACCCATTTGGCGTCCAGCCAGCTGTTGGCGATGTATTTGTCGCTAAAGACCGGGACGGAACATCCTGTCGCATCAAATACCCGGAATATCTGTTCCAGGTGATTAAGCCTTGGTTGCATCTTCACTCCCAGTCGACTCTTCGGGTAGTCACCATGTTCACCAATGTACAGTACTCCGTCGACGGCCAGCCCGTCTCCTCCAAGAGTCAAGGCTTCTTCGATTGTAGAACAGAGTCTGGCTCCGTTTCGCTCGGCCATTTCGGCTCCCAGGTCGTCATCTCCCGTTTGATCGATCCAGACCGAAACAATCTGGACTCCCGGCGACTCCACTTCCTCGTCGGTGGGAATGCCTAAAAAGAACTTGCTTCCAACCTTGTCGGCATGGGATCCGGGTCGGTAGACGGTGGTGATCAGGGCAATTCTCGGCAGATACTCCCCCCTCCTTCCCACCACAAAATTCCGTTCCGTCACCGGTTTGATGGCCGATGGGTCTCCGGCAATGGCTGGATTCACGTACGTAGGCAGAGAGTGATTCTTATCGGATGTCATATCAGAGAATTATACATGTTGTTCATCTGGTTGCTGTTCAGGATCCGGTAGAACGTCCCTTCTATATACTGAATAATTCCTTGGTGTTTAAACTGAGCACTTTTCGTTCCTCATTTTTTACCCGGAAAGAGACCGCGGATCGTATCCATTATCGGTGTTCCCTGATCACAGTTCACCTCGGGGCTCGATGGATAACGCTCGCTTCAACCCGAGCCTCAGGATTACTGTTTGAAATAGAGACTCTCTGCCGTTTTCCCCATGATCCAGACCTTGTCCTCCTCCGTGAAAAAAGGAATGAGCTCTTTCATGATTAGATATTCATAAAAGTTGGCATAAAGCATCCGCTGGGGACCAAATGTGTCGTAAATACGCTCTAGATACGGCCATACATCTCGATAAGGGGTCTCCTCACGAGACGGGTTATGCAATGAGGTACGT
>JBNJFK010000203.1:0-3838 GCA_051746765.1 Bacteroidota bacterium
TTTGCCAATATCGAGCTCAATCTGGAACGGATTTCGGATGCGCTCATGGTGCCAACCATCGCGGTTATTCCGGGATTCGAGCGTCAAACCAGCTGGGTCTGGCGGAACGGCCAGGTCGAAGAGGTCGAGGTCCAGACGGGAATCCGTTTGGATGATGCCGTCCAGATCGTTCAGGGAGTTGCACCAGGAGATACCGTCTTGACGACCGGGTTGCTTCAGGTTCGACCCGGCATGGAGGTCGACATTACATCTCTGACTCAATCCTCGAATCGATGAGTATCAGTTCTCTCAGTATTCGTCGGCCGGTTCTGGCGTCCGTCTTCTCCATCGTCATTGTTCTGTTCGGGGTAATTGCGTTCTTTCTGCTGGGAGTCCGGGAGTACCCGTCGGTCGATCCACCCGTTGTAACGGTTCGTACGGACTATGTGGGTGCCAGCGCAGATGTCATCGAATCCCAAATTACCGAACCGCTCGAAGAGTCGCTCAATGCTGTTGCCGGGATCCGTACGCTCGCATCTGTGAGCCGGGAAGGCATGAGCAACATAACGGTGGAGTTCAATGTCGATGTGGATCTGGAAGCGGCTGCAAATGATGTTCGTGACCGTGTCTCCCGTGCGCAGCGAAGCCTGCCGGCGGATGCAGAACCACCGACTGTGACGAAAGCGGATGCCGATGCATCCCCGATCATTTTTATCAACATCAACAGTCCTGAAAGGGACTTGATGGACCTTAGTTTCATCGCTGAGAACACCTTCAAGGAGCAGCTTCAGACGATTGAAGGTGTGAGTGAGATCCGGATATGGGGAGAGCGTGAGTATGCCATGCGACTCTGGATGGATCCGATCCGACTGGCCGGGTACGGGCTAACGCCACTGGATGTACGACAAGCCCTTCTTCGAGAGAATGTGGAGCTCCCGTCCGGATCTATTGAAGGTGCCCAGACCGAGATGACGGTTCGAACCATGGGGCGTATGCAGACGGTCGAGGATTTCAGTGAGATGATTCTGACTGAATCGGAGGGTCGCGTCGTACGGTTTCAGGATGTGGGTCGGGCAGAGCTCGGAGCTCAGAACGAACGGACGGTACTGAAACGTAACGGGATTCCGATGGTCGGGATCGTGGTGATCCCGCAACCGGGGTCGAATCAACTGGCGATCGCCGAAGAGTTCTACAATCGGGTAGACCGCATTCAGAGGGATCTTCCGGAAGATATCGAACTGGCGACCGGATTTGATACAACCGAGTATATCAAGGACTCCATTTCGGAAGTTCAGCAGACGATTTTCCTTGCGTTGCTGCTTGTGATCCTGATTATCTTTCTTTTTCTGAGGGATTGGCGAACAACATTGATTCCGATCGTCGTGATTCCGATCGCCCTGATCGGGACCTTCTTTGTGATGTATCTGGCCGGTTTCTCGATCAATGTGTTGACCCTGCTGGCCATTGTGCTCTCCATCGGTTTGGTGGTGGATGATGCCATTGTTGTACTTGAGAACATCTACGCCAAGGTGGAAATGGGACTACCGGTGATGGAGGCAGGGATCGTCGGTGCACGAGAGATCTTTTTTGCCGTGATCGCCACCTCGCTTGCATTGGTCTCGGTTTTTATGCCGATTCTCTTTCTGGGAGGTACGACGGGGCGTCTTTTTCGTGAATTCGGGGTCGTCATTGCAGGAGCCGTCGCCATTTCGTCGTTCGTGGCGCTGACACTCACACCAATGCTTTCGACCAAATTGTTGAAGAGTGATCAGAAAAAGAACCGATTCTACACCCTGACCGAGCCTTGGTTCGTCTGGCTCAATGATCTTTATCGGGACAGTCTGGATGCATTCATGAAGCGTCGCTGGTTGGCCTTCCTGATCCTGGCCATCGCCGGAGGCGTCGGATTTTGGATCAACGACTCCTTGTCCCGTGAGGTTGCCCCTCTTGAGGATCGTGGCCAGATGCGTGTGATGGCGAGTGGGCCGGAGGGTGCTACATTTGAGTACATGGATCAATATGTAAACCGGATGGTGGAGAAGACCCAGGAGGTGGTACCGGAACTGGATGCAATGAATACTGTGACTTCACCCGGGTTCGGAGCCGCCGGTGGAGTAAATACGGCCTTTGGATTTGTCACTTTGGTAGACCGGGAGGATCGGGAACGATCCCAGCAGGAGATAGCCGACGTGGTTTCTTCCGAACTTTCCCGACTGACGGCTGCCGAGACGTTTGTCTCCCAACCGCAGTCTATTGGCGCGAGACGTGGTGGACTTCCGGTTCAGTATGTATTACAGGCGCAATCACTCGAGCAGCTTCAAGAGGTGATTCCCGATTTCCTGAACGCTGCACGTGCCAGTTCTGCATTTGCATTTGCCGATGTAGATCTCGCCTTCAACCGTCCGGAACTTCGGATATCCATTGACCGGAATCGAGCCCGGTCGATGGGAGTATCGGTACGGGATATCGCCGAAACATTGCAACTCTCCTTGAGTGGGTCACGATTCGGGTTCTACATCCTGGATTCGAAGCAGTACTGGGTGATCGGTCAGATGGAGCGAAGCCATCGCAATCAACCGGTCGATCTCAAGAGTATCTATGTGCGTAACAATCGGGATGAATTGATACAGGTGGACAACCTGGTCCAGGTAGAAGAGAGCAGCAGTCCGCCTCAACTCTATCGGTTCAACCGATACTCATCGGCCACCATCTCGGCTGCATTGTCTCCGGGTTATACCATCGGTGACGGAATTCAGGAGATGAATCGAATCTCTGACGAAGTACTCGATGACCGGATTGTCACGGATCTGGCAGGGGAGTCCCGTGATTATGCCGACAGTTCGGCGGCCATGGGCTTCGTCTTTCTCTTTGCCCTGGCACTGGTCTATCTGGTACTCTCCGGACAATTTGAGAGTTTTCGGGATCCCTTCATTATCCTCTTTACGGTTCCGTTGGCTCTGTTTGGTGCGTTGGTTGCCCTCTGGTACTTTGATCAGACGCTCAATATTTTCAGCCAGATCGGCATGATCATGCTCATCGGCCTGGTGACCAAGAACGGGATTCTCATTGTGGAGTTTGCCAATCAGCGTCAAGCGCAGGGAATGGAGATTCAAGAGGCGATCCGGGATGCTGCCGCTGTTCGGTTCCGGCCCATTTTGATGACCACTCTCTCGACTGTTCTCGGGGTTCTTCCGATTGCTCTGGCGATTGGCGCAGGTGCCGAAAGCCGCGTCTCGATGGGGATTGCGGTCATTTACGGACTCATCGTCGGAAGTTTCCTGACACTCTATGTCATTCCGGCCATGTACAGCTATCTCGCAACGACCAAGCAGGAACCGGTCGTTTCGGAAGAGCAACTCCGGAAGGCGGAACAAATCGATGTAACCGAACTGCAATGATACACTCTATTCGTATCCTCACGTCATTTGTACTGCTGTCTCTGGTCGCTACGGGTCTCCATGCGCAAGATCGAGAGCAGAGCGAGACCTCACCGGAGAGATGGACTCTGGAAGATGTGATTCGAACGGGGTTGGAGAAGAATTACCAGATTCGTTTGGTGCGACTGGATTCCGATGTTGCATCCAACGACGATACTCCCGGAAATGCGGGATTTCTTCCGACACTGGATGCAACGGCTTCCCGGGAGACCTCGGTCGAGAACAGTACGTTCGAACTTCGAAGTGATACGGAACCGCAAGAGACCGAGGGTGCACAGTCTACGGTGAGCTCGGCCGGTCTGGAGTTGCGCTGGACCCTGTTTGACGGGTTTCGCATGTTTGCCAGACAGGAGGAGCTTGGCACATTGAACGAGATGGGAGAACTGAACCTGCAGATCGAGATGGAGTCTGCGGTCGAGCAG
>JBNJFK010000204.1:0-3813 GCA_051746765.1 Bacteroidota bacterium
CCGAGCTGATCGAGAACCGGTGGACACCGGGAAGCATGGACTCCAAGTATCCGCGCCTTCCGACACTGAGTGCCATCGGAGGAGAACCGAGTGGCCTGCAAAGTACCTTCTGGCTTCAAAATGCGGCCTTTGTCCGCCTGAAAACGCTGGAAGTCGGATACGATGTTCCCGGAGATCTGATCGAGAATCTTGGATTCTCCAACCTCCGGATCTACGCCAACGGGAACAATCTCTTTACGATCTCCGAGATCAAGTGGTTTGATCCAGAAGGAGACGCACCGCGCGGAAACTTCTATCCGCAGAACCGAATCTTCAACCTGGGGATCGACTTGACGTTTTAACCGAACGCGGACTCTCCTGAACGTTTAAAACCCATGATGATGAATTTATTCAAACAGATACCTGATACGACGAGCCGGTGGGCCCTGCCCCTGGCGGCCGTCCTGCTCCTGCTGGGAGCGGCGGCGTGCAGCGACGTACTCGATACGACGCCAACCGACAGATTTACCGAGGAGGCGGTCTGGAATGATCCTGCTCTGGTCGACGCATTTATCGCCCAGACCTACCGGAGTATTCCGACCGGCTTTCTCTACTCCTTCTACAACCTGGGCAACGTGACCGACGAGCTCAACGCTCGTAACAACTCCTGGGCGTGGGGAGCCAACGCCAACGGTATTCCACCGGACAATTTGAGCTTCGTCGATTTCTGGACCGATGTCCGGAGCGGAAGTGCGGTGAACCGGAGTTACTGGAAACCGATCAATCTGGTCAACGAGTTTCTCGAGAAGATCGACGAAACTGAATTTGAAGATCCCGACATGAAAGCGCGTCGGATCGCCGAAATGCGGACTATCCGGGCAAAATCCTACTTCCATCTGGCCAATCTCTTTGGGGATGTTCCTCTCATCGAGAATACGTTCAGTCTGGATGACGATTTCGCTCAGACGAGAGACTCCTACGATGATGTAATGCAGTTTGTCGTGGATGAGTTGGATGCCGCTATTCCCGATCTGCCACTCCCCTCGGAGATGAGCAATAGTGAGAAGGGACATATGAGCAAGGGTGCTGCGATGGGGCTTAAGTCCCGAGCACTGCTCTACTGGGCCAGTCCACTGAACAACCCGGACGACGACATGACCCGATGGGAAGATGCCCGGGATGCCGCTTGGGATGTAATTCAACTGGGCGAATACGACCTCTTCGATGACTACCGAACTGCTTTCCTCGAAGAGAACATCTACAACGAGGAGATGCTCTGGCAGCGACCGTTCAACCAGCTTGTCAGCTTCGAGCAGGTCTACGTGGAGCTGAGCTCCTACCCGAACGGATACAACGGGTTCGGCCAGATTCATCCGATTCAGAACCTGGTGGACGATTTCGAAACCACCAACGGACTCAAGCCGGAAGACGATCCGGCCTATGACGACCAGGATCCCTACAGTGACCGGGATCCACGGTTCTACGCAACCATTCTACACGACGGATTGGAGTGGAAAGGGCGTGAAGTCGAGACGTTCCTTCCAGGGGGTCTGGACTCGAACGAAGGTCCGGTTTCGGCTTGGAATGCCACGCAGACCGGATACTATTCTCGCAAGTTTGTGAACGAGCGGATCGACGATCCGAGCGGGAGCAACATGTCACAAACTCCGTGGCCGTTTCAGCGCTATGCAGAGATCCTGCTCAACTACGCCGAAGCGCAGTACAATCTCGGCGAAGAGGGAATTGCGCGCGAATACCTGAATATGGTCCGTAGCCGGCCAAGTGTAGATATGCCGGATGTGACCGAGAGCGGAGATGATCTCTTTGATCGGATCGTGAACGAACGACGGATCGAACTGGTCTTCGAACAGCACCGCTGGTATGATCTTCGTCGATGGATGATTGCGCCGGATGTATTGAACGAGGATCAAACCCGGATGAAGATCACCAAGCTTTCCGACGGGACCAAGGAGTATGAGGTGGACTTCTGGAAAGAGGCCAACTTCCAGGCTCCCCGGGACTATCGACTTCCGGTGCCACAATCCGAACTGGACAAGAATGCCGATCTGGGGCAAAATCCCGGATACAACTGATCCGCATTTGCGGATCGATTCACGGCTTTGGAGCCCCTTTCGCTTCGAAATCGTGAAAACGAGCCTGTGGTAAGGCCAGCACATGGGATGGAATCAGCCGGGCCCCGGATCTTTCCGGGTACCGGTTGCACCTCCATCTTCGACGGAATGTGCTGCAAAGCTGTCATTTTGGACGGATGGATACGGCCGGGTCGGGCAACTGATCCGGATGAGGCGTAGAGATCCTGCCGAAACGCGAACAGCTTTGCACCATGTTCGGTCCTTTCAAAGGGGTGACCTCTGCCAACAATGGAATCCGAGAACCTGAACGCCCGCCATGCGACCCATTTCCCGATCCCGTTTTCTGAAACAATCCATGCATGCCGCTCTGCTTTCAAGTATGGCCTGGGGTGCACGGTCAACGCCATTCGATAAAAACCCGAATGCAGAGCGTCGGATTCGGGCGGCACAGAACCGGATTCGGGAAGATTGGGAAGTGGCTCTGCAGATACTGAACCCTTCCCGCCGGGATCTGGAGCACGGGATGGAGCTCCACAAAGAGTCACTTGTGATCGATACGTATGGATTCATGCCAAGAGCCGCACCCGACGGAGAACGAATCCGTGAATCGGTCGAGGCGAATGCGTCGCCCCTGGAGATCCAGGATCTTCGGGAAGACATGAGTATGAGCCGATTTGTCGATGCCCGGGAGGAGCGTGAGGAGTTGGCACGTGCCTGGGAGGCGGCCGGTGTGAATGTCGTGGTGCAGAACTGTGGCGAGGAGGGCAACCGGATCGACCGGTTGCTCAAACGACTTGCCCGATTCACCTGGACAACGGACCGCCTGCCGGAGATCGTGAGCAAGGCGGTTACACCGGACGATCTGGAACGGGTGGGAGAAGAAGGCGGACATGCCCTCTATTTTACCGGAAACGGAGTTCCCTTGCCCATGGAGTGGGTAAGCCCGGAGGAGGAGCTGCGCTTTATTCGCGTCTTCTATCAACTGGGGATCCGGATGATGCACATGACCTACAACCGGCGGAACGTGATCGGGGAGGGATGTGCAGAGGAGGCCAACGGCGGGATTAGTGACTTTGGACGGATGGTGGTCGCCGAGATGAATCGAGTTGGTGTCATACCCGACGTTTCCCACTCCGGGTGGCAGACCAGCCTGGAGACGGCCAAAGCGTCGGAGAAGCCGGTCGTTGCGAGTCACTCCACGGCCGGGGCGCTTCACCCCCACATGCGAAGCAAACCGGATGAGGTGATTCGGGCCATTGCCGATACGGATGGTTACATCGGGATCTGCTGCATTCCCCGATTTTTGAGGGGGAGTGGAGATATCGCCCGTCTGCTGGAGCACATTGATTACGTGAAGCGTACGTTTGGTCCACAGTACGTCGCAATCGGTACCGATGTCGCCTATACTTCGAGACATGCCGCTGACCAGCAGGAGTCGATTCCCCCGCTTCCCCGTTCCCGGACCCGATGGGCAGCGCTCTGGCCGGAGGATCCGTTCGACACCACTGAATCGATGCGGCGGAGCCTGGCCTGGACCAACTGGCCCCTTTTTACGACGGGACTGGTGCAGATGGGTTATACTGACGACGAGATTCGAATGATTTTGGGTGGCAATGCCCTTCGGGTTGCTCACGCCTCGTTTGTGTGAGATAACCATGTGTGACTTAACAACTTTACAGACTCGCCAACAGCGCGTCGCCAATGATCCATACCGACCAACATGAACAGATCCGATTCGATG
>JBNJFK010000205.1:0-3791 GCA_051746765.1 Bacteroidota bacterium
GTCCGACAGTCTGTATCATGTTACAGAATAAAGAAGTGACAAAGCAATTGTAGTCGAAAGGGTTACCAGAAGTGGTCGGCAACTTTTCCAGGTGCGTCACTTCGATCCATCTCGATTTCGTCCGTCACCTCTTCCGATGACTCTTTTTGCTGTTTTTTCGCTCGTTTCTTTTCCTTTTGTGAGGGAGGTTCTTCTCCATCCTGAAGCGAAGGAACATCAGAAAGATCCTCGAGAGGTTCACTTGATTGTTTTCTGAAGTGTGGTATCGCTTCATCCAATTCGACCGATTCGTAGCGACGGGTCGCCTCCGAATCAATCTGGAGATCCGAGTGACAGTGCGCTCCCTCTTCGATGACCAGTTTGGATGCACTGATCTTGCCTCGACATTGTGCGGTAGATGTGAGTGTGACAACCCCCTTCGCCCAGATGGATCCCTCGTAAAATCCCTTCAAGACGAGGTCTGTAGCTTTGATATTGCCGCGAATGATTGCGGGTTTGTTGAGAACCAACTTTCCAAGGCACTCGACATGCTGGAGGATGGTGCCGGAGACAACACATTGAGTTGGCAAGGTTACGCACACTCCATCGACGACAAATCCCTCGCCCAGAATGTTGATCGATGAAAGCTGTTGATTCTCCATGGTGCGTGGTGTACTGCAGATGAAACGATTGGAAGGGGATCGCCCCGCCTCTTATTGGCGGAAACCAGACAAAACGGATCCATTGAGAAAATCCGCCTTGTCACTTCCGGGTTCAGTACGAGGTGGACTGGTCACTATCCTGGTCACTCTCGAAGAAGCTGATGGAGGTATTGGCATTTCCGATATCGATCCCTACAGCTGCATTGTGCGAGCCACTGATGTCTGCCGAACGAATACAGTACCCCCGACTACTGACACTGGAAGGGTTGGGTGCTACTTCGATGTTGACAAATCCATCAAACTCCTCCTTGAAGTTGTCTACCATCTCGGGGAAGTTCGCGCCACCTCCGATCAAAATGATGGTGTTGGAGCGGTTGAAATCGTCATCTGTCCAGGTGTTTCGAATCAGTGGAGAGATGACATCCTTGTAATAGTGGTTCAGAGCCTCTTTCCGAAGATCGGTCAGATCAATCCGTTTCCGGTTCAGAATGATGTTTCCCGCTTGAAAGGCGACATCGAATTGCTGTTCCGTCCGCAGACCGACATAATACTTTTTCATCAGGGAACGCATGGTCCAGTCAACAGCGTATCGAACACCGCTTGCCGTACCCTCGGTACGCTGAACAACCCCTTTATCGGTACTAAGCCCGATCTCGACCGTTCCATAGCCCAGGCTGACAAGAAAGAAATTTCCGTTTCGTTTCTCTTCGCCCCGTCGCATGGCGATGATACCGCCAATGAGCTCGGGAATGACCTCTACACGGTTGATTTGAACCGGTTGAACCACATGACCATTCCCGCCATACGTTTTGGAGTCGTATGTAACCGATTCTAATGTCGAGAGATAGTCTACTGCAGCCTGCTTGTTCAAGTTGATCGTGGAGTAGGGGAATCCGGTCGTTACGACCATCGGCTCTTTGATGTGATTACTGGCAGTCAGAATGGCCGATTTGGATAGTAGTTTGTACTCCAGCTCGTCGACCGAGTTATTCATCCCTTTGTGTGGATTCTTACCCTCGGACAGTGCAAGTTCCCCAACAATATAATCTTGATCATCCTCCTTGATTTTGAGGCCGGTTAACTGGTTTCTGGCCACATTGACAAGTTCCGGGCCTTGGCTCTGAATCAGACTTGGAAATGAGATCGTTCGAATTCGCATGGAGGGTCCGTTTCTGTGAGATTATGTATATCCACTTTCGTACCGTGAGACTGTCCTGCAGTCTACGTTCAGAATAGGTCTTATAATGGTTCTCGATAATACAATAATAAACTTTTTTATGAAACCAATCTGACCGGTCAACGACAATTTTTAATTGTGGAGGTCGATTGTATCTTCTTGATAGATCGTCATCAACCAAATTTTCATCAGGATCGACATGCGCTCTCGACTACTTTTTCTCATCCTCTCCTTTTTTTTGATTCCATTTCATTCCGCTCATTCAACGCATGGCGATTCGGAGATTCGGGCAACATCCGAACCTGTTCGGATTCTGATCTTCTCCAAAACGGATGGTTTTCGTCATGCATCCATTGAACCGGCTATCGAGATTGTTCGTAGGATGGGGGATGTCTATGGTTTTGAAGTGGATGCAACGGAGGATAGTGACTGGTTTACAGAGGAACGACTGAATCGATACGACGCCGTCTTCTTCCTCAATACGTCCATGACGTTGTTTAATGATGACCAGCGGGAGGTCTTTGAAAAGTATATCCGATCCGGTGGCGGGTACGTGGGAACGCACTCGGCTGCAGATACCGAGTATGATTGGCCATTTTATGGGACACTCGTCGGAGCATGGTTCAAGAATCATCCACAGGTTCAAGAAGGTGAAATCGTCGTGAAGAGTCACTCTCATCCTGCTACATCCGTCATGCCACCGCGCTGGACGATTACAGATGAGTGGTACAATTTTCGTCAACTACCAGAGGGAGTGACGGTATTGGCAGAGTTGAATACCGAATCGATTGAAGGGAGTGAACATCCGGGATATCATCCGGCTTCATGGTATCACACGATGGACCAGGGAAGGGCTTTCTACACCGTCCTGGGACACTCCGAGACGACATGGAAGAATCCTCATTTCAAGAATCAAATCCTGGGTGCCATTCGATATGTTACCGGTGTGTCAGAAGCTCCCTGATCTTCCGGTAGCTACGTCATTTCCCTGTTGTTGGATAATTCACGCCATTTGGACAGGTAGAACTCCTCGCGCTCCTTCATTCGTTCCCGGTCCGATTCTGACTGATCATCATAGCCACAGAGGTGAAGCAGGCCGTGAATGAAAACCCGAATGAACTCTTCTCTCTCCGGAACGTCCCATTCCGATGCTTGTTCACGGATTCGTGACGGGCTGCAGTAGAGGGTTGCCTCCAGATCCGAGGCCCCTTCGTCATGGTAGGGAAAGGTGAGTATATCCGTCAGATAGTTGTGCTTTTTGTGATCTCTGTTCAAACGGATCATTTCGTCGGATCCAATGTAGACCACTTCCAACAAGTGAAAACGGACGTTTTCGGTGGATTCGATTTCGGAGCATATTGCAGACAGTTCTGCTTCGGTCACCGTCAGCGATTCGTCTGACGGGTTGTAGAGTTCCGGAATGGACCGATCATTCATGGGAAATTCCTAAATACCGAGATTGTACCGTTCGATCTGCCGGGCATTCTCTTCTCTGTCCGAAGGAAGAAGGATGCGGCCTTCTGTCAATTGATCGACTGTCTGCATCAACTCTTCTGCGCGATCCTCATGGTCGGCAAGATACCATACTCGCTGCAAGATGGTGAGTTGACTCACAGAGAACGAAAGATCGTTCATCCTCTGCTCTATGCGCCGATCCAGTCGGTTCAGCTCTTGCTGAACCTCCCGAGCTGTGGATGTTCGGGCTTGCTGTCGGGCACTTTCAAGTTCGCCTTCTGCCTGCATGAGTTCCAATTCCGACTGTTCAAGTTTGTCCAGATCGACCTCCATCCAGTAGAGAATTCGTTCTTGAACACGTGCCGCCAAATCGGTGGCACGATCTATCGCCCCTGCTTGTGCGTATCGGTAAGCATAGAGAGCCGGAAGCGTCCAGTCCCGATTTTCGTTCCTGAATGGAATCAGATCTTCTCCCCGCGCAAGCCACTCAGCAGCCTCGTCTGCTCTCCCCTGGCGAA
>JBNJFK010000206.1:0-3754 GCA_051746765.1 Bacteroidota bacterium
TCTTACTTCCCTGGATCGTCTCCATCTCCCTCTCACGAATGCCTTTCTCCAGCTCATAGATCTTTGACGTCAGAAGGACCATCGCCTTTTCCCGATTCTGAAGCTGCGACCGTTCCTGTTGGCATTCAACGACCACCCGCTCTTCATTTCCGTCCGAGAGAGTCCCCTCCCAAATGAGCCGGACCGCTGTCTCGACTTTGTTTACATTCTGACCACCGGCACCACTGGCGTGAAACCGCTGCATCTCGACTTCACTCTCGTTGATGTCGACTTCGATCGTATCGTCAATCATCGGTGATACGAACACAGACGTAAACGAAGTGTGGCGTCTGGAGTTACTGTCGAATGGTGAAATACGAACCAACCGGTGAACACCGCTTTCGGATCTCAGGAAGCCATAGGCGTTCTCGCCCCGAATCTCCAACGTTACACTCTTGATACCGGCGACATCCCCCTGCTGCAGATCGAGCGTATCCACAGAGTAGCCCTGCTGGTCGGCCCAACGCCGATACATTCTCAGAAGCATCTCGGCCCAATCCTGGCTTTCAGTTCCACCCGCACCGGGATTAATCGTCAAGATGGCATCCCGATGATCATCCTCTCCCTGAAGCATGTTCCGGAGCTCCAATTCGCGAAGTTGCTTGCGAAAAGTCGCTACTTCAGCCTCCAACTCCTCCCGAACGTCTTCTCCCTCGTCCAGGAACTGTTGATAAACCTGGATGCTCTCCCGAAGCTCATTCAAGTCGTCCCATCGTTGCAGAATACTTTTCTCTTGATCCAGTCGCTGCATCACTTCGCGTGCGCTGTCCGGATCATCCCAAAACGAAGGATCCTGTACCTGTTCCTGTAACTCTATAATTCGGACCTTGCGTTGGTCATAGTCAAAGATACCCCCTGAGCGCCTCGAGACGCTCAAAGTCTTCGTCAAGTCTGTCGGATTGAATCATGTTTCGTTCGATCTATTTCGTGATTTTGGGTTGCTTCTGGTCACGGTACTGCAATTCATACAGTTTCCGGTAAATTCCTTCTTCACGAGCCATCAGCTCTTTGTGCGACCCCATCTCCCGGAGCTCGCCCTTATGCATCACCAATATCTTGTCTGCGCCTTGAATGGTCGACAACCTGTGTGCAATAATGATCGAGGTACGCCCTTCCATCATACGTTCACATGCTCTGGTGACCAGTTGTTCCGTCTCGGAATCGACATTTGAAGTCGCTTCATCCAGGATCAATATTTTCGGATCGTACACCATGGCCCGGACAAAGCAGATCAACTGTCGCTGTCCCATCGAGAGCGATGCTCCCCGTTCGGCCAAAAGATAGTTATACCCTCCCGGAAGTCGACGAATAAAAGGATCTGCTTCTACTTCCCTGGCGGCCTGAATAACTTCTTCGGAAGTAATGGATTCATTCCCCAGTGTAATGTTTTCCATGACCGTTCCCGAAAAGAGAGCGTGATCCTGCAAGACCAAACCAAAACTTGAACGAAGAACATCCAGTTGAAGGTCCTGGATCGGAACGCCATCCAAACGGATCACCCCATCCTGTATGTCGTAATACCGAAGCAACAAATTGATCAACGTCGTCTTGCCCGCACCTGTGGCTCCCACAACAGCCACATGTTCACCAGGGGAGACAGTGAACGTGACACCCCGAAGAACTTCTTCATCTTCATTGTAACGAAAATGGACATTTTCGAACTCAATCTTCCCTTTTAAATCCGGAAGTTCTACGGGAGTCGGGGTCTCCTTCACTCCATGCTCCGTGTCCAATACTCCGAAAATTCGCTCTGACGAGGCGAGTGCCGATTGGAGTGTGTTATACTTCTCGCTCAATCCACGAATCGGATTAAAAAATTGACGTACGTACTGAATAAAGGCAAGCAGTACTCCGAATGTAATTTGCCCCATCAAGGCTCTTCCGCCACCATACCAGACGACAAGCGCCATTGCCAAACTGGCCAATACTTCAACAGCCGGCCAAAAAATGGCAAAATAAAATATCGTTCGAATGTGGGCATCCCTGTGGGCGGCATTTAATTTACGAAACTTTTCTTGCTCCTTCTTTTCCCGGTTGAAAAGTTGAACAATGGAGATCCCATTGATGTGTTCCTGCACAAACGAATTCAATCGGGCAATCTGATCCCGAACATCCAAAAATGCGACCCGGACCTTCGACTTGAACAGGAACGTGGCATAAAACAAGACTGGAAGAACGAGAATGGAGATCAGTGTCAGCTCCCAACTCATGGCCAGCATGAAATAGAGGATGAAGACAATCCGGAACAGATCTCCCATCATATTTACAACCCCGTCGGAAAGGAGCTCGCTTAACGCTTCGATATCGCTCGTCGTCCGCGTAATGAGCCGGCCGATCGGGTTGCGGTCGAAGAACTGAATGTGCAGAGACTGGATCTTTTGAAAGACAGTGGTCCGCAGATCGTGTAGGGCACTCTGCCCAACCCATCGTGTCAGATAGGTATTCGCGATAAGAAGAATAAATTCACCTACAAGTGCAGCGACCAACAGAAGAATGATCGTATAGAGCCCCTGAAAATCACCGGGGGCGATATAGTCATCGACCGCAACCTGAGTCAATTTGGGCCGGATCGTGCCCAACCAAGCAGCGGCCAACGTAAGAACGAGCGCAACAAGCAGTGACCATCGATACGGTTTTACAAATTGGTACAGACGCCGAATCAGTTCAGAATCAACGCCACCGGAGTCCCCCTTTCTATTCAAATCGATCCTCGATTAAAACCGGTCAAAATCATCAAACGGTGTTCGTGGCGTAATGGGTCTCGGCGGCCGGGATGTCTGCTCCCGGTCCGACCGACGACGGCGAGAGCGTCCCTCTTTTGAACCGCTCGATTCCGATCGACGGCGAAGCCCGGTTCGCCGCTGATCTTTTCCGGATGAATGGTTCGAAGATTTCGCTCGGCGCTTTCGACCCTGCAGTGCAGACGATCGATTCTGCGTCCTTCCGGACCGCGATGATCCACCGCGCTTCTCCTTTCCTGTTCGTTCGCTCACTTCTTTGATGTAGACACGCGGCTCGATAATTCCTTTCTCGTGCGCCGGATCGGTAAAGATCGGTCGCAACTCGGTTGCCAACCACGCAGGGAAGAATTCTTGACGAGCCTCCCGAAGGAGAACAAATGGATTGGTATATCGGGCAGAAAAGTGTGTGATCACCAATAGTTTGGTCTGGGACTCATTCGCCACACGAGCAGCGTCCAGAGATGTCGAATGGCCCGTTTCGGCAGCTTTCTCGCTCAAACTCGCACTGAATGTGGCTTCATGAACCAAAATGTTTGTATTCATTGCCAGTTTGACAGAATTCGGTGAATAGGTCGAATCGGTGATGTAGGCAAAACTGTCGCCCGGTCGCGGGTGACCCACGATCTCGGCAGACGGAACCACCGATCCGTCATCCAGTGTCACATCATTTCCCGCTTTCAACTCCTTGTATTGCCAATCCTCGTCAATGCCCATTTTAGTCGCCTTGTCGGCATCCACCTTGCCTGGCTTGTCCTTCTCCTGGTAGCGAAATCCGAGACAAAATCGATTGTGTTTCAACGGACGGGCTTCGATATAATACTCCTCTTCATCCAGTACCACCCCTCCCTCGAAATCCTCCTCAATCTCCACAAATCGAATGGGGAATTGTATATCGACTTTACTAAACGACAGGTTCCACTCCACGAAGGATTGGATACCCGTTGGCGCAACGATAACCAGCTCCCGGTCCCGTC
>JBNJFK010000207.1:0-3733 GCA_051746765.1 Bacteroidota bacterium
GGAGCCGCGGTTCGCAGATGAGCTGGCATGTTTACCTGGACAGGATCGCTGTTTGGGGAACCGTTCCAGATCCATTCCGAAACGTTCGGGCATAAAAAAACCCGATGGACGCGTGGCGGCCACCGGGTTTGACATGCGCTTTGATTCGTGAACCGATCAGAGGATCTCTTTGAGCGTGGCTCCGATGTCTGCCGGGCTCTCGACGACCGTGATGCCGGCGTCGGCCAATGCCTGTTTCTTGTCTTGAGCCGTTCCTTTTCCACCGGAGATAATCGCACCGGCGTGGCCCATTCGACGACCGGGAGGGGCCGTGCTACCGGCGATAAAGGCAACGACCGGCTTGGTGACATGCTCTTTGATGTAGGCGGCCGCCTCTTCTTCTGCCGTTCCGCCAATCTCGCCAATCAGGACAATCGATTCGGTATCCGGATCTTCCTGGAATAATTTGACCGCATCGGTGTGGTTGGTTCCGATGACGGGGTCTCCACCAATACCGATGGCCGTACTCTGTCCGAGACCGACTTTGGTGAGCTGGTCGACCGCTTCGTAGGTCAGGGTTCCGGATCGGGAGATGAGCCCGACATTTCCGGGTGTGAAGATGTTGCCAGGCATGATACCGATTTTGGCTTCCCCGGGTGTAATAACGCCCGGACAGTTCGGGCCGACAAGTGTGGCTCCGTGGTTATTGACAATTTGTTTGGCAATGATCATATCGCGGACGGGAATACCCTCCGTAATGCAGATGATTGTCTTGATGCCGGCGAAGACCGCTTCCGAAATGGCGTCTCCGGCAAAGGGCGGGGGAACAAAGATAACCGATGTGTTGGCGCCTTCCTGTTCGACTGCTTCGGATACGGTGTTGAAAACCGGTCGATCGAGGTGGGTCGTACCACCCTTGCCCGGAGTCACTCCACCAACGACGTTGGTCCCGTATTCAATCATCTGCTCGGCGTGAAAGGTCCCTTCACTACCGGTAAAACCTTGTACGATTAGTCGTGTATCGTTGCCTACTAGAACACTCATGTATGAAGATCGTTAGATTCGTCTGTTCGACTCCGGGGTCCGGAAATTTTGCGTCAGGAATATACCACCATCTGGTTCATTTGCCAAAGTGGAGTTGGTGTCGGAATCCAATCCAGAAGGCATTGGATGACTGCCAGAGGTCGATGAAATGTTGTATCATAAAGGCAGTGATATGAGGATAACAGATGAAAAGAAGGAGGAGATTCGCGACGCGGCCGATTTGGTCGAAGTGGTGGGGGACTACGTTCGTCTGAAGCGGTCCGGTAGCGGCTTCATGGGGCTCTGTCCGTTTCACGAGGAGAAGACCCCTTCCTTTAGCGTTACTCCGCGACTCGGGATCTACAAATGTTTCGGCTGCGGAGAGAGTGGCGATATCTTTCGCTTTGTCATGGAGATGGAGGGGGTCGGTTTCCAGGAGGCGATGCGAACCCTGGCCGAGCGGTACGGAGTCTCTCTACCGGTTCAAGAGGATCCGGAGCAGAGTGAGCATCAGAAGGAGCGCGAGGGGATTTTCCATGCCCTTCGGTTTGCCGGACTCTACTACTTCCGACAGCTTCGCGAAGAGGAGGAGGCCGAAAAAGCACGTGCCTACCTAAAAAATCGAGGCATGAGTCCGGAGATGATCAAGGAGTTCGGCATCGGATATGCACCGGCGGGGGGAGAAGCGCTGTTGCGGGAAGCTTCACGGGAAGGTATCGAGACCCGCTACCTCGAAGAGGCCGATCTGATCAAACCGAGCAAGCGGGGAGACGGGCATTACGACACGTTCCGGGACCGTCTCATGTTTCCCATCTTCAGCCCGTCGGGTAAAGTGATCGCGTTTGCTGGTCGGTTGTTGGGGGATCAAAAGACCGCCAAGTACATCAACTCGGCACAGACCCCCGTTTACAACAAGAGCGAGGTGGTCTACGGAATTCACCGAGCCAAGAACGAGATTCGGAAGCAGGAAGAGGTGATCCTGGTGGAGGGCTACACCGATGTGATCACTCTTGCACAGGCGGGGATCGGAAACGTGGTCGCCTCTTCGGGAACTGCACTAACTGCGGGTCAGATTCGTGTGCTCAAACGCTACGGCTCCAAGCTGATCATGATTTACGATGCGGATTCGGCCGGACAGAAGGCGATGGAGCGCGGCCTGGAGGTGGCACTGGTCGAGGGCATGGAAGTGGAGATGCTCGAACTGCCGGGAGACGAAGACCCCGACTCGTTTGTTCGTCAGTTTGGAAAGGAGAGTTTCGAGGAGCTCAAACAGAAGCAAGCCGCCGATTTTGTCACCTTTCGCATTCGAAAGGCAGAGAAAGAGGGGGAGATGGAGAGCCCGTCGGGCCGAACCCGCTTGATCGAGAGGCTTCTCGAGAACATCGCCGCCATTCCGGATGCGTTGGCACGTCAGGTCTTCGTACAGCATCTGCACCAAAAGACGCAGCGCTACCGAAACGGGAGCGATCGGGAACTTTTCGAGGAGCTGGACCGCATTCTGAAGCGACGAGAGGCCGACCAAAAACGGCGTAAGAGGCGCGAAGAGCGCACGGCGGAACGGTCCCGGCCACCCACCCCCAATTCATCTCCGTTTCGGGAAGGGCCGCCTCCGGACGCTCCACCACACGCCCCCCGAATGGAAGCCCCGTCAAGTGCTCCCCCGCCGGCCGAACGGAGTCGGCCCCACTACGAGCGGGAGCTGCTTCGGCTTATGCTCCGGTTCGGAAGCGACATGGTCGACTATGTGGGGAGACTCTGCAACGAGAATCTGTTTGAGGATGACCAGCTTCGGGAGTTCTATCTGGACATCATCGAACGGCACCAGCAAGGGGAGTCGATTTCGCCGGAACACTATCTGCACCGCGAGCACCCCTATCCTGCGCTTACAGGTGATCTGCTACTTGAGCGGTACACCACCAGCGATCGCCATCACGAGCGGACCGGCAAAAAATTCGAACGTGACGGCGACAAATGGAAGAGCATCAAGAGCACGATCAAACCTCTGCGAATGAACTACTTGCAGCGGTTGATGGCCCAGTTCGCCGAAGAGGCTCGTGAAGCAACGATGGATCGGAAACGCGAGCTGGTGGCGCTGCAGAAAAAGACGCAGCACGAGATCACCCGTATGCAACGGCACAGCGCCGAGGAGCTCTTTCCCGACCCGCCCGGCCGGTCTTCAGGGGGAAGTAGTGAACCCTTCTCCTATACGATGAAGAGTGAACGCAAAGAGTGAGTGAACAGGCCAATCAAAAGATATCCAATTTGTAGAGGTAGAGGAGTATCATGAGCCGCATTGAGGTGTCCGAGTATCAAAACGAGTTGAATCATGCCCTGTCGGCCGCACGAAACGGGGCCGAAACGGTGCGAACCCGTCGGGAGAAAGAGTTCGGTGTACGTTACAAAGCGCTCAACGATCTGGTGACCGATGTCGATGTGGCGGTCGAGCAGCAGATCGAAGCCGAGTTGCAGGCGGCGTTCCCCGAAGATGCCTGGATGGGAGAGGAGTCGACCGATGGTGCGCGATTGCCCGAAGGGCGGGTCTGGATTGTGGACCCCATTGACGGGACCACCAACTTCGCCTACGGATTCCCTGTCTACTGTGTCTCGATCGCACTGTGGGAAGGAAAAAAGCCGAAGGTCGGAGTGGTCATCGAGGTGACACGGAAGGAGGAGTTCGTTGCAGTCACGGGAGAGGGGGCCTGGCTTAACGGTCGTCCGATCACCGTCTCCG
>JBNJFK010000208.1:0-3642 GCA_051746765.1 Bacteroidota bacterium
GACGAGCCGCCGGCTGACGAGCAGGCCGGTCGGCTGGTCGGGGTCGCGTTCGCGGATCGCGCGCAGCCCCGGCGTGAGGTTTGCCCGATTGCGCCCGCTCGACCACCACTTCGTCGTCCGGATGAGTCACTCCGTCACCGGGCTGTATTCGTTCCACATTCAAATTGGATGCCCGGGCACCGGTAGCGTAAGCGGCCGTACCCATCAAGGTTCCAGCTGCCAGTCCGTTCTTCAAGAACTCTTTTCGTTTCATGGTTGATTGTTTTCGATTTCGGTTTGTGGTTCGATTGTCTCTGGTAATGCTCGTTCAATGTCGGATTTCCCGCCGCCTGTGCGCCGGAGTGTCCCGCGAAGGGAGCCTTCCCGTTCAAATTGAATCTCCCATACGGTTCCGTCGGTCTCCCGAATGCGGACACCGGGACGAGTCTCGTTGCCGATCTGCTCGACCATCGCTTCCGTTGTCGAGCTCTCGCCCCGATCCCCCACCTGCAGCACATGCAGGAAATGATCTTTCTGTTGTGCTTGACCGGGTTCGACCTCTATTCGTCCCCAACCAAAAAGTTCGAGCTCTTCACTCAGCCGGCCCCGATCGATCTCCCAATTTCGTCCACCGGCCAAAAACTCGCGACCCGGGCCGCCGACAGCACGCATGGTGGCATCGGCCGGCCAGACGGTTCGACCCGTCAGGGTACCCTCGCCATGTTCGGCGACAAAGCGGTTGCCCTCGATTCGTGGCTCGCGTGCCGTATGCAAGAGCCACTGCTTTTGGTAGGCGGCGTCCGTGCTCGCAACCCGGTCGTAGATGACAAAAAGGTCGGGAGCCAAAAACAGAAACTGCCGAGTCACCTCGTCCGCCTTTTCGCCGAGGGTGTCCTCGCCGTGGTGGTAGGAGCTGGTCGCATCGGCGGCGACGTAGGCCCAATCCTCCGCACTTTCAAAAGCGATGACGTCGGAGCCGAGCGTTTGGTGTTGCCCGCCATGGGCGGCTTCGTTCGGCGCCCCCCAGTAGTTGGAGGCCGGCTCGCCCGGTTGATGAATCAGAAGGGTATTGTGCGCCACCGTCTGCCCGTAATAGTTGGCCAGATGGTGACCGTTTACAAACTGCCGGTACCGTGTCCCGGAGTCGAGTGCCAAATATCCTTTGTGAACAATGATAAAGTGGAGATTGTCGTAGTGCTTGTGTTGGCCCAGCGCAGCGCCCGCGGCAAAGAGGGCGTAGGTCTCCTCCGGGCCGAACCCGGTACGAAAAAAGACCTGTCCCATGTTCTCGAAATGACGTGCCAGAGGAGAACTTTCCGGTTCTCGGGGCGGTGGTGCCTGCTCCAGGTCCTGCATCAGAAAGGGGTAGACAAAGAAGTAGGGATCCCATCGTTTCGCCTGTTCGGGAAGTCGCTCTTGCAGATACCCCGCCAGAGCGGCAGCTTCCGGTTCGGCCTGTCCGTAGAGATGACGAATATTGGCCAGATGCGTGTACATGCGGTTGACCGGCAGTTCGTTCGTCAAATGGCGCACATCGCCGTAGCCGTACTCGAGGGGAGGCCCGTCTTCCTGTTCGATCCAGTTCCAGTAGACATAGTTGGCCAGCATGGCAATGTGGGGCCAGCGCGGGGCATCATCCACTCCGGTGGCCGACTGCCAGGTGTAGAGATAGTTCTGTTCGGCAAACGGGTACTGACCAAAGGTGTAGGTGATGGTTGAGGAGGCACCTCCACCGTCATCACCCGACGCGTTTTTACGGTGCTTGAGCAGGTCCTGCGTCATCCCGTAGCTGGTCTCCAAAAATTGTCGGGTGATCTCCGGCTCTACCCCCGTGCCCCAGGCGGTGAGCCCGAGAAACCACTCCAGATTGCGAAGTCCGTAGTATCCGGTAGTCGGGCTGCCCAGATGCTCGCGGGCGATCTCGTCTACATGGGTGATGGCACCGTGAGTGTAGTGAATCAGGCGGCGCAGCAAACGATTGCTTCGCGATTCGTCCATCTCTTCGCGTAACCAGTCCCACGCCATGACCGCGTGAACCCGGGTTGCGGTATCCCACTTCACTTCCCGACGCTGGCGGAGCCGCTCCTCGTAGTGATCAATACTCGTCTCGAGCCAGGCGATGGCGTCCTCCTTCCAGCTCTCGTCTCCGGTCACACGGAAGAGGAAAGCAGCGATGGCCGCCTCCTGGCCCAAATCTTCCGGTTCGTGCGAAGGATCGGCCTGCAGACGCTCACGAAGATCCAGGGCCCGCTTTTCGATCGTCTCCAGCCACTCGCGTTCGGTGGTGCGGGCACGTTCCATGACGGCTGCTTCACTCTCTTCATTGAAAAAGAGTCGGGGATGATCCGGACGGATGGTGGTCTCCCAGTCGGGTGTGACCGGTTCATCGTCGTCGGCTTCCGATTCGGATGAATCACCCGATGACACAGACTCTTGACGATCCGCAGAAGCCTCGCTCGCCTCCCGCATACAGCGCACATGAAATCCGGCTTGCGGGCGAACGGCATGACGAAGTGGATAAACGTAGTTGTAGGAAATTCCACGATAGCCCGGGATCACCTCTTCGCTCAGCGTTGCTCCCGTGTCCGGGTTCGGAGCCCCGTCTTGATCCCGGCTCCACCAGGCCGCCAATTCTCCCGTGTGGGTAAACTGACCGGTCGACGTTCGAAATCCGGTCGGCTCGCCGTTGAAACCGGTCTCATTGGTCCCCTGCGGGGCGACGTTGCGTTTCCAGCGAACCCCCTCCCCCACTCGTCTCACCGGATTCACACAATCTTCCTCGCCTTCGCCTTCCCGCCCGCACGACATGATCGGAGCCACATCGTCATTCACGTAATCAAAGAGCTCCTCCCACTGTTCGCTGCCGGGCACTTGCCAACCGGCCGGACAGAGTTGCCCGCTCTGAATCACCGCCCCGTTGTAATATGCACCAGTCACCGGATCCCCTTCCGCCTCGTCGGGTCGCCAACTGAGCGCCGGTCCGTCGGTCTCGCGCCACGCCGTCCCGTCGTCTAGCTCCGGAATTTCAGTTCCATCCCGAAACCGGGTCACCCGGAGGTTTTCGGCCATCCAGATCTGCTCGCCGATCCGGACAACCGGATAGCGATTCCCGTCCATATCGGTCAGAAGCGAGTCGGACTCTTCCCGTTCGGAAAACTGTTCAATGAAGTCGTCATCGACCACTCCCCTGTGCATCGGCTCTACGCGATGCTGATTCATCGGCAACGACGGATTCTCCTCTTCCGAGAATTGCTCTAGAAACTCCCCGTCGTTCAACGTCGTCGGATAGGATGGAATTGGGTTTTGCCGATCCTGCATGGAGGGGAGGGGAGGTACCTCTGATGGCCGGGACGACTCGGGAACCGCACCCGTCGAAGGGTTGGGCGATGCACCGGACGGAGTCCCCGTTTGCGCCGAAGCCGGATGGCCGAAAAGAACCAACAACCCCATACAGAGAACGGGACAGAGAAGCCGATATCCGGTAATAGCCGGGGGCAAAAGCGTCATAAGTGGTCGTTGGTGAGCCTATGATAGTTTGGGTGTCGGCAGAAACTTAACAAAACGGCGTGTATATTCAACCGAAACAGCAAGGACAACCGATCAACCCCATCCATGAACAACCGACCCTTCACCCCCCTCCAACGAATCCTCCCGCTACTCACC
>JBNJFK010000209.1:0-3582 GCA_051746765.1 Bacteroidota bacterium
GTCGAAGCCGGAAATGTTGCAGACATTCCGGTGATGGTCGATTTTGGAGGTGCCGACCCGGTACTTCCATTGGAAGACCTCTTTTTTGATGTACTGAGCCCCGGCGATATCTATACTCACGCCTATGGTGGTGGTATGACGGGTCATGGAGGACGACAGTCGATTATTGATCCGGATAATGACTTCCAATTGCGCCCGCGCATGCTGGAAGCTCAGGAACGAGGGATTATTTTTGATGTGGGACACGGAGGAGGCAGCTTCTTTTACGAGTATGCCGTACCCGCTACAGAGCAGGGACTCTGGCCCAACACCATCAGCACGGATCTGCACACGGGTAGTATGAATGGCGGCATGAAGACGATGCTCAACACGGTCTCCAACATGATGGCGCTGGGAATGCCGGTATACGATGCCATTGCAGCGTCGACCTGGAATCCTGCCAAAGTGATCAAAAGAGAGGATTTGGGACACTTGAGCGAAGGCGCTGTCGCCGACATCGCAATCTTTACCATCCGGGAGGGTGAGTTCGGATTTTTGGATTCACGTCGACGAGTGATCGATGCAGATCAAAAACTGGAGACGGAAGTCACCCTTCGAGAAGGACGGGTTGTCTATGACCTGAACGGTCTGGCATCCCAGCGCTGGGAACGATAGTCCGGATTCGGTATGAATCACTTTTGATTTGTGAATTGGAGAGTGGCTCTGCTATCTTGCGGAGCCACTTTTTCTGATTCTACGGATGTGAGTATTCGGTATTTGAGCCGGAGTTCATCGAACAGGCACTCATTAAACGAAACCCAAGATGATCTTTATGAAGAGAAAGTTTCTATCCACATTGACAATCGTGATGTTTGCATTATCGACGACGGTCTGCGCACAACTGAATGTGCAGGAACAGACGGACCGGGTCGTTGCAAGTACGGAGGATATCCATTTTTATACCTCAGAGTGGGAGGGAGAGCGTTATGAAGACGGTCGTCCGCGTGTATCCCAGGATCTGATAGACCGACTCGGAAATCTGAAAGTGGAAGATGTCTGGCAGTTTCTGAACGAGAGTGGGTATACCAATCAGTTCGAAGGAGATTGGAAGGCGATCTTTGATGACCGTCCCATTGTCGGACGCGTACTGACAGCTCAATTTTCTCCAAGCCGTCCCGACATCGAGGAACGATTGACTGAACAGGGACTGGATGCCGGACACATCGGTCCGATGAATTCCTGGCCCATTGACATGCTGCAGGAAGGCGATGTTTATGTGGCAGACAACTTCGGAAAGATCGAACAAGGGACCCTCATCGGGGGGAATCTGGGGAACTCCATCTATTCCAAATCACAGCGAGGCGTCATATTTGACGGTTCCATTCGGGACGTGGAGGAGCTGAAACGAATTGACGGATTCAATGCTCTTTCCAGAGGTTGGTCACCTACCTTCCTCGAGGATGTCATGCTTGCTGGAATCAATGTGCCCATTCAAATCGGTGACGTAACGGTATTCCCGGGCGATGTGGTTTTGGCCAAAGAGATCGGGGCTGTTTTTGTTCCACCACACATGGTTGAAGAAGTGGTTGTGACTGCAGAGATCGTAAGCCTGCGGGACGCCTTTGCACAACAACGGGTTCGTGAAGGAGCCTATACCACCGGTCAGGTAGATCAACGTTGGTCAGAGGAGATGGAAGAAGATTTTCTCGAGTGGATTCAGGCAGACAGTCGAAGTGATCGTCTTCCGGTTCCGATAGAAGAGATGCAGGAGTATCTTCAGCAGCGGACCTGGTAGGTGAGGTACGATCTTTCTAATGGAACCGGCGGGACAGGAGTGCCCGTTGATATTCCATGTAAACAGAACTTTTCAAACGAGACTGTCCAATGAATTCATCCAATACTCTCTATAAAGGGCTGATGGCGCTCTCCGGGCTCATGCTCCTCGTAGTGCTGGGCATGATATTGACCGGGAATGGCGCATCTGCCGGTGTTCCACTTATCCTGTTTTTTGCTTCTGCTGCACTTGGTGTACGCGGGTTCGAAAATGTGAGCGGTTTCGGTTTCACGATATGGGTCTTCGCAGCCGTATCCTGGGCTATGTATTTCCCTGACATGATCCGGGATGTCAACGGATACAATACCGAAGGGTTGATTGTACCGCTCATCCAAGTCATCATGTTCGGCATGGGGACCTCCATGAGTTTGGGGGATTTTGCCGGCGTAATCAAAATGCCGAAAGGGGTATTGGTCGGTGTGATTGCCCAGTTCAGCATCATGCCGATTGTGGGTGTCACGCTCGCTACCGTCTTCGGGTTTGCACCTGAAATTGCGGCAGGCGTCGTACTGATCGGCTCCAGCCCGTCGGGTGTAGCGTCCAACGTGATGGCCTATCTTGCCAACGGGAATCTGGCCCTCTCCGTGACACTTACGGCCGTTGCCACACTTTTGGCACCCATCATGACACCGTTTCTGATGCAGACGTTTGCCGGTCAGTTTGTCCCAATCGAATTTGTGCCGATGATGTGGAGCATCTTCAAGATGATCATTCTTCCGATCGCAGCCGGCCTGATCTTCAATGCGGTCTTCAAGGGGAAAGCCGAATGGCTTCACAAAGCGATGCCTGCGATCTCCATGGCCGGAATCGTGATCATTATCGCTGTCATTACCGCCTCCGGCCGGGACAGCCTGCTCACTATCGGACTTCTGCTGGTCCTTGCCGCCATCATCCACAACGGATTGGGGTATGTCTTTGGCTATTGGGGATGCCGATTGCTCGGAATGGATCAGCGTGACTGCCGAACCATTGCCATTGAAGTCGGACTTCAGAATGGAGGGATGGCGTCCGGGATTGCTGTTGAACTCGGACGAACGGCAACGATGGGATTGGCGCCTGCCGTATTTGGACCATGGATGAACATTTCCGGATCATTCCTCGCGAACTGGTGGAGAGACAATCCGCCAACGGATGGATCCCATGTCGAGGATGAAGTGGAGGGATAACCTTACTTGAACGTGGATTGGGCCTTTTGTCACAACGGAGGGCCGGATCCATCATTCGTTGAATCTGAACTTTTTACTTAACCAACTCAAGATGATGAAATCGATGAAATGGATGGTACTGCTACTGGTCATGAGTGGACTGGTCGCTGCCTGCTCTTCCGAAACGGAGCAGTCGGATACGGATGTTTATGATCCGGAAGCCCGATTGACAGAAATGGGAATCGAACTGGATCCTCCAACACCCCCGACAGCCAACTATCGGCGTGTGGTCCGTTCCGGCAACTTGCTCTTTCTGGCAGGTCACGGCCCCGATATTCCGGGTGGTGACGGTGATCAGGTTCACGGAACCATGGGTACAGACGAGTTGACACTCGAAGAGGGGCAACAAGCCGCACGATATACAGGTATCTCCCTTTTGAATACTCTGAAAGCGGAGTTGGGAGATTTGAATCGTGTCGAACGCGTCGTGAAAGCGAAAGGGATGGTCAAAGCGGCACCCGATTTCACCGAGCATTCTCAAGTGATCAACGGCTTTTCCGATTTGATGGTCGAGGTCTTCGGGGATCGGGGAAAACACGCTCGAGAAGCGGTTGGCATGACATC
>JBNJFK010000210.1:0-3555 GCA_051746765.1 Bacteroidota bacterium
TGCATCTGCTTCAAACGTGCGCGGGCTTCCGAATCATCCTCACAGATGAAGACTCCCTTTCCGGCCGCCAAACCATCAGCCTTCAGAACAACCGGATATCGACCTTCATTTCGAATGTAGGCAAGAGCCTCATCGGCCTGGTCAATGGAAAATGTTCGATGAGCTGCGGTCGGAATTCGGTACGTCTCCATAAACTCCTTGGCAAATTCCTTGCTCCCTTCCAGGCGCGCAGCATCTTTTCTGGGACCGAATGCGGCGATATCCGCATCCTCGAGAGCGTCGACAAGACCGTCGACAAGCGGTTGCTCCGGGCCAACGACCACCAGGGAGATGGATCTCTCAATGCAAAAATCAATCACACGCTCATTATCCGACAGGTCAAGCTCTACACACTCTCCGAGGGTGGCCATCCCCGGGTTTCCACCCGCGATGATCAACTCTTCCAAAAGAGGTGATTGAGCCATTTTCCACGCAAGTGCGTGTTCCCGACCACCGGTTCCGATTAGCAGAATCCGAATTTTGTCCATTTCACTTCTCGATTTGTTGGGCGATCGAAATGATCTCTGTAAAACTGGATGCATCCAGACTGGCGCCACCGATAAGACCTCCATCCACGTCTGGTTGCTCCAGAAGCTCCTGGGCATTGGCGGGTTTCATGCTTCCGCCATAAAGAATTCGAATGCCTGCAGCGGTAGCATGATCAAACTTCTCTTCCAATATGGAGCGAATGAATCGGTGCATTTCTTGAGCTTGCGCAGGAGTGGCTGTTTCACCCGTACCAATCGCCCAGACCGGCTCGTATGCGATGACCAATCGAGCCGCATCTCGCTCTTTCAGATTGGAAAGAACCGTCTGGAGCTGTCGTTTGACGACCGCTTGATGTTCGTTGCTCTTTCTCTGATCAAGTTGTTCGCCCACACAGAGAATGGCAATCAATCCCGCAGCCTGTGCAGCCTGAACTTTTTTAGCGATCTGATCATCGGTCTCACCAAACTGGTCTCTGCGTTCCGAATGTCCACAGATGACGTATCGGCATCCGGCCTGTGTAATCATGGATGCACTGATTTCGCCCGTAAACGCTCCACTCTCTTCATGATGAAGGTTCTGTGCACCAATGGAAACATCGGATTCATTTAAAATAGTTCGAGCTTCCGGGATGGTGACGTAGGGAGGGCAGACAACGATGTCGACGCGTTCTTCCGTCGTTCGAATTCGCTCATTCAATCCCGTTAGAAGGTCTCTGGCTTCTTCCGGACCTTGATTCATTTTCCAGTTTCCTGCAATCAGAAAGTTGTTCATCATGACTCCTTAGGGTTGAATCGGTTCCATGGGTTCAACTCCATCCAGGACCAATCGAAGTCCCCGAATGATGTCCGTATATTCGGTTCCTTCGTATTTTCGTACCACATGTCCGTGACGATCAACCAGAATGCGGGTCGGAATAACGTTGATGTTGAACTGCTCAACCAGCTCATCGGGTTCGAACGATTCGGGGGTTGCAACCGGCCAGAGCCTGGATCGTTCTTCGAAAAAGGCATTTAGTACCGTCTGGTTTGCTCCGAACGGAATCGTAATGAACTCAATCCCGTAGTTTTTGTAGATGTGATGAATGGCCACATTGCGTTCGAACTGGTCTTGATAGAGCGGATTGTCAAAGCGGGTAAATTCCAGAATGTAAGGGGAGCCCATTTTCGACTCTCTGGAGAGCCTGGATCCGTCAACGGTTTCAAAAGAGAAGTCGGGGATGTCCGATCCGGGAGCCAATCGAGTCAAATCATCTTCAATCCGTTCGACCCAGGCGTCCGTATCCTCTCGCCCGGCGTATGACGTTTTGAACTGCTCAAATTCCTGACGTGCCTGATCCACACGAGAGCTGTCGTAAAGTAGTTTGACTCGGGTCATCGAAAGTTGTCGCAAAAACTCTTCGTCCGGACTCTTTCCGCGAAGGGAGTCCAGGTAGATCAACGCCCGATCCAAACCCTCGGTTCGCGCATGAAACTGTACACCGATGCGCGAAGCAAATGGAATGAATTGAGGATCCCGTTCGACCGCATCCTCCAATCGAGTAACCATCAGGCTGTCATTCCATCCCTCCATTAGTCGAAGCGACGCCGCTGCAGACTGCCTTCCCGTAAACCGGTTCGGGTGATCCAGATGAAATTCCCACATCAAATCGCTCCACTTCTGAATCTCCTGATTGAGGGAATCTCCCGTGACATACCCTGCCTGCGCAAAACGGAACAGACGGTTGACTCCTGTCTGCAGTCGAAGATAGGAACGATACAGGTCGTTTTCGCTTGACGAGATGGTTGCCGTCTGCTCGACATCCGGAAATTCTGCAGTAAATTCGATCGTATCCCCCGGGGCCAACACCAGATCGGTCCAGGCAAGTTCCTCGTTGTAGCGCGAGACCCGAAGTGAATAGATTCCGCTATTGCTGAACCGGGCTTCACCACCGTAGTACCCGTCCGCATCAGTCTCTGCATGGAAGACCGTGTCGGTCTGCAGGCCACCGGCCAGGCGCTGCTGAATCAGCAGTTCGAACTCACTGTAGTCCCGGAGCGTATCCAGTTCTTCATCTACTGTGATTTGTCCGTAGATCTGAGCTCTGTGCAGATCTCCCTCTTCTGTTTGTCCACATCCGGACAGCAAGAGAACCGCTGCGATAACAATTCCTGTTCTAAGACTCATTCGCTCATTCCACATTCTGTCGCGATCCACTTCCATGCATCGCGTTGATCACTGAAACCTGCACGTTTGTCAAATCTGTCATCGATAGATCGTTCAGGACGACTCACCATCCAGAGAAGCCGCAATCAACTCACGGACCTGCTTTGGGTTGGCTTTCCCCCGGGACTGCTTCATTACCTGGCCGATGAAAAACCCGATTACCTGCTTCTTCCCGTCTCTGTATTTCTGTGCTTCTTCCGGGTTCTCCTCGATAACGCTGGCGATAATCGGCTCGATAAACGAGCTGTCGGAGACCTGCAAAAGGTTCAACTCCTTGGCCAGATCTGCCGGTGTATCATCGCGTTCGAGCATCTCATTGAAGATCGTTTGCAGGGCCGATGAATTGATCTTGTCCTCCTGTTTGAGTGTAATCAATTCGGCCAGGCGCGACGCTTTGATGGAGAACGACCGGATCTCGAGTCCCTGCTCGTTCAGAACACGCAACACTTCCGTCATTACGACATTTGCTGCGGCCTTTGCATCTCCGAGTGCGTCGACAACCTCTTCATAATAATCGGCAAGGTATCGGTTCTCCGTCAATGTCACAGCATCTTCATTCGAGAGACCGAGTTCCTTTTCGAAACGGTTCTTCCTCTTGTCCGGCAACTCAGGGAGTTCGGCCCGAATCTCTTCGAGAAGTTCCGGCTCAACGACCACGGGCGGAATGTCCGGTTCCGGAAAGTAGCGGTAATCATGAGCCTCCTCTTTGGACCGCATCTGCCGAGTCTCCAATTTGTTCGGATCCCAAAGAAGGGTCTGTTGGACGACATCGCCTCCCGATTCGACCAATTCAATCTGACGATCGATCTCGAACTGAATGGCACG
>JBNJFK010000211.1:0-3540 GCA_051746765.1 Bacteroidota bacterium
GTTGTAGAGGCTCCAGAGCTCCGGGCGCTGGTTCTTCGGGTCCCACTGGCCGAACCGGTCGCGGTGCGAGAAGAAGCGCTCCTTCGCGCGCGCCTTCTCCTCGTCGCGCCGCCCGCCGCCCAGGGCGCAATCGGTCTGGTGCTCCTTGAGCGTATCGAGAAGGGTGACCGTCTGCAGGCCGTTGCGGCTCGCCTCCGGGCCGGTCTCCTCCTTCACGCGACCGGCATCGATGCTCTCCTGCACGTGGCCGACGATCAGGCGCACACCCAGTTTGTCGACCAGGCGGTCGCGGAATTCGATGGTCTCGTCAAAATTGTGCCCCGTGTCTATGTGCATCAACGGGAACGGGATCTTGCCCGGGTAGAAGGCCTTCATCGCCAGGTGGACCATCACAATGGAGTCCTTCCCGCCGGAGAAGAGCAGCGCCGGACGCTCAAACTGCGAGGCGACCTCCCGCATCAGATAGATCGATTCGTCTTCAAGTTGTTTTAAATGCGACGTGTTCGTGAGCATAACGACAGGGGTTCTCTGATTAAAAGGGCCAAATAATCAAAATACAAGAAATCGCCGTAGTGGCGACAATCAAATTCAAAGGGAGGCCAATCTTGACGTAGTCCGAAAACCGATAGCCACCCGGTCCCATCACCATCAAATTGGTCTGATAGCCGATGGGGGTCGAAAAACTGGCAGAGGCGGCGAAGATCACGGCCATAACAAAGGGCATGTAGTCTACTCCAATCGATTGGACGATGACAAAAACAACTGGGAGTATCAAGGCTGCAGCCGCATTGTTGGTAATAAGCTCTGTCAAGATCCAAGTTGCCAAATAGGTAGCGACAAGCATAGCGAACGGTGACCCGCCCGTCCACGAGAGCATGGAATAAACCAGTTCTTCCGCCACTCCGGTCTGCTTAATTGCACTCCCAATACCCAACGCCGAGCCAATCACAATTAGTACCTTCCAATCGATCGATTGACGTGCTTCGGAGAGGCTGCAACACCGAGCTGCGATCATGGCACCTGCCGCTAGAATGGATGCTTTGAACATGGAGAGAATTCCGATTGCAGCCAGAAATACCATGGCACCGAGAATAAACCATGCCAGTTTCGCTTTCCCCGTTCGTGGTTGTCCATTCCTGGAAAGCGTACTGACCAAGAGAAACTCGTTCGAGTGTCGAAATCGCTTGGTAAAGTCCCGAGGGGTCTCCAATAGCAAGATATCTCCAGTCTGGAGACGGATATCCCCCACCTTCTTCTTGATACGCTCCCCGGCTCTACTCACCGCCAACACCACCGCATCAAACTTCTTTCGAAACGCCCCCTCTTTGATCGTCAATCCGTTGAGTGAGTTGGACGGGGATACGACGGCCTCAACCAAATGTCGTTCGTGACGCGGCGTGGAGAGCTTGAACACTTGGTCGGTGGCAGGGATGAGCCCTGTGAATCGTTGCAACTCTCCGACCGAGTCTACCATGCCTGTGAAAACGAGACGATCCCCTTCTTCCAATCGTTCGGATGGGTCCACGGCCGGCATCAAATGCGATCCACGAATCACTTCAACCAGGTAGAGACCGCGTAAATCCCGAAGGCCTGCTTCTTGAATACTCTTTCCTGCCAATAGGCTGTTAGCTGGAACGAGCATTTCAATGGTGTATTCTCGAGTGTCCTCCAGTGATCGAAAACCGGACTGACGATCCGGAAGCAGTTTATCTCCAACAACGTAGAGATACCCCATCCCGACAACAGCCACAGGAATCCCGACCCAAGCAGGCGAAAAAATATTGAGTGACACTCCTTGGTTCTCGATAAGCAGCCCGTTGACAATCAAATTCGTACTGGTCCCGATAAGTGTACACGTACCTCCCAGAATGGCCGCATAACTGAGCGGAATGAACAACTTGGATGACGGAATGTCCACCTTCTCCCCCCACTCCTTGACCGCGGGGATAAAAGAGGCGACGATCGGTGTATTGTTCAGAATCGAGCTCATGAGAAGTACCGGGGACATGATTCGTCTCTGGGCTTGACGTACAGAAGACGTACTACCGAATAAAGAATCAACAATCAGCCGGATGGCTCCAGTCTCCTGCATGGCAAAGGCAACAATATAGAGAGCCGCAATGGTTAATACGCCCTCGTTGGAAAATCCGGAAAGAGCCTCATGGACAGGGACCAAATCCAATACCATGATGATTGTGAGCGCACCGAAGAAGACCAGATCTGCCGACAGATTCCACATGGCCAGTGCCAAAATGGCCACGGCAAGTATCCCGAGGATAAGCAGCCCGGCTGGTTCCATGCTTACAGCCCCACCATAAACCCTTCATTCAGAAGACTCTCTTTGTTGTAGTGAATGCGAGAGGATCGTTCACCGTCCTTGCCTGAATACCGAAAGACGGCATCCCCGGCCGCCGTATCCCACTCCATGGTGGGCCCCAATCGAGGGTAGAGATCCGCGGTCCCCTCGGCCACCAAACAAAACTTAAGTGAACTTCCGGCTGGAATCTCTTCGCCCACTGTAATTCCTTTCTCGGTCAATATGTCCCGGAGTTCAGTAGAGCCATGGGAACGGCTCGTCACAATGCGCAACTTCTGGCCCGCCTCTGGTGTATGAGAGAAGATTCGCTCAGGATCCCGATTCCCCCGAATACGATAGCTCCCCTCTTCTTTGGATCCATAGTAAATCGTATTTCTGGCCGGGACATGTACGACGCCCAATACGGGTTTGTTCTCTTCGATCAGAGCGATGTTCACGGTAAACTCACCGTTTCGCTTGATGAACTCTTTGGTGCCATCGAGTGGATCGACGAGCCAAAATTGCTTCCACTCCTTTCGGATACCGTGGTCGGGAATTCCTCCCTCTTCGGAGAGAACCGGGATCTCCGGCCACCTCTCTTCGAGCCCCTCCTTGATATGGTAGTGCGCCGCTAAATCCGCTTTGGTAAGCGGGGAGTCATCATCTTTCTTCTCTACGCGTATCTGCCCGTTGTAGATCTCCATGATCTTCTGACCTGCCTCTCGGGCAATGATCAGAAGTTCTTCCATTCGAATCGGTTGTCCCATCCACCCATTTGATTACATTCGGGTGCGCCCATCCAAGTGACGACACCGTAAACATCCGTGCCTAATGTATTCATTTTTTTGGAGCGTTGCTTCATGGTGTACCATAGGATCTCCTCGAATTCATGATTCACATGACCGGTCGTATCTCAACCTGTTTCGATATC
Organism: Bacteroidota bacterium; assembly: GCA_051746765.1. Taxonomy (GTDB): domain Bacteria; phylum Bacteroidota; class Rhodothermia; order Balneolales; family Balneolaceae; genus JBBEBE01. The sequence goes on from JBNJFK010000211.1 coordinate 3,228, forward strand.
ATGGAATTCAAATGATGGAACCCTATCTTGTCTCCCTCTTGGCAGAGTCCATTTTATCCGACCGATTTCTACCCACTGGATGCCACCACACGCTTACATATCGTCTCTTTTTGCGTTCCAATCGATGGTGATGGGGCTTCTCCTCCTGTGTGGAGTCCCATCCCTTTACGCGCAATCCCTACCGCTGAACGGACTTCAGGAAGAGCAGTTGTTGCTTCGGGAGCTGTCGGGCAGGGACTCAACCCAGACTGCCCAATCGATGGTACAACGACCCTGGAGTGCACTTGATTACGAGAACGCATTTGAAATGGAG
>JBNJFK010000212.1:0-3510 GCA_051746765.1 Bacteroidota bacterium
AGCCTCAGGCGGGAGTCTGCCGGGCGCGAGTATGAATGGTTTGGGAAGAGCAGATGGAACCCGTTTTTTGTACATTCCGGGTTGCATCCACCTGCGGCTTCCCGCCTCCGGGAGGCCGGTTCATTACCGAGAATGGAGTCAAAACAAGATGAGTGATCTGCCCGTAGAGCCGTCCCGTCGCATGAAGGAACTTCCGGACTACCTGTTTGGCCGCCTGAATGCAGAGAAGCAGCGTCGCAGGAGTGAAGGAATCGATATTATTGATTTCGGGATGGGAAATCCCGACATGCCGGCTTCTCCGGAGACGGTTCAGAAGATCCACGATGTGGTCGAGGACGAGAAGGCGCATCGCTACGCGCGTGCGACCGGGATTCCTCATCTCTTGCGGGCCGTCTCCGAGCACTACAAGGATCTCTATGATGTGGATCTCGCTTCGGAGAGAGAGGTTATCGCCACCATTGGCTCCAAGGAGGGACTCTCTCACCTGGTGTTGGCACTCATTGGTGAAGGCGATCTGGCCGTCGTTCCCGAACCTTACTTTCCGATTCACTACTACAGTGTGAAAATCGCCGGCGGAGATGTGGCGACCGTACCGGTCACCCGGGACGTGGATGCATTTATCGGTTCGCTCGAAGCGCTGGACCGGACGCCAAAGGTGCTCTTCCTCAATTTTCCCCACAACCCGACCGGTGAGACGGTCGATCTCGACTTCTTCGAGACACTCGTTCCCTGGTGCCGGGAGCACGGCGTGTTTATCATTCACGATTTCGCCTACAAGGACATCACCTTTCACGGGTACAGTGCCCCGAGCATTCTGCAAGTTTCCGGAGCGAAGGAGATCGCGGTCGAATTCATGACCATGAGCAAATCCTACAACATGGCCGGGTGGCGCTGCGGTTTCTGTGTGGGCAACCCGGAGGTGATCTCTCTGCTTTCCCGGATCAAGGCATTTTTCGACTACGGTCTCTTTACCCCGATTCAGGTGGCGGCAATTACCGCCTTGAAGCAGACACGGGACAATGTCATTGCAATCGCCAAGAAGTATGAAGGGCGACTGGATGTGCTGCACGAGGGGTTGGCTCGCTACGGGTGGGAGATCGAGAAGAATCGGGGCGGAATGTTTGTCTGGGCCCCCATTCCAGAGCCGTTCCGAATGAAGGGGTCGCTCGCATTCTCCGAATTGCTGCTCGATGAAGCCGAAGTCCTGGTCTCTCCGGGAATCGGGTTCGGACCTGCCGGTGAGGGGTTTGTCCGCATGAGTCTGGTCGAGAACACCCACCGGATCCGCCAGGCGGTCCGCCAGATCGGACGCGTATTGCGGGATTGAGTGGAGGGGGCAAATGTGTCGAGTCCGGTTGTGAGAATCAATTGTGGATCGTCACGCACACGGTCTCCTTATCCGGTAAAGCCATACAGCTCTGATTTTGGATAAAACCGATCTGGATTCCGAAACAAATTCTTCCATTTCAGCAGAAGTTTCGTCTACTTTTTTTCGATAACGAATCTGTTGAAATCGTCCAAAAACGTGAGCAAGAGGCAGATATCAATCCTCTTTTCGGACGATCGATGAAATCGGAAACGAGGGTTTGAAAAGCCCTTTTCTGATTCATGAAGGGGATAAAAATTTTTTGCCGACTCCGTTTTGCAACCTTCTTCTCTTTTTAGTAAGCTACTCTCAGCTGTAGAACTCCCTATCACTAAAACACGTTTCTTATGCGAACCAAACGACTACTACTCGTGTATGGCGCCAGGAAACTTAACCGGTTAAACCCAAGCTTCTCATTTGCTCGGGAACTTAACCGGTTAACGTCTCTCAAAGCTGCGCTCTGTTTTATGGTGCTGATCCTGGTCGCGACGACCCCGGTTCATGCACAACCCCAAGAGGTCACCGGAACCGTAACCGACGCCGAAACCGGAGATCCGTTACCCGGTGTGACGGTTGTTATTCAGGAGACCACAAGCGGAACCACGACGGATGTGGATGGTGAATACTCCCTGGTTGCGGAGCCCAACCAAACGCTCGTCTTCTCCTATATCGGATACGACTCCGAGACTGTTTCTGTCGACGGTCGCGAGGTCATCGATGTGGAACTCACATCGGCTGTGACCGACTTGGACGAACTGGTTGTGGTCGGGTATGGTACCCAACGGGCTGCAACGCTTACCGGATCCATTTCCCGGGCGGGTGACCGCGAAATATCATCGGCTCCCACCGTTAGCGTGACCAATTCACTGGCCGGTCTGATGCCGGGTCTGGTTGCTCTGAACCGGTCCGGTGAACCGGGTGCCGATACCTCCACTCTCTTGATTCGTGGTCAGAACACGACGGGATCGACATCACCCCTCGTGGTGGTCGATGGTGTTCAGAGCCCGGCCGGGTGGGAACGGATCAATCCGAACGACATCGAGCAGATCAGTATCCTGAAGGATGCTTCAGCGGCCATTTACGGCGCTCGGGCTGCCAACGGGGTCATCCTGATCACCACCAAACGAGGGTCGGTCGGAAAGCCGGTCATCAACTATTCCTTCAACCAGGGGATCAGCCAGCCGACCCGGACTCCGGATCTGGCGAGCTCAGCCACCTTTGCCGAATATGTGAACCAGCGATTGGTTGCCGATGGTCAGCAGCCGCGATACACCGAACAGGAGATCGAAACCTTTCGGGACGGCTCGGATCCGGAAAACTATCCGAATACCGACTGGTATGGTGAGGTTCTCAAAGACTATGCTTTGCAGAGCTCGCACAATATGAGTGTACGTGGCGGGTCCGAACAGATTCGTTACTCGGTTTCGGGGTCGTACGGAAAGCAGAACTCGATCTTCAAAGAGGGTCTGCATGAGTTCGATACCTATACCCTGCGGTCCAATGTGGATGCCCGAATCAACGAAAACATCAATGTGAATGCCGACATCAATGTCGGACTGGATGATCGTCTTCGACCCGGAGCGGAGAACCCCTTCGGATGGCTCATGGCACTACCGATGATGCCGGTCGAGTATGAACCGGGATATCCGTCTGCCGGAATCGAGCAGGGACTGAACCCGTCCGTCATGGTGACCGATGAATCGGGAGGCCAGACGACGAAAACACGACGATTCTCCGGAAAAGTCGGGTTTGATGCGCGAATTCCGCAGGTCGATGGTCTGGGGATGGACGGTTATTTCGTCTACAACGACAACTCGACGATTGACAAGAACTGGCAGACGCCGTGGGTCGTTTACAACCGGGACAGCCAGGGCGACTACATTCCGCTTCGTGGAGGGCGCCTGACGGCACCGCAGCTCGAGCAGGAGACCTTCAATGACAACGAGACGTTTGTCAATTTGAGGGTGACCTACGAACGGCAATTCGGTGACCACTATATAAACAGCTTTGTTGGCGCCGAGCAGTCGTCCGGAAACGATCTCTGGTATCGGGCTTTTCGCAGGGATTATCTTTCCGATCAGATTCCGGAGCTATTTGCCGGTGATCCGGCCACCCAGGAGTCGGACGGGCAATCGAGTGAAACG
>JBNJFK010000213.1:0-3481 GCA_051746765.1 Bacteroidota bacterium
TTCGGCCACTTGATACTCTACATGAACCTCTGGTTCGTCCAGTTCGAGCCCGCTGTCCGGCAACAATACTGGAAGACGAATTTCGCCACTTCTGTTCACATCCTGAAGGGAAACGGAGGCTGTATAGAGTGTGTCTACTTCACTCACAACACTTTCGGCTCCCCGGATACGTACACTCTCCGGGGTCACAACCGGTTCTTGCAACAGTCGAAACCTGTCTCGCAATTGAATCTTCAGATTAGGGACCACAACCACCTCTCGTGAACTCTTCTCTTCCAGCTCCAACTGGACTCGCGCCGGTCGGACTTGTGTCACATTGACCTCGGACAGAACGGATAGCTGCTGCTGAACGACTTCGAACAGGTTCACATCCTGTTCCGTCGATTCAACCGTAAGTGTTGGTGGATTTCGATAAATCGAGATCAAATTCCATCCCTCACCGGTCAGTCCAACCTGAACATGACGTGGTGGGTCCTGGACCAGTGCCATCTCCTCTGACAGGTGTTCGACATCTATCGGAATGTCGATCGATATGGAGAAATCACGACTCAGGTTGACAATGAACCAGAGACAGAAGGCAAGGATCAGCGACAGACCAAAGACCAATACCTTCTCTCTGGGAAGATATGCACCGTCCGTCTCCCGATCCGGGCGAGAGGAGTCCTCCTGAAACCACTGTTTGATTCGATCGATCCAGCTCTTCAACATCGGACGATTACCTCCCGAATAACCTCGCTTCCGACTTCTCGATTCAGACGCTCCCGAATGGTATACCGATTGGAGTGTAGCTCATGTCGCCAGGCCTCCCCCTTCACATACACAACCAGCTTGTCGCCGTCAAATGTCAGTTTCTCCGTAACCGACGCTACCCGCTCACCCACAACCGACGGCCAACAGTGCAGCACCAACCCTTTTCGAACCTCTTGATTTCCGGGTAACCGTTTCATATAGCCCTTCAGAAGGTCCCCCAGTGCTTTTGGCCGATTTGAATAACTCATAATGTTTTCCTCTGAATAACCCCGGCATCGACCAGAAACCACGCGTTCTGCTCGGTCCAGTCAATGGGCAATCGCTCGAACGGCGACTCCGATGCGGATGTTATGAAAATCTGTCCCGGATGGTGTTGCAACATTTCGAGAACCAGTTGGCACGTCGCTGCATCCAGGTTCCCGAACACGTCGTCCAACAGCATGATCGGAAGGTCCTCCAACTCATCCGAATAATAGAAAAGTTGCGCCAATTTCAAAGCGATGGTAAAGAGGCGGTGTTGTCCCTGCGATCCGTAATTTCGAAGTTCCATGTCGCCCAGATAGAAGACCACCTCGTCACGATGAGGTCCCGTCAATGTCTGCTCCCGTTCCAATTCCCGCTCCCGGTTTTCAGTCAGCTTCTCTCGATAGTCAGACGTTACCTTCTCCGGTTGCTGACTCGCATCGCACAGCGTCTGATAGACCAGATTCGGACGATGCTTCATTCCGGAAAGAGCTTTGTACTGATCGGCCAAATACTCCCGGAGCCTCTCGATGACTTGATGTCGTACGATCATCAACCTGGAACCATACCGAACCAGCTGCTCGTCCCAGGGGTCCAGCGTTGCTGTATCCAGTGAGGACGAGTAGGCCAACTGCTGCAACACCCGATTCCGCTGCTTACGCACCCGTTGGTATTGAATCAGATCCCGCAAATAGGAAGAGGAGAGTTGGCTGATAAACCAATCCAAAAAGGATCGACGCCAGACCGGGCCTTCGTCCGTCAATTTTCGGTCTTCAGGACTCAGAACGACAACCGGCACCATGCCGATCAGATCCGAGAACCGATCGAGCGGGCTCCGGTTGACAAAAATTTTCTTCCCCTCCCCTTTGTCATAGGAGCAACCGACGCGAAACTCAGACCGAATTTTTCCGCGAAATGTACCTTCCAGCATAAACCAGCTCTCTCCGCTTTGAACGACGTACCGGTCGCTCGTGGATACAAAGCTCCGACTCATGCAGAGATAGTGGATTGCATCAATGAGACTGGTCTTCCCTGCTCCATTCCGGCCGGTCACGACATTTATTCGCGGAGCGAAATCGACCGTCGTCTCTGAATGGTTGCGGAACTGCTGTATGGAGAGACGATCCAGGTTCATGATCTGCCAGACTCGTATTCAACGGAGAAGATGACCGGAGCCCATTTAAGTCTCCGGTCTCGACTCAATCGGCCTACATTCCGAATACATCCCGGCCCAGGAAGAGTGCACTATCTCCGAGCTCCTCTTCGATACGGAGTAGTTGGTTGTACTTCGCAATCCGGTCGGTCCGGCTCATCGACCCTGTCTTGATTTGACCGGCATTGGTGGCGACAGCCAAATCGGCAATCGTGGTATCCTCTGTTTCGCCGGATCGATGTGAAATAACGGCCGTATATCCGTTTTTATGTGCCATTTCAATCGCATCGAGTGTCTCGGTAAGCGTACCGATCTGATTCACTTTGATTAGAATGGAGTTGGCAATTCCGTTCTTGATTCCTTTGGCCAGTCGCTCGGTATTGGTCACAAACAGGTCATCTCCTACCAGCTGGACATGCTTTCCGATTTCGGCAGTGAGCTTTTCCCACCCCTCCCAATCATTCTCGTCCATTCCATCCTCAATCGAGATGATGGGGTACTTCTCGGCCCACTCTTTCCAAAAACCGACCATTTCGTCGGCGTCCCGTTTGCTTCCGTCACTCCATCGAAATTCATATACCTTCTCCTCGCTGTTGTAGAACTCGGAAGTGGCCGGATCCAATGCAATTAACATATCGTCGCCGGGAGTATACCCCGCCTTCTCGACGGCATCCAGAATCACTTCAATTGCCTCTTCATTCGATTTCAGGTTGGGTGCAAAGCCCCCTTCATCCCCGACAGCTGTACTGTAACCCTTGGACCCGAGTACCTTTTTCAAATTGTGAAAAACTTCGGCTCCCATCTGAAGAGCGCCGGAAAAATCTTTTGCACCGGCAGGCATGATCATGAACTCTTGAAGGTCGACATTGTTGTCGGCATGGGATCCACCATTGATGATATTCATCATCGGCAGGGGCATCAGTTTTGCATTCACTCCACCCAGATAGCGATAGAGCGGAAGACCGAGCGCATATGCAGAGGCCTTGGCTGCAGCAAGGGATACTCCCAATATCGCGTTCGCACCCAGTTTGGCTTTGTTCGGTGTTCCATCCAATTCGATCAGTAGTTCATCCAGATCCGTCTGCCGCTCGACCGGAAATCCATAGAGTGCATCATGGATTGCACCGTTCACTCCTTCCACCGCTTTCTCTACCGATTTCCCAAGGTAATTGCCGGCATCTCCGTCCCGCAATTCGACCGCTTCGTGTTCACCCGTAGAGGCACCCGATGGTACGGCAGCACGTCCAATTGTACCGTCGGCCAGGATGACATCCACCTCCACCGTTGGATTTACTCTTGAATCGATAATCTGTCGGCCTACTACCTGATCAATTG
>JBNJFK010000214.1:0-3472 GCA_051746765.1 Bacteroidota bacterium
CGATCATCTGGCGAATTGACCTGTCGGTATACCCTTTCTGATTCCGGGAACCTCCCCCAGGAATACTGTTGAACTCGTCACATTATGCTCAAAAAAAAGGGGTACGAATGAGAGCATCCGTACCCTTTTGATCTTGCAATAATTATCCAAGTATCAAGAACAGCCCGTAGTTGAGCCGCACGTAATACATTTGAGACAGGTGCCGTTTCGAATCATGGTCATGCTTCCGCACTCGGTACATGAATCTCCGGTATAGCCCATCTGCTTGGCTCGTTTGTAATCACCTTGCTCTTCAGATGCGGTCGATTCCGATCTCGTTGAAACACCGGGTTCAGCCGAAGGAATCGTCTCCCGGACAGGAGACTGAACACGATGAGCGACTTCTCGCGCCAACTCCTCTTCTTCTGAAGGTCTCAATTTTCGGGTCATGATCTCTTCCGGCGGAACATGGGCCAGATCCTCTCTCTGCAGATAGGTTACCGCCAGTTCCCGGAAAATGTAGTCGATCACGGATGTAGTCATCTTCACATGAGGACTACCATTGACCATCCCGCTCGGTTCAAACTTTGTAAAGACGAATGCATCGACAAACTCCTCAAGAGGAACTCCATGCTGCAATCCGAGCGAAATGGAGATGGCAAAACAGTTCATCAGACTTCGGAAGGCAGCCCCTTCCCGATGCATGTCTACAAAAATCTCACCCAACTGACCATTTTCGTACTCTCCGGTTCGGAGATACATACTCTGACCGCCAATCTTCACCTTTTGAGTGTACCCGGTTCGTCGGAACGGAAGCTTCTTTCGACTGGCAACATACTTGTGGATGATTTTTTCGGCCGTACGTACGATCTCATCCTGCCCGGTTTGTGCATCCTCTTCAAACTCTTCGTCCAACTCTTCGAGAACATCACTCATGGAGTTGAGTGGTTGACTCAACTTCGAACCGTCCCGGTAGAGTGCGTTGGCTTTCAACATCAGTTTCCAGGAGAGCATGTACGCCTCCTTGATGTCTTCTACGGTCGCCTCGTTCGGGAGGTTGATCGTCTTGGAAATGGCCCCGGAGATAAACGGCTGTGCTGCGGCCATCATTCGAATGTGACCTTCTGCGGATATGAACCGTGTGCCGGTACGCCCGCACTTGTTTGCACAATCAAAAACCGGCAAGTGCTCCTCCTTCAGATGTGGTGCACCTTCCACCGTCATCGTCCCGCAAACATGGTCGTTTGCCTCCTGGATCTGATCCTTGCTGAATCCGAGATAGCGCAACATGTCGAATTGGTAGTCGGCCAGTTGAGCTTCACTGATCCCCAGTGTGTCTCGACAGAACTCTTCACCCAACGTAAACTGATTGAAAGCAAACTTGATATCGAAACTTCCCGGGAGTGCCTCTTCAACAGCGGATATTTTCTCCTCGGTAAAGCCCTTCTCTCCCAGTGTTTCGTAATTAATGTGCGGACATCCCTTGAGAGACCCGCTTCCCTTCGCATAGCGGATGATTTGGTCGATCTGCTCATCGCTGTATCCCAAATTGGAAAGAGCTTTCGGGACACTTTGATTGATGATCTTGAAATAGCCGCCGCCTGCCAGTTTTTTGAACTTGACCAATGCGAAATCGGGTTCGATGCCGGTTGTATCACAATCCATTACCAACCCGATGGTCCCGGTGGGTGCAATTACGGTCACCTGGGCATTCCGGTAGCCATGCTCTTCTCCAAGTGCCACCGCTCGATCTGCATCTTCACGGGCAGCATTGACCAGATAGTCCGGAGCAATATCCGGATCGATTCCCATCGGCTTGATGGTCAATCCTTCATACTCGTCCTCATCTGCATTCCACGCTGCACGCTTATGGTTTCTCAACACACGCAACATGGCATCCCGGTTCTCGTCAAATTTCTCAAAGGTTCCCAGTTCACCCGCCATCTCTGCACTGGCACTGTAGGACGTCATATGCAGTATGGATGTAACCGAACCCGCAATAGCACACCCTTCCGGACTGTCGTAGGGAACACCCTGGACCATCAACGCCGTCCCGAGATTGGCATAGCCCAGCCCCAGTGTTCGGTACTTGTAGGAGAGCTCTGCAATCTCCTTGGAGGGAAACTGAGCCATCAGTACGGAGATCTCCAGAACAACGGTCCAGAGTCTGGACGCATACCGTAGAGATTCCACATCGAATGTCGAGCATGTCTCCTCTGTAAAGAACTTCATCAGGTTCAGTGACGCCAGGTTACAGGCGGTATTGTCAAGGAACATGTACTCCGAACAGGGGTTACTCGCCTTGATCTCTCCACCGGCAGGACAGGTGTGCCACTCATTGATCGTGTCATGGTACTGCGTCCCCGGATCGGCACACGACCATGCAGCAAAACCGATTTGGTCCCACAGATCACGAGCGTCCAGCGTTTTCATCGGCTCCGGTTCACGTCCCTCCTCGGCCGCTTTTCTTCGCTCGATTCGTCCATAGAGATGCCACGGCGATTCATCCATGACGGCTCTCATAAACGAATTGGGCACACGAACCGAGTTGTTTGAGTTCTGTCCGCTGACCGTCAGATAGGCCTCCGAATTCCAGTCAGTGTCATAGGCGTCAAACTCGATATCCGTAAATCCTTGACCAGCGAGTTGAATGACACGCTCAATATAGTTTAGAGGAACTTGATCTCGCTTTGCCTGATGGATCGCTTTCCCGAGTTCCCGATTCTTGATCGGATCCCGGCTGACGGCACCGTTGAGAGTCTTGCCATCAATCTCAACCGACTGGTGGCAGAGCTGAATAATCTTTTTTAAATGTTTTCGTGTTAGTTTGGAGCCCGTAACAATGGCAGCAACCTTTTGCTCTTCACGGACTTTCCAGTTCACATACTCTTCAATATCGGGATGGTCCAAATCCAGTGTAACCATTTTGGCCGCACGCCGGGTCGTTCCACCCGATTTGATGGCGCCGGCTGCCCGGTCTCCAATTTTCAGAAAACTCATCAATCCGGAAGAACGGCCTCCCCCACTCAGGTTTTCGCCTTCTCCACGGAGTGCAGAAAAATTGGATCCGGTTCCGGATCCGTATTTGAACAACCGGGCTTCCCGGACCCAAAGATCCATGATCCCGCCCTCGTTGACCAGGTCATCATCCACACTCTGAATAAAACACGCGTGTGGTTGTGGATGGCTGTACGCATCCTGGGAACGCTTGACCTTGCCGCTACCGGGCTCCGCGTAATAGTGGCCTTGCGCAGGTCCATTGATACCATACGCCCAGTAGAGGCCCGTATTAAACCATTGCGGGCTATTGGGAGCGGCCATCTGATTTGCAAGCATGTAGCAGAGCTCGTCATAGAACACCTTTGCATCCTTTTCCGATTCGAAGTAATCATGCTTCCAGCCCCAATACGTCCAACAACCAGCCAGTCGTTGAAACACCTGACGGCTATCCACTTCGTGTGAAAATCGATCGTTCTCGTCCATCCCGGCCAGT
>JBNJFK010000215.1:0-3457 GCA_051746765.1 Bacteroidota bacterium
GATAGCCATTTTTCAGCAGGATCTCGATCAATTGCGGCTCCATCCGGATCACATCACCGACATAGCCCAAATCCACCTCCGTTACCTCTCCCTCGAACTCCTCCCGATGTACCCGGGGTTTGACCTTCACCATCGAAGCGTCCTTTCCGGAGAGTCCGACCGCCCGGACTCCGCGACGGTTGAGCCGCTTGACCAGCAGACCGTTCACCTCCCCGCGAAGAGCCAGCTCGACCACCCGCATCGCCTCCAGATCGGTCTTCCGATGTCCGAAAAGAAATTCCGACTCCACACCGAACACCTTGAGAAGACGTTGGATAACCGGCCCGCCACCATGAACCAGAACCGGTCGGATACCCAACTCCGCGAGCTCGACCACTTGATCCAAAATAGGATCTTCATCGCCGGTCTCGCTCCCTTCCCGAAGCGTATTCCCCCCATACTTGATCACAACCACCTCTCCCTGAAGCCGGGAGAGTCGTGTGGGGTCCAAGGGGGTACTGTTCGACGATTTGGTTGTCATGGAGACCTCTGTCCGTTCCGTTCTCGGTTATTCCCGGCTTGCCCTGATTAGCCCACTGGACGAAAAAGTCCCTCTGTGAGTCAGGAGCCGAGTGAATCTGCCCGTCCGGAATCGCGAATGTCAAGATTCCGAAGTGAGCTGACCGCTGAGCCGTCCAAGATAGTAATCGAGAAGCTTCTCCTGAAAAACGAAGTTGTAGGTCGTTCGCAACCGGTCCGATTGCGCCTCCACGTAGTCGGTTGTCGCCTGATTGAGCTCGATCAGCGTGGTCGATCCGATTTCGTATCGCTGTTGTTGGGTCAGATAGCTGCGTTCTGCTGCTACAAGAGCCGTTTCGGTTGCACTGAGCTCCTTACTCAATGCGACGTAGTCACTGTAGGCCTGTCCGATCTCTTCACGTACGCCATACTCCAGATCATCCAGGTCGAGTCGGGCATTCTTGAGCTGAACCTGTGCCTGTTCTACCGATGTGTGGGTATTGAGTCGGTTGAAAATCGGAATGGTGATCGAAAAGCCGACCGAACGGGTAATCATCTGCTCGAAGAACTGATCCTGAAACCCGACCGTCTCACCCGTCAGACGGTACTGGTCGCTATAGCGGGTGTTCAGATTGGCATTGGCCGTAACAGAGGGATAGAAGGCTGCCCGAGCCAGATCCAAATCATAGCGCATCGCCTGAAGATTCAGTTTCTGCGCCTGCACATCGTTCCGATTCTCGAGAGCATACTGAATCATCTGAGGCAGATCCAGATCGACAGGAACCAGCTCTCCCTCCTCGATATCGGGGGCAACAAAACTCACCTCGTCAAGCGGGTCCATCTGCAGAATCCGGTAGAGCTGTGTCCGGCTTATTTGGAGAGCATTTTCGGCCTGCACCATGGAGAGTTCATTTCCTGCAACCACCGACTCCTGCTGATACTGATCCACGATCGGGCGAGACCCCACTTCGACCTGTGCGCTCACCTGTTCGAGTTGTTGTCGGGAAATATCCAGGTTCTGTTCGGCGATTCCGACCAGCTCCTCGTCCAGAAGGACCTGCAGATACCGCATCGCCGTGTTGAAGATAATCTGTTCGCGAAGTCGCTGGTTGTCGGCCTCTTGCATGTCCCGATTGACACGCGATTGCCTCAACTGATTGATATTCTCGAAGCCGCGAAAGATCGTGATATCGGTGCGAATGGAGCCGGAAATTCCGTAGGTGGTTCGATCGGCGAAGGTCGCGTCCTCTTGCACAAACTGACGACCTACATTCTGATTTCCACCTAGAGATGCGCTCAGTGAGGGAAGAAAGTTGGCTTGAGAGCTCCGGACCCGCGTTTCGGCCATTCCGAGATCATTCTCGGACTGTAGAATCTGGAAGTGGTTCTCCAGTGCCAGATCGATCGCTTCGTTCAAGGTTAGTTCGTCTTGAGCCTCTACCCACCGGGGTACGAGAAGCAACAATGTAATCAGGAGTAGAGTCCGCATCATCTGCGTCAGTCCATCAATTGGTTGAAAGAGTCTTACCGGTGAGCGTCCGCTTCTGCCCGGTCGCAGTTTCTACAGAAACCGCATATTTCCAAGACAATGTACTGCCGCAGAAGGGAAAAATCAGTCGTAAGCCTTGAATCCTTCTCTTTTTAACAACTTTTGGCAATTGACGCTACCACCACTCATATCACAGGGGATCGTTGACATCTCTCGACCCGGTCGATTCTCGATGGCCGACGCGCTGCTCGAATTGATCCATCACGTAGTGCATCGCCCGCTTGGTCGCCAACCGTCGCAGTTCCGAGAAGAGTATACCGGTCAAACTGGACCGAAGCAGTCCCTTGATCCCTGTGGCGGCCATCTGTCTTCCACCCCGTAGCCATCCACTGGAGAAGGCGATCACAACAGCTGCTCCCGCAACGGCCAACGGGAGGGAACGTCCCGACGTACCGGAAGAAATCGATGAACGCACCCCTTTTGGAATCCAGCTGGTGAACCGGCTGCCGAATGTGGATACCCGCTTCCCGAATCGGGCTTCGATCTCCTCGAGTTCGAACTCGAGCTCTTTTTTTCTCTCTTCGAGTTCCTGAATCATCCCTTCTCCTTTCCTTCGTTCGAGAGGGTGGGTCGAGGCGTCCTATTGCTCCGGCTCTTTCCGGATTCTCCGTTACCGCTACTGCCGGGTGAACCGGAAGTTGCGCTGCGTTGCTCTTTTGCGGCACCCGCTCCCTTCCCGGCGGCATCATCAAATGCACGAAGAAACTGCCGGATCATGCCCACTTGAATGGCACGACGGACTCGCCCCGGTTGGATCCATAGAAAAATGGCACCGGACAACAATAGCGGTACTGACGTAATCAGAAACCCGAGTGCGGTACTCCCGACCCATTCACTGACCATGAAACTGAGTGCAAACCAGAAAAAGAAGGCCCCCAGAGCAAAGATGACCAATCCGGCAAGACGTTGCACCGCATCGGCCAGAATGAAGGTAAATCGCTCGACAAAGCTGAGCATAAGCAGCTCGATCCGCTTTTCCAGATAGATCCTCGCATCTTCGAGCATCTCCTTCACACTCCCATCATCCGGACCGGGTTCGTCTTCTTTGTCATCGTGACGATTGAACCACATAGACTACCTCCGCAACAAACCGGCGATTACAAATCCGACTGCAGCACTTGCCACCACACTTTTCAACGGGTGCTTTCGGATAAGAAGCTCCAGTTCGGTCTTTACATCTTCGAGACGCTCCTCCAGATCCAAATCTTCCAAGAGGTCCCGCCCCTCCGACATCAGATATTCCAATTCATCATTAAGTTCACTCATCTCTCTCTCCTTGATCTCGGTTAAACCTAATACAAGGTATCATTTCCGGCGTTGCGTCACAATTCACCCGCCCACCATTTCGGCGAAAGGGACTCCACACTGTAACCCGATCGCAGGAGAGATGGTTCCCGCTACAGCTCCTCT
>JBNJFK010000216.1:0-3408 GCA_051746765.1 Bacteroidota bacterium
ACGTAGAGGAGAAACGGTATCCCACGACCGCCGACGCGTGGATACGGGTCTGCCCGGTCGGTGGTCGCGGATGAATCCGGTAGACGTCCGGATTCCGGTTGATCGTCTCGGGGGGATCCTTCAGCGCATTTGCCAGATCGGCCTCCAGCATGAACCGCTGTTCGGAATCTTCCACCAGGTTGCCTGAAAGCGTGAGGTCCAGATTGTTGCTCAACGGGGGTAGAAACGGAAGATCCGCATTCCGGAACGTGTAGGTAAACGAGCTGGTCACCCCCCGGGAGACCCGTTCCGTCACATGGACGTTGGAGAGGGCCATACTGGTGAGTTTGTTCAGCTCATAGCCCACCTGCATCCGGAACACCTGACTCCAGACAATCGATAGTTGAACCAGTGGAGAGAATCGGTGCTCGATGTTCAACGAATTGGGTTCGATTTCGGGACGTACATCTTCGATCAGATACGATCCGAGTCGCCGGGTCGGGAACGTGCCGGCGTGGCTGTTGAAGTTCCACCCCATCCGGTAGGAACCCTGATAGCCGTGCGTCAGCGTTGCACGCTCCATCCAGTTGCCGATAATCGGAATCAGGTTCTCCATGCCGGTCCAGTTGATTCGCCAACCGGGCATCGGAAGCGGCGTAAAGTTCCGTTTTCCAATCACCGAACCCCCGCCACTCAGCCAGGCAGCCCGCACATCCTCCTGCAGGGACAGCCGATTGAGAACACGCCGGTTCCCGCTCGCCCTCAGCGTATCGGATTCGGCCTCCAGTCCGTCAAAAGCGGTTTGGAGCTGCCGTTCGAACAGTTCCCGATATCCACTGCCAAACGCCCAGACACTGGACCCCGAATTTCCGGACCCTCCTTCCACCGTCCGATTCTCTCCCGCCGGATCGAGCGTGGTGGTCCGGCTTGCCCGTTCGTCCCAGGTGATCTCCCAATTCAGTTCCAGACTGATGTTGGGAAGAGGGGCAAAGAGTGTCCGGAGCGTCCAGTGATCGGTCCATGTATTGTTGGCCGGCACTTGAATGAGCGATGTCTGATCTGCACCGTCGATCAATCGATCCGGTGACATCGACTCCAGATAACCGATCCGGTAGAGCATCGAGGGGGATGCCTGCGATGAGCTCCCGAACTGCTCGAAAAAGCCCGACCCGCCCGAAAACCCGGCCTGCGAACCGGTTCGTGAATCACTGTATCCCACCTCGGCCGACTGCAGACTGAACACACCCAACAACAACTGTTGGGCGATCCGCTCGACCCGCTCGGCTGCCACACGCTCCGGATCATCGGTCAACGGTTCTCGGGATTGTTCGCGAATGGATTGAATCCATCCCCATCGCTGCAAGAGCTGCTGCAGGTCGAACCGCAGGGAGTGATCCAGACGGAACGAGTTTCCGAGCCGGGATCCCAAATTGGAATCGATTGGCGAGTTCTCCCACCGGAATCCTCCATTGTATCCGAGAGAGTAGCTGGTCCAGGAGAGAGACGGAATCCGGCTCAACCCAGGCTGCCAGTTACCGTTGTATGACTCCTGGTAGGACTGCTGTCGCGGCCGAACCTGTTGGTCAGTCAACAGATCTTCGAGAACCCGGAACGTAGAGCGCATGCGGAACGCCGTGCTGTCGATCCCTGCCCCGGTCCTCTCCACCTGTGAAATGCCCGTCAGATCGAAGGTGGTCTGGTTCTGAAATCCGAGTTGCAGTGATCGAAAAAGATTGTAGCCGACTCCCAGATCGGTCTGATAGGAGAAAGAGTGCGTCTGCTGAAGTCGTCCCGCATCTGATCCACGGTCCCGGCGGCGGCGCTCCTCGTAGCTTCGCGAGAGTCGGATCGAAGAGCTGAATTGGGTCGGCAATAGCCCCATTTCGGTATCGGACAGATAGTTCAGAAGCGGAACCGACTCCAGAAATCGAAACGGGGCCACATAGCGCTGATTACGAACCGTGTGCTGGTAGCGAAGGGAACTGTTCAGATTCCAATTATCCTGAAACCGGTACTCGGGATTTCGACCGTGCCCCTCGTTATAGATATAGTTCAATGTCATTCGATCCAGCGTATAGCGTAAAAGACGGCTCTCCGATCCACGTTTGCTCAAATTGGAGAACTGTACCGACCAGTGATCATTGTAGGTCTGAACCTCGCGAACCTTCTGCCGGATCATGGTGTTTTGAATCTCGTCGCTCAACTCCTCCTGGCTTCGGATCGCCTGTTTGAAATCGGCCAGCCGAATATCCCCCTCTTCGGGAAGATAGCGGGGCGTGAGCACCGACCGGCGGGTCGAAAGGTTCACCGGAATGGACCAGCCATATCGTTCGGGAAGAAACCGGTGCAGCAGGAGGGTCGAGTTCACATCCCAGGAGGTTTGATCCGACATTCGGCGATCCCCGAGACGGGAGTTCAAGGCACCAAAACCGTCGGTCTGCCGGTTCAGCCCGGAGTGAATCGTCGCTACGTCGGCCAGCTCCAGAGATGTTCGGGCATTGGCCGCCCAGCCGGAACGGTTGTCAAACCCGGAAACCCGCAACTCATTGAGCCAGAACTGTCCGTTGAGTACGGGTCTTCCCGGTCCGTTCGGATTGTCCGGCGAGTAGGGGTTGCGAATCCCCAACCCGATCTCCGAAACCCGATCCAGGGACGGATTCCCCTTGACGGCAATCACAGCCCCCGGAACGGCATCTTCCATCAGGTCGCTCCGCTCGTAGAGCTCCTCGGGACTTCCCTGTGAATCCTGGTCCCGCAGTTGTTTGAGTTGGTTGAACGCCTCCAGAAGAATGTTCATCGAATTCTCCCTGTAGAGCCAGACGCGACGCGCCTCCTCCTCCAGGCGGGCATTGTCTGCCGGATCGTACGATTGCCACGGGAAGTTCAGATCCGTCGGTGTCACCGGCTGACGATACTCGTAATATGCATTTTCGAGATCGTGTCCCATTCGAACCACCAGTTCGGCATCGCCCCGCTCCTCAAACCCTTCGCCATGGACAAACATTCGCAAATTGGAGTAGTGCAACATATTCATCCCGCCCGGGAAGGTGCGACGAATCATCTGAAGGCTCTCCGAACCCAACCCGTTCACCTGCAGAAGCATCGACTGTTCGTTCTGAAGGCTCTGCAACTGGGTGCCCCGATTCTGCGCCCGGATCCCCCCTCTCGGCTGACGATAGGGCACCGGCCGCCGATTGGAGTTCTCCTCGATGTTCACGGTGGAGACCTGAAGGGATGCCCCCGGATCTCGTTCCAGGTTCCGCTCTTCGTCCTTCTGCCACTGGCTCCCGGTAAACTCAAGAGAGACAAAACGGAGTGTAAACGGCTCTTCATACCCACTGAGCCACACCCGCACATAGGTGATGTTTTGAAAGTCATCGATATCGCCCACCTTGCGGGCAAACTCTTCGAGAGGGATTCGCACCTGAT
>JBNJFK010000217.1:0-3406 GCA_051746765.1 Bacteroidota bacterium
CGGGTTGTTTCTCGCTCTTTTGCTGTACGGATTTGGGCCGACTCCGGTACCGGTCGATGTGGAGGCTTCAAACGTCGGCCCACTGCAAACCTCGATCGAGGATGAGGGGATGACCCGGTTCAAGGACCGCTATCGACTCTCTTCTCCGGTCTTCGGAACGGTGAGTCGAATTGATCTTCGGCCGGGGGACCGTGTCGAGGCCGGGGAGATGGTGGCCCGTCTGCTCCCCTCCTCCCCGGAACTTCTCAACGAACGACAGACGGCCATCTCCACCGCCCGCCTGAATGCGGCTCGGGCGGCCCTGCAACAGGCGCAGGAGTCCTACCGGCTGGCCACGGATGAAGCGGACTACCTGGAGCGGGATCTGACGCGGATGGAGAATTTGCACAGGGAGGGGATCGGATCCGACCAGGAGCTTGAGCGCCTCCGGCTGACCCATCGGCGGGCAGAGATTCAGAAGCGGTCGGCCGAGTTCGCCGTACGCATCGCCGAATATGACGTGCAGTCGGCAGAGGCGGCCCTCGAGACATCCCGGACGACCGGGGAAGCGACCCGTGCGCTGGAGCTGACATCTCCCGTTGACGGCGTTCTGCTTTCGGTGCCCAACGAGAACGAACGGCTCGTACAGCCAGGGGAGCCTTTACTGGAGATCGGCGACCCGAGGACCCTGGAAATTCGCGTGGACCTCCTCTCCTCCGATGCGGTAGAGGTGGAGCCGGACATGCCGGTCGTCATCAAACGATGGGGTGGCGGTGAGGATCTGGCCGGGTTTGTCCGACGGGTGGAACCTTCTGCCTATACGAAACATTCGGTCCTGGGCGTCGAGGAACAGCGGGTTCCGGTCATGATCGATTTGGCGCCCGATCAGGCGAGGGGCGATCGTCTGCAGGATGGCTACCGGGTGATTGCGGAGGTCATCACCTGGCAAGAGGAGGAGGTGTTGCAGGTACCCACCTCTTCGCTCTTCCGACTGGGCGACGGCTGGGCACTGTTCGTTGCAGAGGGCAACCGCGCGCACCTGAAACCGGTTCAGCCCGGCCACGAGGGGGGCATGTTCACACAGATCCTCGACGGCATCACGGAGGGCGAGCAGGTGATCACCCACCCGGACGAGCGGATCGAAGACGGGGTCAAGATTCAGGTCCGGTAACCAATGAATGGAGCGCCAACCATGGAATCCGCATGAAATCGACATTCGCGCTTTTGCCACTTCTCTTGCTGGGAATGTGTGCCGAGGTGTCGCTCGCGCAGGGAGTGTCGTCGGCAGACGAAGACTCCACGACCTACCGCAACCGAGTCCTCTTTTTGCCTGCGATCGGCTCCAGTCCGGAGACCGGATTTCTGCTCGGGGCCGTGGCGGTGCCCCAGTTCAAGATCGGGGATGCAGGACCGGAAACCCGCTCTTCCAGTGTCCTCTTGTCCGGGATCTACACCTTCCGAAATCAGATTCTGATCAGTGTGCTCCCCGACCTGATTCTGCCGCGGGAGGAGTGGGTCATCCAGGGGGATCACTTTTTGACCTATTTTCCCGAGTACATTTGGGGCGCCGGCCCGCATACCCGTGAAGAGGACAAACTCTCGGTGATCTACACCCGGTTGAACCTGAAACAGTCGGTCTTGAAGCAGGTGGCTCCCTCCCTCTTTGCCGGCCCCTATCTGCATGCGTCGCGACTCTACAACGTTCGGTTCGAAGATTCGGACGGAGCGATTGTGGACGATCCCGGCCTTCGGGGTTCGGACGGAAGCACGGTGGTCGGGTTGGGAGGTGTTGTGAGGTGGGACCGGCGAAACAGCAACATGACCCCCACGGAGAACTACCTGATCGAGTTTACGGCGGCCACCTATCCGTCGTGGGCAGGGAGCAGCGACCCGTACGGCCTCTATCTTGCGGATGCGCGAAGATATGTGGATTTGACGGGGGACGCCTCGTCGGTTCTCGCTCTGCAGGCTCTGGTCCGTCTGACCTCCGGTTCGCCACCCTTTACGGATCTATCCAAGCTTGGCAGTGACAAGATCAATCGAGGCTATTACGAGGGGAGGTTCCGGGATCAAAACAGCGCGCAGCTACAGGCGGAACTTCGCCAGCATGTTAAGGGAAGGGTTGGGTTCACTCTTTTTGCCGCGACGGGCGACGTGTGGGACCGATTCGACACCTTCTCGATGAGCACCTTCAAATGGTCGGCCGGGGCCGGGTTTCGGTTCAACCTGAACCCGGAAGACACGACCAACATTCGAATCGATCTCGGGTTTGGCAGAGAGTCCGTGGGATTCTATCTGCAGTTCGGCGAGGCGTTTTGAGGTAAAGCAGGGGGTGTCGTCGGCCGATGGGTGACCTCCTGCTGCGTATTTTTTATTTTGAAGCCCACGACACGACGGAGACCCCATGATGAGAAAGATTTTTCTGACCGATAACGGCTCTCTTCGACCGGCGGCGACACTGAATCTGCGTCGTGTAGCTTCTCTGTTGTCCGAGAAGATGGGCCTCCTCGTTGAGCCGGTCTCACTGCTGCATTCGAGCAAGGTCTCCCCCGGGGAGTTGGATGGGATTCCGGCCTGGACTGTCGGGCCCACGATCCGCGCGTCGGCAGAGGAGGGAATCACCGATTTTGTGATCTTGCCCTTCTTTTTTGGACCCAGCCGGGCGATCACCGACTACCTGCCCCGCCGGGTCGAGCAGATGCGTGAAGAGATTTCCGGCCTGAAGGTTCACGTAGCCAACCCGCTTGTGGACCTGGAGGGCCCGACCGATCTGCGGATCGCGCACATTTTAAAGGAGCAGCTTCTGGCTGTGAGCCCGAGCGAGGGCCCGGCCTCGGTCATCCTGGTCGATCACGGAAGCCCGGCGCCTGCGGTGACCGCCATTCGAAATGTGCTCGCCGGTCAGTTGGGGGCGATGTTGGAAGCACCCGTGCGTGTGGTGCCGGCCGCCATGGAGCGTCGTGAGGGGAGCGAGTACGACTTTGCCGGACCGCTACTCGAAGAGCTGCTGGATCGAACGGCCGAGTGGCCCATGCCGGTGACCCTCTCCATGCTCTTTCTCTCGCCGGGTCGTCACGCCGGCCCGGACGGCGATGTGGCCACGATCTGCCGGGAGGCTGAGGAGCGAAACCCCGGGCTCTCGACCGTCATGAGCGGCTTGGTGGGCGAGCATGAGGACATTGTAGAGGTTCTGGCCGATCGTCTTGACGAGGTCCTGTCCGGTTCAGCCCGATAATTCGCGGAATCCTCAGAGCCCCCGTTCCCGTTGGCCAAAGCGCTCGTCGGCCTGCTGGTCGAGCGTTTCGCGATGCTCCGGATGCGCGATTGCGATCAGGGCGCGGGCCCGCTGGTGCAGGGACTTCCCAAACAGGTGCGCCACGCCGTATTCGGTGGCCACATAGTGAATGTGTGCCCGGGTGGTCACCAC
>JBNJFK010000218.1:0-3372 GCA_051746765.1 Bacteroidota bacterium
GGGCCTCCAACCGTGCAGATGACCCCCACAAATGGGTGAATCCCGCCATGTATGGCCACTGGATCCCAACCGGATTCATTTCTACGTACGATTATTTAACGAACTCGATTAAAGGGTACGAAGAGTTTATCAGAACCTTTTACGTTACCCACCATCCCGATTACAATGGCGGCAATGACCTGGCGTATCCGAATCCCGTCGGTATCTTTTTAACCTCCTCTACCGGCAAGTTGATCGGATTTCATGCGGTTTCCATCCTTCGTGTCCAGAAAGTAGAAGAACAGGTCCGTGTCTATATTTTGAATCCCAATAACGAAGGTCGCCAACGTTGGCAGGAGAATATGCGTCCGACCGTAGCAGGGAACGGGGAAAGAGCGGGTGAATCCTCACTACCGTTTCATCAGTTTGCGTCCAGACTTTATGCCTTCCATTTCAACCAGACAGACGTGGATGATCTTGACAGGGTAGATACGGGTGAAGTCGAAAAAGTAACCGAACTGGCAAAAACCAGCTGGGGTGAATCTTACAAGTGGATGGAGCCGGCGGGGTATTTAAGCTAATCTTTGGATATACTGAACGTCTCCGGACATGCCGGTCAGGCTCGCAATCATGACCGGGTAGAAGTGGATGCAGCATCCGGTCGAAGTCGTCATTCGAAACCCATTTAACGCCTTTTCATATGGTTCGTCACTCATCCAGAGTCGAGTTGAGTCAGACCGCTCTGAAACAGAATGTCAATTTCATCCGGAAAAAGATCGGGCCGGATGTGATCTTTTCATCCGTCGTAAAGGCCGATGCATTTGGTCATGGCATCGGCACATTTGTTCCCATGGCTGAAAAAGCCGGCGTACGACACTTTTCAGTCGCATCCAGCTACGAAGCCTGGGTGGTGAACGAAGCCCGTACGAAAGACAGCTCCATCATGATCATGGGGATTCTGTATGATGATGATCTGGATTGGGTTATCGAAAATGATGTCGAGTTTTTTGTTTTCGACTTGCAGCGATTGAAAAAATCGAACGAGGTAGCAAAGAAGCTGGACAAGCAAGCAATCATCCACCTTGAATTGGAAACCGGTGGCAACCGTACAGGTTTGGATGAATCGGATCTCGACGCTGCGCTACAAATCTTCAAAGAGAATAAAGAGCACCTTCGGTTCGAAGGGGTTTGCATGCACTTTGCAGGCATTGAAAATTTGTCGAACCAGTTTCGTGCCCAAATGCAGCTGGACAAATTCAACGATCTTTATGACCGGATCACCAAAAGTGGAGTCAAACCAAGACTGCGTCACACGGCCTGCTCGGCTGCAGCACTCGCATTCCCGGAAACCGTGATGGACCTTGTACGCATCGGGACTGCACACTATGGCATGTGGCCCAGCCCTGATATCTATAATCTGCATCTGCAGCAAAGTGGCAAAAAACGGGATGCCCCGCTGAAACGGGTGCTCACCTGGAAGACCGATGTGATGCACATCAAGCAGTTGAAAAAGGATGAATTTGTTGGATACGGCACAAGCTATCGGGCATCCAAAAAAATGACCATTGCCGTTTTACCACTGGGCTACAGTAATGGATACCCCAGAAAACTGTCGAACAGAGGTGAAGTACTGATCCGCGGGAAAAAGGCACCCGTCGTAGGGTTAATCAACATGAACGTATTCATGGTGGATGTAAGCCACATCAAAGATGTCAATATTGGAGACGAGGTGGTGCTCATCGGCAGACAAAACAACCACGTGATCAGTATTCGCTCGTTTTCGGAGTTTACAAATGCCATCAACAACGAATTGGTAAGCTGCTTGCCGAATGCGATTCCACGAATTGCCGTGAGGTGAGTGCAATTTTTTTAATTCACCACTCCGCCTGACCTCGTTGCATTCAACCAACCGGCATCGAATCACCGGCTCCAGACCCGACCATCCTGATTGATATGCCAGATTCGATCCCCATTCACTCCCGGAAAGGTCGCCTCGAACTGGGTCATGGTCGTTTTGATCTCGGGATCGAAATCGATTCCCTCGATCTCAATGGAGTCCACTCCCAGAACTTCCGGATCATCACTATAGGAGCCGTGGTTCCGAACATGATTCTGTTGCTTGTAATAGAGTTGACGCAACGCCCATTTGACATCCTCGTCCGGATCACGGACAAATTCATCGGTTCCCTCTCCGGCTACATGATCGGAGAACTGCAAGTAGCCCCACATCTCGGGGTAGTGCATATTCACCAGCCCCTGGGGTGACCAGGACCAGTTGCGCTCCGGCCGCAACTGCCCCGTATCGGGGTCCTCGTGTCGCCGGTACTCTCCATCTACGACTCTAAGATCGTGCTGAACCCGGGAGAAATTGACTCTCCACTGGTCCCCGGCTTCCGGCGGGTTCCGCCCGCTCAGATATTCGGAGAGCGCATCCCAGCTCAGGGCGATCTCCAGAGTCCACCCTACATCTTCAGATTCGGGATCATTCAAGCTCCCGTCCAGATGTACACCCACCAAGGCGTCGTCGTCAATCAGATTCCAATTCATTAAATACGTCCCGCCGTCACGGTACGGCTTGCCCATGAAGATATCGAAGATGGTTTGAATGGGATTGATCTGAAATTCCCAGTAGTTGTGCGTATCCCCGTCCGGGTCAATGAAGATCTCGAAGTTGTTCTCGTCCCAAAGGATGAGATCGCGTTCGTCATACGTGGACCAGAGATCCGGGTCTTCCAGCTCGGCTGAATAGTAGAAATATTCGTCATCCCAGAGCATCTTCGCTCGGGTCCGGTAGTGAGGGTCGGGCTGCAATTCTCCCTCGATGTCTCCGAACTCCTCGGTCCATGGGGCTTGTTCCCAGATCTCTTCATCGAGGCGGCCATCGACACGGATCGGCTCGTCGGTCCGGTAGGCGATATAATGGTGCGGATCGAAGGGAATCTTCGGCGTCGCGAAGGCCTCCTCTTGTGGCTCCTCGGCCGATGAACCCGCTGTCCCTTCCTGTTGGCTGCCCGGGCCGCAGCCGGTCAAAAGCAACACAATGAGCAGGCTATTCAACAACATGAGTTTGTTTACAATCATGGGCCTCCGTTTTCCAACGTCTCCCGTACCGCCTCGACATCTTCTTGTCTTACCGGATCCGTGCCGTCGTTGAATCGGGTTTTGATATAGGTCATAATCGAGGCAATCGCCAGATCATCCAGCACGTTATCGAACCCGGGCATCACATCATTATAGGCGACTCCGTCCACGACGGTCCCCCCCTGGCGGCCTTCCAGAATCGTGCGGATCAGACGCTCGTCACTGGTCCCGTCCGTCCAGTGCTCTCCCCGTAGCGGCGGGTAGCGACTCCCATCTCCTCGCCCGTCTCTCTGATGACAGGCCGCGCAGTAG
>JBNJFK010000219.1:0-3356 GCA_051746765.1 Bacteroidota bacterium
GTGACCGATCGTTCCCACATTCACGTGGGGCTTATTTCGCTGAAACTGTTCTTTTGCCATGGTGCTGTTCCCTTTCTCTGTTTAGTTCTGTTCTTCGATAATCTCTTTCGCCTTGCTGTCCGGCACTTCTGCATACTCAGCAAACTCCATGGAGTAGGCTGCACGACCCTGAGAAAGCGATCGCAGGTCCGTGGAATATCCAAACAATTCCGAAAGCGGGACTTTTGCCTTTACGAGGGATCCTTGGGCATTGTTGTCCATCTTGCCGATGATGCCGCGACGGCCGTTCAAGTCTCCAATTACATCTCCCATATACTCCTCGGGAGTCGTGATCTCAACGTCCATAATGGGCTCGAGAACTTTCGGTGCGGCTTTCTTGGCCGAGTTCCGGAAAGCCAGTCGCGCACAGAGTTCAAAACTGAATGCATCGGAATCCACATCATGGTAGGACCCGTCATAGAGTCGGACACCGATGTTCTGTGTTGCGTAATTGGCTTGAATACCGGACTTCATCGCTTCACGGAACCCCTTCTCGACAGAAGGAATGAACTCCCGCGGGATGTTTCCACCCACAATCTCGTTGACGAATTTGAACCCTTCACTGATTGTGACCTTTTTGTCGTCATCTTCGAACTGCTCGAAATGCTCGAGCGGCCCGATTTCGAACTCGATATCCGCAAATTTTCCACGACCACCCGTCTGCTTCTTGTAGATTTCGCGATGGGTAATGGCCTTGGAGATCGTTTCCCGGTAGGAGACTTGAGGTGCACCCACGTTGGCTTCCACCTTGAACTCACGCTTGAGTCGATCTACAATAATTTCGAGATGGAGTTCTCCCATACCGGCAATCGTGGTCTGGCCCGTCTCGTCGTCCGTCTCAACCTGGAACGTCGGATCCTCTTCGGCCAGCTTCACCAACCCGGTGGTCAACTTCTCTGCATCTGCCTTTGACTTCGGCTCCACAGCCAGCTTGATGACCGGCTCGGGGAACGTTATCTGCTCCAAAATGATCGGCGCATCTTCGCTACAGAAGGTGTCTCCGGTTCGAACCTCTTTGACTCCTACAGCTGCCGCAATATCTCCGGCACGAACGACATCGATATCCTTCTTGTCATTGGCGTGCATCTCCAGGAGACGCCCGACACGCTCTTTTTTGCCGGTCGTTGAATTCAGGATATAGGATCCCTTCTCCAAGGTTCCGGAATAGACACGGAAAAACGCCAGTTTCCCGACATAAGGATCGGACATGATTTTGAACGCCAATGCAGCAAACGGCTCGTTTGGATTCGGCTTTCGCTTCAGCTCCTTCTCCTCGTCTTCCGGATCCACTCCATTGACAGACTCCACATCCAGTGGACTCGGCATGTAATCAATTACCCTGTCGAGCAGAATCTGAACCCCTTTGTTTTTCAACGCTGTTCCGCAAAGAACAGGGGTAATAGAACGAGCAAGGGTCGCCTTTCGAACGGCTGCCTCGATCTCCTCTTCGGAAATCTCCTCTTCCATCAGGTACTTCTCCATGAGATCATCATCGAAATCGGCAATGGACTCGAGCATGATCTTTCGGTACTCGGTCGCCTTCGCCTTGAGATCCTCTGGAATCTCGATGACATCATACTTCGCACCGAGAGACTCGTCATCCCAAACGATTCCCTGCATGTTGATCAGATCGACAACCCCTTTAAAATTCTCTTCTGAGCCGATCGGGATCTGAAGAGGAATCGGATTGGCGGCCAACTTCTCGTCCATCTGCTTGATGACGTTGTAGAAGTCGGCTCCGGTTCGGTCCATCTTGTTGACAAACGCCATCCGTGGGACGTTGTACTTGTTGGCCTGACGCCATACGGTCTCGGACTGCGGCTGCACAGCTCCCACGGAACAGAAAACTCCAATGGCTCCGTCAAGTACCCGCAGTGACCTCTCGACCTCGACCGTGAAGTCAACGTGTCCCGGTGTATCAATAATGTTGATTCGGTGATCTTTCCAGAGACAGTGAGTAGCCGCTGAGGTAATGGTGATTCCCCGCTCTTGCTCCTGCTCCATCCAGTCCATCGTAGCCGCACCGTCATGCACTTCACCCAGACGGTGACTCCGGCCGGTATAAAAAAGGATACGCTCGGTCACTGTCGTTTTACCTGCATCGATGTGCGCCATAATCCCGATGTTTCGGGTACGCTTCATGCGATCGAGCAGTTCGGCATCTATTTTGGCAGTGGCTTCAGACATAAAATCGAATTCCGTTTACTTGTATAAAAAATCGTTGACTGATGTTTAAAATCGGAAGTGGGCAAATGCCTTGTTCGCTTCTGCCATCCGGTGGGTTTCGTCTTTCTTTCTCACCGCCCCGCCCTCATTCTTGTAGGCATCAAGCAGTTCACGAGAGAGCCGCAATGCCATGGACTTGTCGTTCCGGGCACGTGTGGCATTAATGATCCAACGAATTCCGAGCGCCGTTCCACGTGCTTGCCGAACTTCGATCGGCACCTGATAGGTCGCACCACCAACTCGCCGGGAGCGAACTTCTACGTATGGAGTCGCATTGTTCAATGCTGTCTTGAAGACATCGATCGGCGATTCTCCGGTCTTCTCCTCAATAATTTCAAACGCTTGGTAGAGTATTTTGCGAGCAACGTTTTTCTTCCCGTCCCGCATCAAACTGTTCACAAATCGAGTTACCAGTTTATCCTGAAATACCGGATCCGGCTGGGTCTCTCTACTTTCTGCTTTTTTTCTACGCATAACCGTGGTCTATTAAATTCTTGTCGAAATCTAGGAGTAATTACCCTTTGGGTCGCTTCGCTCCATAATGGCTGCGCCCCTGCTTTCGGTCTTCAACACCTGCAGTATCCAAAGTTCCTCTCACAATGTGATACCGTACCCCGGGAAGATCCTTGACCCGACCACCCCGAATCAGAACAATACTATGTTCCTGCAGGTTGTGCCCCTCTCCCGGGATATATGCAGTGACTTCCATTCCGTTGGTAAGACGCACACGTGCAACCTTCCGCAGAGCCGAGTTCGGCTTTTTGGGTGTTGTTGTGTAGACCCGGGTACACACCCCGCGCTTCTGTGGGCATCCCTGCAGCGCCGGAGAACCTGTTTTGGTCGTCTTACTTTTTCTACCTTTGCGAATCAGTTGCTGTATTGTTGGCACGGATTTACCAGTTTGGTTTCGTGAAATCAAGAGCTCGCAAACATACGTATTTCTTTTGTAAGACACCAAAAAGAGTCCCCCAAATAATCCAAATAATTTCCTCAAAACCACTTTTATTCTTGAAATCCATCCATTCGGGACTTCTGAAGCCCTAATTAAAGATCTATTGATACATAACATTATATCAATTTGAAACTCCCCT
>JBNJFK010000220.1:0-3354 GCA_051746765.1 Bacteroidota bacterium
CCAAGGCCCGGATCGACTCCATGCATTTCATTCAGTTTCATCCGACTGCTTTGAAAGCAGAGACCGGAGATCGCGCCTTCCTCATATCGGAGGCGGTTTGGGGGTTCGGGGCGATATTGAAGCGCCCTGACGGTTCTCCGTTTATGAAAGAGTATGACGAACGGGGGTCGCTTGCCTCACGGGACATCGTTGCCCGTGCCATCGACACCGAGATGAAAAAGAGCGGAGACTCATCGGTCTTTTTGGATGGGCGGCATCTGGACCAAGTCGAATTTCGCGAGCGATTCCCAACCATTTACAATACCTGTCTGGAGAAGGGAATCGATCCGGCGGTCGCGATGATTCCGGTGGCTCCGGCTGCTCACTATCTCTGTGGAGGAATAAAAACCGACCGGTTTGGTCAAACAAGTATACAGCGTCTCTATTGTTGTGGGGAGGCGGCATCGACGGGTCTTCACGGAGCAAACCGGCTTGCCTCCAATTCCCTCCTGGAGGCGCTGGTCTACGCCAATCGTTGTTATCTCGATCTACTCGAGAGCGATGGTCCGGAGTTTTTGGCTCGGGATATTCCCGATTGGCGAACAGAGGGGACCAACGATCCGAAAGAGCTGGTTCTCATCACGCACAACCGACGCGAATTGCAGCAGCTCATGAGTGATTACGTGGGCATTGTTCGAACAAACGAACGGTTGAACCGAACTCTGAAGAGACTGGCTCTTTTCTTCGACGAGACCGAAGAGCTCTACCAGACGACCACTCTTTCCCCGCAAATTTGCGAACTTCGAAATTTGATTGCCGTTGCCTATCTGATTGTGCGGGAATCAATGGAGGAGACGGAGAATGTAGGAGCGTTCTACAATACAGATTTGGAGAGTTGAAGGTGCTCTTCAATGACTTGGCGAAGAATCTCACCGGCGCGTCGGACGTCGCGCTCAGTCAATTCCGGATCGAACGAAATCCGGACAAATTGCCGCGCTTCCTCCTCGTTCCTGCCCATGGAAAGCAGTGTCGGTGAAGGTTTCTGCTCGTTTACCTGACAAGCACTCCCGGTCGAGAATGCAACTCCCCGTTGATTACTCTCCAGCATGGCGTACTGTCCCTCCATGCCACGCGTCGAGAGCCCCAGAATGTAAGGAGATGAATCAGCGTTCTCTCCTTCGACCCGGGCCACCTCGGGTTCTCCTCCAAGGGCATCCAAAAAGGCCTCTTTAAGACTCCGGACCGTCGTCAGGTTATCGTTCAGCTTTGCGAACGACTCTCTTGCGGCAACGGCAAATGCCGCAACGGCAGGTACGTCCACGGTCCCCGGTCGGAATCCGTGTTCATGGATCGTCTCCGGAATAAAGGGTCGCCAGGAGTGTTTCGGTGAAATCCATGCAGCACCAAGACCCTTCGGGCCGTGCACTTTATGGGCCGAAATCGTGAAGCTGTCCAGGTGAAGGTTTCCTGGCAGAAGTTGCAGCTTCCCAAAACTCTGGACCAAGTCACTGTGAAAAAGAGCCTGATGGTCACGCAGGAGGGCACCGATCTCTTCAAGTGGGTGGATGGTTCCTACCTCGGAGTTGACGTGTTGGATGGATACCAGCACGGTGTCTTCACGGAGGGCATCTCGAACCATCTCCGGTTGGATGACTCCGTCACCGTCGGTAGAGATCCGTGTTACCTCGAAACCGTTCGATTCCAGCCAGTGGAAACTGTTGCGGACCGAGCTGTGTTCTATGGTCGAGGTGATGATGTGTCGGCCTTTGGAATGTCGACTCAGCGCGAGGGACGTCAGGGCGAGAAAATTCGCTTCACTTCCGCATCCGGTAAAAAAGAGGCCATCCGGCGAAACCTCGAGAAGAGAGGCGATCGCCCGGCGAGCGCCCTCCAGTGCTCGTTCTGCTTCGGTGCCCGCATCGTGAAGGCTGCTTGCGTTTCCAAAGAAGCGCAAGGACGCTTGACGGTATGCCTCGAGGGCAGATGCACTGATGGGTGTGGTGGCGGCGTAATCGAGGTAGATCATGATGCCCGAATATAGCAATGAAAAAAGAGTTCTTCCTCTTTTTTAGGTTAAGAATTTGTACATTAAAACTCGACCTGTAAACGTGATATGGAGCCTCAGGAGATGATGTCGAACACCTTTGCGAATGATCGGAAGCTGGAATCACAGGAGCGTTCGATCGGACTTCCCGACCCGGTGTGGGATGACGTTCTCCAGGCCGGTTTGAAGGAGGATCTCGGCTTTGGAGATTTGGCTACGGACGCTCTTCTCTCTTCCCGACACGTGCGGGGTTCGTTTCTGGCACGAGACAAAGGGACACTGTCCGGACTGCAGGTCCTGCAAAGGTGTTACGTTCGTCTCGGGGGAGGTGTGGATATCGATCTGTTCCTGCACGATGGAGAGAAGGTCCGGAAGGGAGAGACGATTGCCACCGTGGAAGGTCCTGCATCCGTCATTTTGACTGCCGAGCGCCTGATTCTCAACCTGCTTCAACATATGAGCGGGATTGCTACGGCAACGGCTCGGGGTGTCGAGATTCTGAAGGGATCCGGGATTCGACTCTGTGATACCCGGAAAACACTTCCGGGACTTCGTGCTCTTCAGAAATATGCCGTTCGCTGCGGAGGCGGATTCAACCACCGACTTCGATTGGACGACGGATTGATGATCAAAGAGAATCATGTAGCCGTTGCCGGTTCCATCCGGCGGGCGGTGCAGCTTGCGCGTGAACGAGCAGGATTGATGGTCCGGATTGAGGTGGAGTGCGAAACCGAAGCGCAGGTGGATGAAGCGGTTTCTGCAGGCGTTGACGTGATCATGCTGGACAACTGCACACCCGAACAGGCCGCTCGGTTTCGAAACCGGATACCGGAGTCGATTCTTGTTGAGTTGTCCGGGGGCGTGACGCTCGAGACTCTTTCGGGTTACCGAAACAGTGGAGTGGATTATATCTCCATGGGGGCACTCACGCACTCGGTTCGTGCTCTCGACATCAGTTTCCTGCTCGAAGATGTCGGGGTTCCCCATGAATGACGTAATGACGGGTTGAACCGCAGGACCCACAGACAAGGCAACTGGAGGAATTCATTATGGATGTATTGGACTTTATTGACCAGGATCAACAGACGACCACTCTGCCGGATCTCTATTCCCGTCTGAGTGAAGAGGAGATGGCCGAGCGCATTCGTTCGGTCAAGAAGTCACTCGGGAGTCGACTGTTTATTCCCGGGCACCACTATCAGAAAGATGAAGTCATCCAATTTGCCGATGAGCGGGGAGATTCACTCAAATTGGCACAGATCTGTCGGGAGAAGCCGGAAGCTGAATACATCGTATTTTGCGGAGTTCACTTCATGGCAGAAACCGCAGAT
>JBNJFK010000221.1:0-3304 GCA_051746765.1 Bacteroidota bacterium
TCCTTCATCCGTTTCTTCACGAGGTAAAGTGATTCACGATATTCTGCATCATCTGACCAGAGCGGCTGTTCCTGACCTTACCGAACCGCCGGTCACGGCGTTGGTAGGATTCAATTGCCTGATAGAGCTCCTCCCTTCGGAAATCGGGCCAGTATGTTCGGGTGATATAGAGTTCGGAATAGGCAAGTTGCCAGAGTAAAAAATTACTGATCCGATACTCTCCACTGGTTCGAATGATCAAATCGGGATCCGGTACAGACGCGGTAGAGAGGTGGCTGGAAATTCGCGCGTCATCGATCTCTTCCGGGTCCAACTCACCACGCTGCACCTCTCGGGCAATCTCCTTGACCGCTTCCGTGATATCCCAACGACCCGAGTAACTGAGTGCGAGACAGAGCTGCATTCGCGTATTGTTACGCGTCAATGCCATCGCTTCCCGCAGCTCCTTCTGACATGGCGCAGGAAATCGGTCGATCTGACCGATGGTCGTCAGCCGAATATCGTTCTCGTGGAGCTTGTCTGTTTCACTCCGAAGTGCACTCACGAGAAGCTTGATCAACGCATTGACCTCGCTACTCGGTCGACCCCAATTTTCTGTCGAAAAAGCGTAGAGCGTCAGATACTGAACTCCCAATTGGGCAGCTGATTCAGTGATATCCCGAACCGACTCCACCCCTGCTCGATGGCCGAATACCCGCACGTTTCCTTTGCGCCGTGCCCATCGACCGTTCCCGTCCATGATAATGGCGATATGTTTCGGGATCTCACCGGTAGAGATCAGCGACTCCTGTCGCTTTCGATCCTCACCCGTCGGCTTTTTATGTGTTACTGAATCTGATTTCAATCGTTCCGATCTCCGGATGTCTCCATCCATTTCTGTCATTCAGGGCATCTCCCACGCAAGACGAATCTTTGGGATCCGTCAAGCCAAACAAATTAGACCATGCTCCAAGGTTTATCAAGCTTTCATTTGAGACGTCCTGTCAGCGATGCTTTCAACTCCAGCATGTCACAGAGGGCTAACGCAGCTTCGGCTCCTTTGTTACCTCGATCCTGACCCGCACGCTCCAGGGCTTGTTGAACCGTATCTGTTGTCAATACTCCGAACGCGACCGGTTTTCCTGTCTGCAAATTGAGTTCCCGGATGCCGTCCGTGACCGCATGACAGACAAAGTCAAAATGGGGGGTATCTCCGCGGATGACCGCACCAATGGCAATCACGCCATCCACCACCTCTTGCTCGACCATCCACTTGCATGCCAACGGCAATTCGAACGATCCGGGACAAGTGGCCACACGGATCGAACCGGAGGGAACACCCTTCGCTACGAGTGCCTGGATGGCTCCGTCCTTCATCTCGTCGGTCACCATCGAGTTCCAACGCGCAACGACCAGACCCACCTGGAGTTCGCCCCAGTTGATAACGTCTCCACCTTCAGCTTGTTTCATCGCTGTCTCCATTTTCTTTATTCCAGCTCTTTCGTTGCCTCGCAAGACGACGCAGAGAGGCAACATGGTTCGAACCGATGGTCACCACACCCAGCCACGGTGTGTATTTGCCGGACGATCCGTGAAAATCACTCCCTCCCGTCATCAGCAGGTGCCTGGACCGAGCCAATTCACGAAACCGCTTCTGCTGTTCAAAGTCGTGGGACGGATGGATCACCTCGATCCCGTCCAAGCCCGATTCCAGATAGTCGATGATCTCGTTTTGATCGTACAAGGGACCTGGATGGGCCAATACCGTCACCCCACCTGCTTCGACTATCGACTTCGCCAACTCCTCCAGACGCACAAAATCCGTCTCAATGGCATCAATCTTGCGACCGGAAAGGTGGCGCATGAACGCTTCACCTACGGTGGAAACCACCCGCTTCCGAACCAGTGCCCGCGCCAGATGGGGACGGCCGACCACACGGCTTCGTGCCTGTGCCTGCACCTCCTCCAGCGTTACGTCCACACCCTGTTTTGACAGGAGAACGAGTATCTCTTCCATTCGTTCTGACCGGGCATGGATCTGCCGGCGGACAAGCGTACGAATGTGAGCAGAGTCCGGATCAAAATCATAGGCCAATACGTGAATCTGACGACCCGGCACCGTCGCAGTAAACTCGACGCCCGGAACGAGCGTCAAACCGGAGTCCGAATCGAGAATACGTGAAACCCGATCGTACCCACCCAGTGTATCATGATCCGTTATCGATATGGTTTCCAAGTGGTGAGAGCGCACAAGATCCGGGATCTCTTCCGGATCACAAGAACCATCGGATGCCGTCGTATGTATATGAAGGTCTGCTCTACCCACGCTCCCTCTGTTTGATTGCCGGATTACTCACCGGCCCGGATCCGCAGAGTTTGTCCCGGATAGATTCTCGTTCCCCGTAGACTGTTCAATCGCTGAATCTGAGCAACAGATACTCCGTGTGTCCTCGCAATTCCGATCAGGGTGTCATTGCTCTGAACCGTGTACGTGACTGCGGCTCCGGACTCACTCTCCTCTCCGCCCTCATCGGTCCCCGATGCCAGGGAGAAGACATCCTCACCCGCTCGCCGACGCCGATTCAGCTCCTCTTTTTCCTCATAGGAGAGTGCATCCATCTGCCGATAATAAGCTGCCTGTCCATTGTCTACATGCAATGTAAGCTTCTGGCCTGCCCGAATGATATTTCCGATCCCGTTCCAGTTCCGGACCTGCCTTGAAGCAACACCGAACCACTCGGCAATGTGCCCGACCGTATCACCGCTCTTTACAGTATACTCCACGGCTGTACTGTTGGCTGGCACCTGGACCTCCGCCGATTGTCGGGAGGAGGCCGTGGTACTGCTTCGTGAAATGGAGTTGGTCGGTCGATCGGAAGCGATTGTCTGCATCGAACCGTCCGCGACCGGAATCATGATTCGCTGCCCCGGATGGATGGTGGAATTCAAGGATTCGTTGGCGGCATAGAGAGATCGTACGGACGTCCCGTACCTCCGTGCAATTTGACCCAGATTTTCTCCCCGACTTACCGTATGCATCGTCACTTCATCCACACGCTCGCTCTGGGGAATCTGCTCCACATTGGCAAGAAATTCTTGACGGATACCTGTCGGAATTTTGAGCGGATACCGGTCTCCGGGAGGTGTCGCCCAGCGCAAAAGCTCCGGATTGTACTCTCGTAGCTCCTGTGTGGTAATCCCCGCTGCTTCTGCCAGACGATCCAGCGACAGAAGCCCATCGACCTCGACTACTTCATATTTCCAGGATTCACCTCCATAGTGCCGTTCGAAACCGAACTCTTCAGGATGAAGCGCAATCATGGTC
>JBNJFK010000222.1:0-3262 GCA_051746765.1 Bacteroidota bacterium
GGCCCCTTTACATCGGGATTCCCGCGGGGATGGTGATCGGGGTGGTGACCGGTTTCATCCTGCCCGGGGAGCTCCTCGGGTGGAATCTGCATTCGGGCAGTCGAATCAAAGTAGGCGGCCGCTGTCAGGTGATCCCCGTATAGATCCCGGTGCAGCCGGGCCAGCTCGTAATAGGCACGGGCCCGCACCGGAGGATCGGGGCGCATGTTCTCGTCGTGTAGGACCGATTCGAATCGGTACTGCGCCTGCAGGGTTCCCCCCATGGCCAATTCGGTTTGGGCGATCTGCAACTGGATCTCCGGGCGACGGCGAGCCCAGAGTTCACTCCGGTTCATTCTGTAGAGCTGCGCGAGTGCCTCCTCTTCCCGCTCCATCGCACGCAACACTTCGGCCCGTTTAAGCAGCGTCTGAAACTCCATCTCCATGTCGGGCGTCAACTCCAGCAACTGCTCGTAGGCACTGAGTGCCTGCGTATGGTTCTCCATCTGCTCCATGAGCTGCCCGTAATGAAAGTAGGCGCGATGGGCCAAATCGGTCTCCTCGAGTCGCTCCAGGGAGAAGAGCAGCTGCAGTCCGGCCAGGTAGTAGTCGCCCCGGGCGGTGTAGAGCTGAGCCAGTACGGCGCGGGCCTGGGCAAGGTGCTCCGGTGTCCAGCCGGAGGTAAGCGAGACGGCCTCTTCCTCCTCTTCCTGAAGAAAACTCCACTCGTTCTCGCCTCCGATCATCTGCTCCAGAAAGCGGATTCCTTCGCTGTTCAATCCCAGCTCCAAATAGGTTCGGGCCTCCCAGATGACCGCCCGTTCCCATGCATCACGCTGCGTGGTATTTCGGGCCACTTCACGAAAGTTGTCGCGCGCAGCGAAATAGTCTCCACGGTAGTACCACGACTTGCCGATCAGCTCCAACGCATCGTCCAGAAAGCTGGAGTTCGGGTGATTCCGGAGTACCGAGGCGGCCTTTTCGATCGCCTGGGCAAAGGCGGCTTCTCCCCCCTCTCCCGGAGGCGGGTGAATCCGGATAAGCTCGTGCGGGTTGAACCCGGACTGGTTGCGGAGATTCTCTTCGAGACCCTGCTCGTAATAGGAGTTGGCGTTGTAGAAGGTGTTGTAGTACGCTTTCATGTCGTACCACTGTTGACGAAGCGTGGTGGAGCACCCGCTCAGGAGTACCAAAAGCAAGATGAGCGTCGCCTTCTTCACATGGATGGTCGTCTGGATGGTCGTCGGAGTTCAGGGCAGCCGTCGATCGAACCGAAACCGGTTCAACCCGAATGAAACCGCGGGCCGGCGGTTCAGTCTTCGGATGGCAGATTACACATCGGCAGATTCCTAATCAATGGTGCTCACTTTCACCATGTTGGTCCGACCCCGTTTGGAGAGCGGGATCCCGGTTGCCAATATGACACGATCCCCCGATTTCACCAAGCCGTGTTCAGCCACGTACTTCTCCATCATCTTCACACTTCGGTCCGTATCGAAGATCTGATCCAGCTTGACCGAATAGACACCCCAGACCAGATTGAGCTGTCGGCGTACTTTCTGGGATTCAGTAAATGCAATGATGGGGGGCTGGGGGCGAAACTTGGAGATGCGCCGAGTAGTGTTTCCGGAGTGGGTGATGGTGATGATCGCCTTGGCTTCCACATTCTCGCCAAGCGTGACGCAGGAGTAGGCGATGGACTCGATAATCAGTTTCTCCTTGAGCTCCGGTTTCCGGTAATCCAGACTGTAGTAGATCCCTTCGGAATTGCCTTCGACCGTCCGGCAGATGCGGTCCATGGCCTCGATCGCTTCGACCGGATATTTGCCCGCCGCTGTTTCGCCCGAGAGCATGACAGCGTCGGTTCCGTCCAGTACGGCGTTGGCAACATCGGAACTCTCGGCTCGTGTCGGACGTGGATTCACAATCATCGAATCGAGCATCTGCGTCGCCGTGATGACCGGTTTTCCTCCCATTCGGGACTGCTTGATGATCCGCTTCTGTACTTCGGGTACACGCTCGGAGGCGATCTCGATGCCCAGATCCCCGCGAGCCACCATGATGCCGTGTGACTCTTCGATAATTTCGTCGATCACCTCGAGCGCTTCCGGCTTTTCGATCTTGGCGATGACCCCGGCATCACTTCCGGCCTCCAGGATCAGCTCCTTGAGCTCGCGAATGTCATCGGCCGAACGCACAAAGGAGAGTGCGACAAAATCCACATCCTGCTCCAGTCCGAACCGAAGATCCTCGAGATCCTTCTCGGTGAGCGACGACATGGAGATCTTCACACCCGGAAGATTGACCCCCTTCCGGGATTTGATCTCGCCGCCAACGATGACGCGGGCTTTCACTTCGTTTGTTTCCCTGTTCACCTCGATGACCAGAAGTTCGAGCAGCCCGTCATCGATCAGGATGCGATTGCCCACCTCGGCATCCCCCGGCAGGGCGTTGTAATCGATCGGAATGATCTGAGTGGTCCCCTCGACATCCTCGGGTGTCAAGGTCACCATCGTCCCTTCGGCCAATATCTGCGACCCTCCCTTCATGGACCCGACCCGAATTTTCGGTCCCTGAAGATCCATCAATACGGGAATGGAGTAGTTGTTTTTTCGTGCCACTTTCCGGACATCCCGAATCGATTGTGCATGCATATCGTGGGATCCATGCGAGAAATTGATACGGGCGACATTCATCCCGGCGTGGTAAAGCTTCTCGATCTGGTCGTAGGAGGCGGAACTGGGGCCCAGGGTCGCAACAATCTTCGTGCGACGGAAATCGTTGAGCATGGATCGGTTCTTCATAAATTTTTGCCGCAGATTGATTATGAATCGAAAGGTATCATGTTTTCTTTCAACTGTCTAATGAAAAGAGCAGTGTGGAACGCTGGAATCTCTTTTATCATTGGTATTTCTTGAGACCTTTTACCAGATTGCACCGTGGGTCGAACCGAAATGCTCATGCAACAATCCCTATGCGACTCTTCACCTCACGCGGATGGTTTCTTCCTCTGATCTCCGGCTTGCTGCTGCTCGGTGCCTGTACACGTGCGAGCAATCCGGATATTGAACGGGGAGCCAGCTACTACTTTCAGGACGGCCATCCCGAAGTTCGCCTCTCGGCTCTGGGGGTGTTGAATGAGGAAGATCAGGGGATGATCGCCGTGGCAGCCGACATCGTCGAGTCCAGTTTGATCTACCAGGAGATCGAGGGCGACAATCAGGCGGTCCTGGAAGTCGAAATTCAGATAACCGGCCAGGAGGGCACCTCGTTTACCGATAAT
>JBNJFK010000223.1:0-3218 GCA_051746765.1 Bacteroidota bacterium
CATAAAAAAAAGCCACTCTGATCGTCTCGGAGTGGCCTTTTCTTTTTTTGGGTCGAACCGGTTTCCGGGCAGGCTGTCAGGAGTTCCCTCCTGTAGATGCCGCCGGGAATAGCGTTGGGTTCAGGATAAAAATCCAGGGAATCACATAGATCCAGTGACGGACAAGGGTTCCGATCGCCATATCCGGACCAACATTCAACCCGGCCACTCCTGCTCCCAGTAGTGGAAGCATGAAGAACCAAACCAGAGCAATGGTTTGTGCCGTGATAAAAATGAAGGGACGGATCCAGTGGGGGCCCCATAGTGACGGTGCAATACCGGCATATAGTATTGCCAGAAGCACCCCGTTGCCGAAATGACCAAACACACCATAGAGGAGACCCAATTCGGTCTTCTCCCCAAGGAGTGCGGGAATGTCCCACCATCCCATTCCCATCATCCAGCCAAAGAGGTCAAACAGAATCGTTCCGGCAACCCCGGCAAGAATCGCTTTCGTCCAGTTGATCCTATGCATGACTCTCCTCCGCGACGGTTTCAGTCGTAGCCGAATCCAGCTCGGGAGCTTCCGGAAAGTCGACCGGTATTTGAGTCACATTGTGGAGAAGATTGGTAATGGATTTCTCGCCAACCTGTACGATGACGTCAACCAGCTTCTCCTTGTCATGACCCGCGTCAAAAAATGCCTCCAAATCCGAGTCAGACAACTTCCCCCGATTCAGTGCAACAGTTTGTGCCAGAGAAACCACCGCGTGCAGTTTGGGGTCAAAGAGTGCCTGACCCTGGCGTATCTCCAGTGTCTGCTCCTCGGTGAATCCATTCATGCCACCGATCTTGGTGTGGGCGGCGAGGCAATAGGCACAGCCATTGACTTGGCTGGTCACCAGATTGATCGCTTCCTTCTCTCGATTGTTCAGGGAAGATTCACTGTTCGAGAACGTCAGATATCGCGCTGGAGCCGTAGATGAGTGCGCATAGGTCGCATAGATGTTCGGCACAAATCCGACCTTCTCCTCCAGATCGTCAAAGATTTGTCGATTCCGTTCGCTTACATCCTCTCGTGTGGGTACGTCAAAGGGTCTCATGGGACCTCCGTTTTGGGTATTGAAGTTTTCAACTATCCCCAAGGTCCTGTTTCAAAGACCGCCCTGAAATGGCAGTGATGCCTATTGAGTTGTCAATTCTTCCTTATCGGCAGTTTTTTGGACGTCGCTTTGAATTCCGTTGTCGTTTTGCCGGTGTGATTCTTGAACAATTTGCTGAATTGAGCCGGATCCGAATACCCAAGCTCGTATCCGATCTCTTTAACCGCCTTGTCCGTATAAACCAGAAGCCGTTTCGCCTCCATGATCACCCGGTTGTGAATCACTTGCAATGGTGTATTTCGCGAGTATCGGCTGAAAAGATTGGTAACCGTCTTTGGTGATTTATGCATCAATTCGGCATAGTCCGACACCCGTTTTTTTGTTCGAAAATGCTCTTCGACCAACACATTGAACGTCCGAATGACATCAATTTCCGATTGTCTATCACTACGCTTGAGTAGTTGCGATTTTGCCAGGCGGGTACACCGGATAATGAACCGTTTGAGAAGAATGCGCAACATCTCCTCCTGACTGGTATCGGCGATCGAAAATTCCTCCTCCAGAACCTCGACCAACGTGGCAAACCGTTCCTTTTCCGATCGGTCGAGCGTCAGAACCGGGGAGACATCCGATCCAAAGAAGAGGAGTCCCGTACAAGAGACTTCGCTGTCATGCGTATGGACACAATAGAATTCCCGGTTGAACAGAATGGTGACAAGTGAATCCGGAGCCTTTTCAACCACTCCCAACGACTGCAGGTAGGTCGAACAACTGACACTGCCGGGTGGCAGCGAAACCTCCCGGTCATCCATCTGAATCCTGACCGGGTTCTCCGAAGAGTTCCACAAAAAAAGAAAATAGTCCTCGTCCCGTATCCAGTCGGAAGAGAATCCCCTGGCAAAGAGGAATCGGGCATCGGTTTGGTGGTTGACAAACTCGTGTGGTTGACTCTTCATGGCATACCCTTCATCCAAACGTCAAAACAGAACCATCTGATAGTAGATAATGTAGATCCCTGCCAAAATCAGCAAACCGCCTGTTACACGCTCCATGTACGGCAATATAGACCGAAGCAAACTCATCACACGATCCTTTGAGTATGCCGTCAGCAGAATCACCGCCACCATTGTCCCACACAGACCGATCACGTACGCCAACAGATACGATGCCCCCATCCAGACAGAAGGGGCTCCCAGTGCCTGCGTCACCACTACCAGGAAGAGTGGAAAAAGACAACCCAGGGCACCGATCCCGTAAGCTGCCCCGAACAGAATCGCTTCACGCCTCTCCGTTTCCGGCTTGGCGTGATTGAGTTGAAAGGTAAACGAGAAGGAGTAACCCGCCAACATGGCCAGCCCCATCAGAATGACGCCGCCTCCCATACCTACGGCGATCCATTTCATCCAGGTTTTCAGTAGCTGGCTGGCCACCAATATCAGCACGCCGGCAACCGCATAGACCAACAGGATTCCGCCCACGCTCAATAGTGCAAGATAGAGTGCCCTGCGAAGTTGTCTTCCGGTCGATTGTTGATCTCTCGATGCACTCTGTCGGGTTACAAATGCAACGATGTACCCCGGCAATAGTGCCACGGCACACGGTGCAAAGAACGCCATCACCCCCTGCAGAAACGAAAAGAGAACAAACTCCATTACTCGCTCTCAAGCAGTCGGTCAAACAGCTCACTGAACTCGTCGTAACTGAGGGCCGTCTTTTCGATCATGAACTCAATGGTACCGTCCCGGTTTATACCGACCGTTGAGGCCTGACTGGGCACATTGTAATCGACCATCACCTGCGGATACCCGCGCGTGACCGGAAACGTAAATCCCTTCTCCTCGGCAAGTTCCCGAATTACCTCCTCCGTATCGGTGGGATCGATGCTGATCGCCACCAAGTCCAGATCGTCGCTGTACTCGGGATAGATCTCCGAAAGAACCGGCCAGTTTCGCGCACATACCGGGCACCACGAAGCTGTAAAATAGATCACCAGAGGACGCCCTTCTTCCAATGATGATGCAAGGGAGACAGTCTCTCCCTCAATGGTTGTTACCTCAAAGTCAGGGGCTCTCTCAACAGAGGAGTCCGAATCCATCTCTCCGCTGCTGTTCCCTGTCTCACCGCCCTGACATGCAC
>JBNJFK010000224.1:0-3217 GCA_051746765.1 Bacteroidota bacterium
TGCCAGGAACCACCGGTAAAGTCCGGAATGTCAACCGAGCGGCTGCCGTTGGCAACCGACCACTCCGTCAGGGGTGTAATACAGCTGTAGAGGGCCGCATCATAGACATTCTGGTCCAGCGGCAATCCGTTTCGCAGACAGTCAATGAGCCGCCAGTCGGTCTCGGTCACACGGGCGTAACTTCGCAGCTCGGAGTTGTCTCGGGCTTCCTCCTGCAACTCCTGGAAGCGGTGGTTGATCTCCGGTGTGTACTCCTCAACGAGTGATTCGTACTCTTCCTCGGGCAGCCACCCGTCGTGACTCGTGGCGATCCGCGCCGGACGCGGGTAGTGGCGGTAGATCCCGCCGGTTCCGCTTACCAACTGAAATCGGGATCCGGGACGCGGGGAGCTGATGTCATGCTGAAGCATCAAGGTTCGCCCCATTTTGGTCCGGATAATGGTGGTGTTCATATTGCCGCGAAACGGCTGTCCGACGTAGGGTTCAAAGTAATCATCCTCTTCGGCCAACTGCTCCATGAGCGGGCCCATCGAAAAGTCATCACCCGACATGGAGACCATGTAGTCCATCTGGTCCCCGTAGTTGATATCCATCATCTGTGCCAACGGTGCCAACCCGTGTTGCGGGTAGAGGTTTCCGTTCCGCCCCACATTTTCGTCCAGCCGCCAGGGTCGATACCCGAACCAGCCGTGTTCATCCTGCACCCACCGGGAGTCGATATCGGAGATACGATCGTGAATGTAGTTCCCTTCTCCGTGGATCAGGTCGCCGAAAAATCCCTGCCGACACATGTTCAGGGTAACCGCATTGTTCCCGCTATGGGCGGTCGCCGACATGAGCACACAGTGTTTTCGGGTCCGCTCGGAGGTCTCGACCAGATCCAGACACTCCTCGACGGTTGTCGCGGCCGGAATTTCCACATAGACATGCTTTTCCGACTCCATGGAGCGTTTGCAGATGTCGTAGTGATACTCCCAAGGTGTGGCGGTATAGATCAGGTCGAGATCGTCCCGGTCGACCAGCTCTTTCCACGCTTCCGGACCGTCGGTATAACTCTCCGGATTGTGTTGCGGGTACATGGAGATCGATTCGATTGTCTCTTCGACCCGTTCGGGGACGATGTCGCAGAGTGCCACAATTTCGACGCCCTCGATCCCGGCCAGCCGGCGGGTGGTTCCCGATCCACGGGCGCCGATCCCAATCAGACCAACTCGTACCTGCTCGAGTGGGGGTGCAGCATAGGTGTGCATATTGAAGATCTGATCCCGTTCGGTTTCGAACGGCTGCCGTTCACCCGACTGGCTTGCACCGGCCATCGTCAAACCGGCCATGCCCAGACCGGCGGTTCTCAAAAAGTCTTTTCTGCTGTTTCTTTTCACAATCGGGTCCTCCCGTTAGGTTGTCGGTTCCCAGTTCATCAATCGGCGTGCGTTCTCGCGATACATTGCACGCAGTGTC
Source organism: Bacteroidota bacterium (assembly GCA_051746765.1). Taxonomy (GTDB): domain Bacteria; phylum Bacteroidota; class Rhodothermia; order Balneolales; family Balneolaceae; genus JBBEBE01. The sequence goes on from JBNJFK010000224.1 coordinate 1,459, forward strand.
TCCTGTGGCAAATCCAATCCGTAGTAGGGCCACCAGACGCGGCCCGTGATAAATTCATCGTCGCTTTCGAGCAGTCGCCACCAGGCTCGGTACATGCTCAATTTCATATTTGTGTCGGTTCCAAAGAGGATCCGGTCTTGGTAGTTTTGAAAGAGGCGGGCAGCCGTACGGGGAATCCGGCCCACTTCGTAGTCCCGGGCAGAGACATCCAGATAGAAATTCGGATAGCGATCCAGAGCCGCGGAAAGGGCCGAAGGATCGTGCATCTGATTGCTCAAATGGCAGGCGATAAAGGTGGTCTCCGGGTGCTTTTCAAGCATCCGATCCCGCTGCTCGAACAGCTCTTCAGGGGAGAGGATGTCCAGACCGTAGTTATTGAAATGCTGATAGTCGGGCGTCCGCTCTTGGTGAATCCCCAGCGGCTCCCAAGCCGAGGGGTGGTCGGCGATATGCACGTTGATCGGCATCTGAAGGCGGGCACAGGTTTCCCAAACGCCGTCCAGTCGATCATCGTCCAGATGCATCCGTTCGTCCATGGGAACTTCGGGTCCACCGGTGATGCCGGCCCCTTTGTCGGTCACCTCTCCGACACCCCGGGCGCCTGCGTTGTAACAGCGCTCGATCTCGCGCGCCGCACGCTCGGCATAGTCCGGATCATTTACATTCTCTGTGTCGATCCCGCACCAGAGCTGAAAGCGGTCCGGGTACCGTCCAACGTACGCCTCCATCAGGCGGTCGAACTCGTCTCCGGTCGCCACGGTGAGCAGAATCGACATCTCCACACCCGCAGCGTCCATATCCTCGACCCACTGATCCAGCGTCTCGTCGAACGGTTCATCCACGCGGGATGCATAGTCGTGAATATGGCAGTCGATTACCGGAAAGGCGGCCTGATCCACTTCGGTCTTCTCCAATTTCAGGGAGTTTGTGGGGGCATAATCCTTGAGAAGAATATCGTCCATCGGACCCGGCTGCGAGGAGACTCCCGGGCCGCCCCACTCGCCATACTTGATTTTCTGCCACTCCGGATCCATCTGAATGGATCGATCCACCGTGGGCCCTTCCCCGTCTCCACTCGACGCGTCCCGGTTGGACGGCTCGCATGAAGAGAGCCAGGCACCGCTTCCCAACGCTGCTCCGGCCATGGCCGTGAACCTTAGAAATTCACGCCGGTTCCGTTTGCCGGTTGTCGGAGTTCCGGACGAGCCGGTGTCCGTTGCAGATTTCGTTGCAGATTTCGTTGCAGATTCCGTTGCAGATGAAGATGGATTGGAGATCGTACGGTCGGTCGTATTGTTTGACATGGGTATTGTAATAATCGTTTCGAATCGGCGATTTAACCGGTTAAGCTTCAAGTAAAATAAAAAGTCAACGAGCGGAGAATTTTCGTTGTTGCCACCTCTCCGATTGTGGTATTCCCACCACATTCCGTTGACCCTATATCAGAGCCTACTGATTTCTTCTCACTCGTGCAAGCGCTTTTTTAAAGGGCCAGGCTCGAATTTCCCGGTCTTTCCATCACATTCCATATCAGGAAGTTATCCTGATTTACTATCAGAGAATCCGGGTCGTCCCGCCATGGCGAAGATCCAGATCCATTCCACGCGGATTGCTTTCCCAGCTGCCCCGCGTAAAGTCGGGAACCGGTTGCGGATTGGAGCGATCGGCCACCGAGGCTTCGCTCAACGGAATGACCGAGCTCCAGAGCGCCGCATCGTAGACATCCATGTCCAGTGGCAATCCGTTGCGCAAACAGTCG
>JBNJFK010000225.1:0-3201 GCA_051746765.1 Bacteroidota bacterium
GCACGTTCACGTGCACGTTCGCCCCCGATTTTGAGCAGATCCATGACGTCGTCCGGATGCTCTTCGAACTCCCGTCGACGTTCTCGTGCCTCCCCGAAATAGGTATTGATCTCGTTCAACAACGCTTTCTTGGCGTGCCCGTATCCGTAGCCACCCGCCCGATACTTGTCGGCCAATTCCTTCTGTTCCTCCGAATCGAGAAACAGTTTGAGAAGCGCATAAACATTGCAACTCTCCGGATCCTTGGGATCATCCAGACCGGCCGAATCGGTCTTTATAGACATGACACGCTTCTTCAATGTCTTTCCTTCATCAAAGAGTTCAATTGTATTCCCGTAGGACTTGCTCATCTTTCGCCCGTCCAGACCCGGAACGATCGCCACCTCTTTCACAATTTGCGGCTCGGGCAGAACCAATAGCTCTTCGTCGAACTGATGATTCAGCTTGCCCGCCAAATCCCGACAGATCTCGATGTTCTGTTTCTGATCGGCTCCGACAGGAACGACATCGGAATCGTAGATCAAAATGTCGGCAGCTTGAAGAACGGGATAGGTAAAGAGACCGACATTCGGAGACATTCCTTGTGCCACTTTGTCTTTGTATGCGACCCCTTTTTCCATCAAACTGACGGGACAATAGGTCCCCAAAATCCATGCAAGCTCTGTCACTTCCGGAACATCGGATTGGAGAAAGAAGGTCGCCTTCTCCGGATCGAGACCGAGAGCAAAATAATCCATGGCGATATTGATCGAATTCTCCCGTACACGCTCCCCATCATGCAGTGCGGTCAACGAATGGTAGTTCGCTATGAAATAAAACGCATCTCCCTCCTCCTGCATTTGGATATGCTGCCTCATTGCCCCGAAGTAGTTACCCAGGTGCAAACGCCCGGAAGGGGTAATACCGGACAGAATGGTCTTTCTTTTGCTCATCGGCTTCTCGACTCCGTTATCTCCTCGTTGGTTCCTCTGTTGATTCGGTGCCGGATCCATTCGGTCTTTCCATCTGCGGTCCGGCCATCTTAAGTGCCATGCCGAGGGCCTCGATCAAGGCGCCTGCCTTCTCTCGAGTCTCTTCGAACTCTCGCTCCGGACGACTGTCTGCGACGACCCCGGCTCCGGCCTGAATATAGATGGTATCCCGTGTGGCTACCATGGTTCGAATGGCGATACAGGTATCCATGTTGCCTGAAAAATCGAAATACCCAACGGCACCGGCATAAGGACCCCGTCTCGTCGGTTCCAGTTCGTCGATCAATTCCATTGCCCGGATCTTCGGGGCTCCACTTACCGTTCCGGCAGGAAAACACTGCATCAGTGCATCTACCGGACTACAGTTCTTCTGAAGTTGTCCAGTCACTTCCGATACAATGTGCATCACGTGAGAGTAGCGCTCGATCACTTTGCGTCTCTCCATTCGGACCGTACCCGGTTTGCAAACACGAGAAAGGTCGTTTCGACCCAGATCAACCAGCATGATATGCTCGGCAATCTCCTTCGGATCGGACAAAAGATCCTTCTCCAGCGCAAGATCCTCCTCCCGGCTTTTTCCCCGCGGACGGGTTCCCGCAATCGGCAAGAGGCGAGCTTCCCCGCGGTTCACTTGTACGAGTACTTCCGGAGAAGAACCTATCAGTGAAAAATCATCAAAATCGAGATAGAAGAGATAGGGGGATGGATTCACTACACGCAACGCTCGGTAGAGCATGAACCGATCTCCTTCGAAGGGAACTTCGAAACGTTGAGAAAGAACAATTTGAAAAATATCCCCCTCATAGATCGCCTCTTTCCCGCGCTCGACCATGTGCATAAATTGATCCCGGGTCACATTGCTGCGAACTGCATTCTGGTCCAGGTGTATCGGGGCCGCGGGACGTGTTCTCTGCTCAATTCGTGACTGCATCCGATCCAAATCCTGCTGCGCCTGTTCGAAGAGCCGATCCGGATCGTGGCCATCTTCCGTAAAGACCGTCTTGATCAGGACCAACTGCTTCTTGACGTGATCAAACGCCACGATTTCGTCATAAAAAGCCCAAATAGCATCCGGAACCCCGACTCCTCCATCCGGTTGGTTGGGAAGATTCTCCACTTCACGGACCGTATCATACGAAGAGTACCCGACTGCCCCTCCCGTCAGCGGAGGAAGGTCGGGAAGGTTCGGTTCTTTCCGACTGGTTGTCAATTCTCGAAGCAGATCAAAATAGGGCCGATTTACGTTCGTTTTTCTACCCTCCCGTTCCAGTGTAACCTCTCCGTCTTCCAATCTCAGAATCTGATAGGGATCGCGACCCAAAAACGAATACCGTGCAAGCTGTTCCCCACCCTCAACCGATTCGAAAAGAAACGGATACCGTGCACCCTCCCGAAGGGAGAGAAACAGCGATACAGGCGTCATCACATCGGCCAGAAGTCGACGTGAAACCGGCACGGTATCGTGGTCGGAGGCCAGGGTACGAAATGTTGTCAAATTCATGATCACTACACACAAAAAAACCCACTCCAGCAGACTGCAGTGGGTTTGAATTTCTAGCCAAACGCAAGACCGAAGGTCACACGTCTCCCACTGCCGGATCCATGATTCCGGGCCACCATCGGGAGAGTTGTCCTGCATTTCTATTCATAACGGCAGTGAAAGTAGAAGGAACCCCGTTGAAAAGCAACTTTGAATGCAATGCTTCGACCTCTGATTGACCCGCCAAATGACGGTTGAATTCGTTCAAATAGAAGGACCTGACGATAGATCCCCGTTTCCGAATTGACCGTTCCAGAAGTACCACGCTCCAAGGATCAAACCTTTGGATATATAGACCGAGAATACCACAATAAGACCATACTCCTGAAACAGGATAATCGATGAAAAGTAGGCGAGAAACAGAATGAATTTCGCTCGTTTTTCGCGAAGAGAGGATTTGGTAAACGCCGGGAGTTTGTCGAAAGGAATTGAGCTGAGCATGAGTACCGACAGGAGAACCAGAACAGGGCCAAGGATCGTTGCCACACCGAACTTCATCATTTCGAAAAGCTCCGGCCATCCGGTAAAGATCAGAACCAGTGCCACCAGCATAATTGCTTGAACAGGAATCGGTAGTCCCCGGAAATCATCAAAACTGATTTCCTGGCGTACATCCACATTAAACCGAGCCAAACGAACCGCACCACACAGAGGCGGGAGTGAAGAGAGAATCATTCCGGCAACACCGAA
>JBNJFK010000226.1:0-3196 GCA_051746765.1 Bacteroidota bacterium
AATCCGTCGGATATCCCGACGGATGAGCGCTCCTTTTCTGTCAGCTTGGAGTGCGTCGTGGAGGCCGGATGAGTGACAATGGTTCGGGTGTCTCCCAGATTGGCCGATCGGGAGAGCATTTGAAGTCGGTCGATCAAGTTTTTCGCCTGTTCATATCCACCTGCAACTTCAATACAGACGACTCCGCCACCGCGTTTCATCTGTTTCTTTGCCAGCTCCAGTTGCGGGTGGCTCTTGTGGAATGGATAGATGACCCGATTGATGGATGCATGCGTCTCCAGGGCGTCTGCGACGGATTCTGCATTGTCACAGTGACGGTCCATACGGACCGGGAGGGTCTCCAGACTTTTACTGAAAAGCCAGGCGTTGAACGGGGAGAGTGCCGGGCCGGAATGACGCGTAAAGCTCTGAATTTGATCGATCAGGTCGGCTTGACCCACGATGATCCCCCCCAGGGTTCGTCCTTGTCCGTCAATGAATTTCGTAGCCGAGTGGACGACGAGATCGGCGCCGTACTGTATCGGTTGCTGAAGCCAGGGGGTGGCAAAACAGTTGTCAACGACGAGAATGAGGTCGTGAGCTTTGGCCAGTTTGGAAGCCCACTCCAGGTCGATGAGTCCGAGACCGGGATTGGTCGGCGTCTCCAGATAGAGAAGTCGGGTCTCGGGTTTGATTGCCTCTTCCCATTTGTCGGTTGACTCCAGATCGACGTACGTGTGTTCGATGCCCCAGCGGGGGAAGATTTGATTGAAGATCTGATGGGTGGATCCGAAAACCGATCGACAGGCAATCAGGTGGTCTCCATGGTTCAAAAGAGCGGCCATGCTGGAGAAGACGGCAGCCATGCCACTGGCCGTTGAAACACCTGCTTCGGCGCCTTCGAGGCGGCACATCTTTTCAATGAACTCGCTGGTATTTGGATTGGAGTAACGACTGTAAACGTTCCCCTGTTCCTCGTTCGCGAAGAGGGCACGTGCCTGTTCGGTTGATTCAAACAGATAGCTTGACGTTAGATAGAGAGGTGTAGAGTGCTCTCGCTCCCTCGTGGTCGCTGTCTGTGTACGAATCGCATCGGTTTCAGGGTGTCGATCGGACATGCGTCTCGGTTACTCCCGTATGATCTCGAAGCTGTGAGTGATGGTGGAGCTTTTCTCCAGAGTCTTGGATACGCTGCAGTACTTCCCGAGGGAGAGTTCAATCGCTTTGGCTACTTTTTTATCGTCCAGATCTCCCTTCAAGGTGAAGTGCAGGTGAATGGTCTTGTACTCAGACCAGGTCTCTACATCCTGTCGATCGCCCTCTACATCTACTTCGATCGCCTCGAGTGGTTGGCGTTGTTTTTTGAGAATTCCGACAATGTCGATCATGCTGCAACCACCGGAGGCGGCGAGCAGGAGCTGCATCGGACTCATTCCACCGTCCAGACCTCCGATGGAACGACTGCCGTCCAACCGAATGGAGCCTCCTTCTTCATTGGAGGCCTCCATATGCTTGTCTTGATCTAGCTTGCGAACGTTAATCTTTACCATCAGGACTGGGTCTGGTCGAGTGCGTTCAGAACTTGTTTCGACATATCGGTCGTTCCCAGGACGGTCTCCTCATCCGATCCGGTAGCGATGTCTCCGGTACGGAACCCGTCGGCAAGGGTCCGTTCAATGGCTCGCTCGATCCACTGAGCTGCTTCCTCCTCTTTGAGAGAGTATCGGAAGAGCAGGGCAGCCGACGCGATGGTTGCCAGCGGATTTGCCTTGTCCTGTTCGGCAATGTCGGGCGCCGATCCGTGCACCGGTTCGTAGAGGCCCGCGCCATCGCCCAAGCTCGCCGATGGCAGCATGCCAATGGATCCGGTAAGCATGGCCGCTTCGTCACTCAGAATATCTCCAAATAGGTTGGAAGTGAGTACAACGTCAAATTGTCCAGGGTTGCGGACCAGCTGCATGGCACCGTTGTCTACCAGCATGTGGGAGAGCTCGACGCCTTTCTGCTCCTTGGCGAACTCGATGACGGTGTCTCTCCAGAATCGGGAGCTGCCTAGTACATTGGCCTTGTCTACCGAGCAGACGCGACCGTCACGCAGACGTGCAGCTTCAAAAGCCTTGTCGGCTACTCGACGTATTTCTGACCGGGAGTACCGCATGGTATCGAAAGAGTAGGGATCCTCGACATCGAGTACTGTTTCGCGTGGTTTGCCGAAGTAGATTCCGCCGGTTAGCTCCCGAATGATCAGAATATCGACTCCTTTGATGACCTCCTCTTTCAGGGTCGAAGCGTGAGCCAGCTCGTCCCACACCTTGACGGGGCGAAAGTTGGCATAGACGCCCAATTCGGCGCGAATGCGCAACAATCCCGATTCGGGTCGGTCGGCACCGGTCAGTTGATCCCATTTTTCTCCACCCACGGCTCCAAGCAGAACGGCATCGGAAGACTTGGCCGCCTCGATCGCCTCGTCTGTTGCCGGTGTTCCGTGCAGATCGTACGACGTCCCACCGAAAGGATGTTCATCAAATGAAAGTTCAAGGCCGAACTCAGTGGCTACTTTTTCCAGAATCGGAAGGGTACCATGGAGAACTTCCGGTCCGATTCCATCCCCGGGAAGCGTTACAATCGTTTTCTTGGACATACTATCTGCTCACCATTCCTTCTTGCCGCGCATACTCGAAGATTCCGCCAGCGTGTACAATATCCGCAACACTTCCAAGCCCTTTGATCGGGTAGGTCTTCCCTTGGGTGATGTTTCGAAGTTCCAGTTTCTCGGGATCGATCTCCAGCTCGTCACCGGTCTCGACCTCTTCGCTCAGATCCTTCACGCTTTCGTAAGGAATGACAAAGCCACCATCCACACAGTTCCGGTAGAAGATCCGTGCATAGCTTTCGGCAATAATCGCCTCGATTCCAGCAATCTGCATGGAGGCCGGTGCGTGTTCGCGAGAGGAACCGCATCCGAAGTTAGAGCTGGCAACCACGATTGAGAAATCGCTCTCGAATTCGTCGTCGCGTACCAGCGGAATGTTTCCCTGGGGAAGTCCGGACTCCTCTTTCGGAACTCCGGAGAGGGAGTATCGTCCATAGAATTTTCGTTCTTCGGGATCATCGAGGCTGTAAACAAGGTGTGCTGCCGGGATGATCTGGTCCGTATCGATGTTTTTGCCCAATACGAAGGCTTTTCCTTTGATAATAATAATGGCTCGTCGCCGTT
>JBNJFK010000227.1:0-3158 GCA_051746765.1 Bacteroidota bacterium
ACAAGAGCAGTTCGTCTGTCATGGGGTTTTGGTTAGGAAGAGAAACTTTGTGGCGAGGTTGGATGGGAACACCGAAACGTGGGTGGCTGGGCACACCGGTTCGGTGTTTCGACCCGGGCATCGTTTATTGAGCAGCGGGGAGGTGTCGACTATCTGATTCCCTATCTGTTCAACACCAAAAGCAGTCTGGTCTCCTCACCCTATATTCAACGGCGACTCGAGCCGGCGTTCGAACTCTTCAGGGTAGGGTATACCAACAGTCTGATCTATCAACACAGCCGATCGTTTACGGGAACGATCAGTTACGAGCTCAACTTTAACGAGGAGCTCTCCCGGAACCAGGATGTTTCGCTTCCCGACTCCATACTGAGTTACAATACCGGGGCGTTTACCATCACAGGTCTATACAATACGGTGCGCGGGCGAGATGGAGAGGGGTGGCACATCCAGCCGGGACTGGAAATATCGAGTCTCTTTTCCGAAGGGAGCTTTGCGTACCGAAAGCTGAGCCTGGATATCCGGAATTTTCACGAGCTGAACTCCTCCCTGATGCTGGCGACACGGATAGAAGGAGGGGCGATCCACACACCACAAACGGACAGTCTGCCGGCCAATATCCGCTTCTACACGGGTGGAACCAATTCGGTTCGTGGCTGGACTCGTCAGCAGTTGGGGCCGCAACGGGTGCTTCTGGACGGGGATGGAACGTTCGAAGAGTTTGTCCCGACGGGAGGGCAGGCGTTTGCTGTTATGAACGTCGAACTTCGTCAAAATCTGGACGCCTTGATTCGCCGGTTCGGGGTTGCAGCATTTTTGGATGGCGGACAGGTCTGGCGATCGGCCCGACAATTGGAGGATCGTCCGCTGCAGTTCGGTACCGGAGGGGGAATACGTTACGAATCTCCGATCGGTCCGGTACGTGTAGATGTAGCCTACCAGCTGAATCCGACAGATGCGGATCGCGGGATCTATTTGGGGCAGAGAGTGAGCAACCGATCCCGGTGGGGAATTCATTTCAGTATCGGACAGGCATTCTGAATCATGCATGACGGAAAATCACATAAGGAGTCTGGAGCGGTGAGACCATCCGGGGGACGGGGGCGTGGGTGGCGTGTGGCAGGCTGGCTGCTTTTGATCCTGCTCTCCTGCCTGATACTGCTTCGGCTCGCCCTGAAAAGCGATCGTGTGCTCGACCGTCTCCGAACACTTGCAGTCGATCAGGTGAACCGGCAATTGAACGGAGAGATCACGCTGGATCGTTTGGAAGGGGACTTGCTCTACGGATGGACACTGTATGGACTGGAGCTTCGGGGCGAAGATGGTGAGAAGATGGGACAACTGTCCCGCCTGGAAGTCGGGTATCATCCGGTTCGGTTGGTAACAGGTTTGGAGCTGGACTTTTTACAGATTGATTCGCTTTCCATCTCTCTGATCGAAGAGTCTCCCGGGGAGTGGAATCTGATGCAACTTCTCCCTGCGAGTGATCCGGATGATCAAAGTGATGGCCTTCCATTTCATATTCATGAACTGAACCTGGACAATGCCCGCATGTCGGTTCACTCACCGTCGCTTCCGGATGACTCACTTCGGATTGTCGACCTTGCGTTGCGCGCAGAAGCCGGCTATCGGTCCGGAGAGTGGGATGTTTCGCTGGGCGATCTTCGAATGAAGGTGGAAGAAGGTCGACTGCCGAGTGGATTGGAAGTTGCCATGGCCGGAGGTGTTCAAGGTGAAGAGGTAACGCTGGAGCGACTTCTCGTGAGCAGCGGGCGAAGTTGGCTACAAAGCCAGGGGTCGGCCGTTCTGGCAATGGACGGTCGAATCGACCTCGAGGCTGGACTGGACCCCCTGTCCGTTGCCGATTTGAAAGCCTGGAATCTGGCAGGCCTGGAGAAGGATGTTACGGCCGATCTGCGATTTTCCGGATCCGTGAACAAGCCAAGCATGCGTCTCGATCTGCAGGCTGGCAGCGGTCTGCGTCAACTCCGCCTGGAGGGAGAATTCGAAAAAATCGAACAAGAATACACACTTGCAGCCCTTCGGATGGAGGTGGACGAACTGAATGGTCCGGAGTTGACCGGCCGTGAAGAGACGCCGTCGGTTGACCATCTGGCACTGGATCTCTCTGGTTCCGGATCGTTCGCCGATCCGTTAGGGTCCTCACTTCAGGGTGAAGCGGTGTTGGCAGGGCTCTCAATATCCGGTCGCCCTCTGTTGGACCACTTCCGGTTGGGTGGAGAGTATCAAAATCACGATCTCAACCTCACGGGAGAACTCCAGCGTGGCGGAGAGACGATCCGGCTCGAAGGTTCGGGGTCATTCCCGGCAGAGTCGGAACCGGAATGGGTCGTTCAATTGAATGGAGACCAAATCGATCTGCAGGCATGGTGGCCGGAGGTGACACAGGAGGTGATTTTGAATCCGCAACTGGAGATGAACGGGCGCGGATTGACACTGACGGAGCCGGTCGAGGTCGATCTTCAGTTGAACGAGAGTCGCATCCTCCAGGAATCGATTGATACGCTGCGATTGAACGGGTCCTTTACCCGGGACTCTTTGTCCATGCATCTCTTCGGACGTCCATTGAATGGAACGATTCAAGTGGATCTCGAGGCCAGTCTCCAGCCGGAGTCGCCCGATTTTCAATGGGCAGGGCAGTTTGATGATCTCGACATCGGCCGGTTTTTTCCGGTAGAGCAATTTCCGACCCGAATCAATGGAGAGGTTCAGGGTCAGGGGAGCGGATGGAGTCGGGAAGCCCTCTCTCTTGATGCGATGATACAGCTGGACTCATCGCAGGTGAACAGGGAGTGGATCGAGACGCTTCAGGGTGAGTTTCACGTGCGTGACGAACGAGTACTTGTATCTCCGCTTCAGATTGAGAGTTCCATGGTGAGTGGAAATGTGGAACTGGATCACCACCTGATCGATCTGTACGATCCCCGCAATCGAATGGAGGTGGATTTGGAGTTGAAAAACAGCACTCCGTTTGCACCCCTGGCCGGGGTGGAAGATCTGCAGGGAAGTGGAACGATTCGGGGGAGACTTTATCGAAGCGAGGAGGGAGAGCTTCTCTACGAAGGGGAAGGGGTCCTTCGGGACGTGGTTGTCGGGGAGTTTTTCCAGGGCGTAGAGACAACTTGGGAGATATCCGGCGT
>JBNJFK010000228.1:0-3153 GCA_051746765.1 Bacteroidota bacterium
CAAAACAGTCGTAGTGCCATTCAAAAAACCTTAAAGGGACAAAAGAAGTTTGGGTTCAACAGTGCTTTCCTTCTGCTTCTTCAACTTTCCATTGTAGGACTCTTCATGTTTGCTTACTCCTCGTCTGAATCCTCCACTCCCATACCCGATCAGTACCAGTACCACCCAAGCTCGGAATCTCCATTTTATCCGAGTCTGGCCACGACTGCCGACAGCATGTTTGCCAATCCCGACATGCTCTCCGGGTCCAAAACGTGCGGAACCAGCGGTTGCCACCAAGATATCAAGGAGGAGTGGGAAGTGAGTGCACACCGATATGCTGCCAGTGATCCGTTCTTTCGGAAAATTCAAGAGAACATGGGAGAGCTCAAGGGTCCTGTAGCTGCACGGTATTGCGCCGGGTGTCACGATCCGATCGGTCTATTTTCCGGCTCCGCCAACCTCTACAAGGATTCCCTGACTCTGCCTGAAGGAATTGATGAGGGCGTCTCCTGTATTTCGTGCCACGCCATAACGGAAGCCGACGTTCAGGGGAATGCAGACTATGTTCTGGATCTTCCAAAGAGGTATATGTTTGAATCTCGAACCGGCACAATTTCAAAAATGGTCAGCGATTTTCTCATTCGAGCCTATCCAGAGTATCACAAGGAGAGCTACAACCGACCGCTACTCAAAACATCTGAATATTGTGCTGCCTGCCATAAGCAGTACGTAGATGAAGACATCAACAATGTTGGATGGGTTCAACTCCAGAATCAGTTCGATCAGTGGCAGAAGAGTCACTGGTACGATGAAAAAGAGCAAATTTCGACCATTGAGTGTCGTGAATGCCATATGCCGTTGGTGGCGTCCGACGATCCGTCGGCCGGAGACGCAACGGACTACAATCGAACCCCGAATGACGGCACGCATCGGAGTCACCGGTTTTTGGGTGGAAATCAGTTTGTCCCCGAACTACTGGATCTCCCAAATGCGAAACGTCACGTTGAATTGGTCAACGAATGGTTGAGAGGAGAATTCGAGATTCCTGAAATTGCCGATAAGTGGGAACGTGGACCGGCCGTTCCGATCACCATTATCGCGCCCGACACAGTCGAATCCGGCACACGTCTTCGTATGGATGTACTCATCAACAACCGAAAAGCCGGCCATGAATTTCCCACCGGGCCACTCGACATGATCCAATCCTGGATCGAAATCCGGGCAACCGATCAAAACGGAAAAGTGCTCTTTGAATCGGGCACACTGGATGAAAACCACTTCATCCAACCTGGATCATTCGTCTTCAAGGCAGAGCCGGTGGACCAATACGGAAATCTAGTCGACCGGCACAATCTGTGGGAGATGGTGGGAGTTCGATACAGTCGGGCTCTCTTCCCGGGCAAATCAGACTACGCCCGATTTGCCCTGAATCTTGAAGACTACCAATTCGGATACCAACTGTTTTCTGAAGAAGGACCCGCCAGCTACACGATCGACCCTATCTCAAAGAGAGTTCAAACTGTGCGAATCGATGCCAAACTCCAATATCGAAAGATCAATCAGTTCCTGATGAACGAAGTATTCACTGATATCGGGGGCTATGACACCGCCCCTGTCACCACCATATCCGAGCACTCGAAGTGGGTAACTGTTCAGCATTCCGGAGCGCAAGAATGAGACTTTCGAAACGCCAGAAACGAGCAGGATGGGCATTTCTCTTTCTCATCACCGTATTCATGATCACCCCAGCCATTGTCTGGTGGATCGCTCAGCCCTCCGGGGACACCCCCATTTCCGATGGGTTAACCTCCACTTTGGGACGAAATCTTCCCGATGATCTTCCACCCATCCGGTTTGAGAATACGACCCGACAAGCAGGCATTCGTTTCAAGCATTTCCACGATCGTCGTGGCTCTCGAATTACCGAAGATATGGGTTCCGGTGTGGCATGGATTGACTATGACAATGATGGTTGGCAGGATCTATTCGTCGTTAATAATGCCGGCCCTATGGATCTGAGTCGCGAGGCGTTCCAGCAGTCTCCGGCGACCACAAAGCTTTATAGGAATCAAGGAGACGGAACGTTTGAAGATGTCACTGCAGCGTCCGGTCTCGAATTGAGGTTGCACGGAATGGCCACTGCCTGGGCAGACTTCGACAATGACGGCAACATTGATTGCCTGATTACCGGATACAACCAACTCTTGTTATTCAGAAACAGAGGAGATGGAACGTTTGAGGATATCACGGAGCGAGCTGGTCTGGCCTCCTATGATGGATTCTGGGCCGGAGCCACATGGGGAGATGCCGATGGAGACGGCTTTGTCGATCTCTACATTACCGGGTATCTCTCTTACTTCGAAATTCCCGATGTGAATGAAATCAAAGAGTTGCATGAACCACCTTCCATCAATCCATCCGTATTTGACCCGATTGGCAACCTCTTGTTCATCAACCGGGGAGATGGAACGTTTGAAGAGAGATCGGAAACGGGTGGTGTCCAAAACCCGAATGGCAAGGGCCTCGAAGCAGCATGGATCGACCTGAACGGGGATCACAAACCCGAGCTGTATGTGGCAAACGATGTCACAGACAATGCACTTTATCACAACATTGGACGAAACAAATTCAGGGATATCAGTTACTCATCGAACGTTGCGGATTATCGTGGTTCCATGGGAATCGCTGTTGGTGATTGGGACGGAGACCAGGATTTTGATCTCTTTGTTACTCACTGGGTCGCAGAGGAAAATGCGCTTTATACCAATCTGGTCGATCATACGACCGGTGACCGGATGTTCAACTTTCGGGACGAAGCCGATCGGTACGGGCTCGGGCAATCTTCCCTGGATGCCGTCGGTTGGGGAACCTTCTTTTTTGACATCGACAATGACGCACGTCTCGACCTCTTTGTAACCAACGGTCATACCAATCAGCATTCGGATAATCCCGAAAAACTTATCGGTATGAAGGATTTTCTCTACTGGAATAGGAACAATGAAGATGGATTCTATGAAGTGGGATCCGTATCGGGTGACTACTTCCAACAATCCCATGTCGGCAGGGGAGCTGCATATGCAGATTATAATCGTGACGGCAGACTTGACCTGTTCATCGTAAATCATGACGGCCCCGGTCATATCCCTCATAAGCCACCGTTGTGCGGTTGGC
>JBNJFK010000229.1:0-3134 GCA_051746765.1 Bacteroidota bacterium
GACGGGATCAGTGATCCGGTCGGAATGAGCGGTATGCGGATGGAAGCCGAAGTCCACATCATCACCGGACTGGTCTCCGCAGCCAAGAACATCTATCGATGTGTCGAGAGAGCCGGATACCAGGTCGCCGATATCATTTTGGAACCACTCGCCTCCTCCTATGCCGTTTTGGACGACGAGGAGAAAGAGGCTGGAGTGGTACTGGTCGATATTGGAGGCGGAACGACCGATTTGGCCGTTTTCTAGGACAATACCATCCGGCACACAGCGGTCATCGCCATTGCCGGCAAGAAGGTCACGGACGACATTCGGGTCGGACTCAGTGTCCTGGATGATCAGGCACAGAAGCTCAAACACACCCACGGGGAGTGTTACATCGATCTGATCGAATCGGATGAAACCATCACCGTTCCCGGCATCGCCGGACGGCCGCCGAAAGAGATCACCAAAAGCATTTTGGCCAAAATCATCCAGGCCCGGATGGAGGAGATCATGGAGATCGTTGGCATCGAGGTCAAACGGAGTGGATACGCCGATACACTCAGCGCCGGACTGGTTCTGACAGGCGGCGGTTCACTCATCAAGAATGTCTGTCCGCTGGCGAACGATGTCCTCGGCATGGACGCCAAGGTGGGTCGACCTCTCGGGCTGGGTGGCGGCTTGACAGACGAAGTAGACAGTCCGATTTTCGCCACGGCCGTTGGCCTGGTCATGCATGCGCAAAAGACCGGCCAGAGTGGCGTAGAGCCGATGATTCCGTCCAGTGGACGGGGAACCGGTGTCGAGAAATTGATGACCCAGATTGCCGACCGAATGAAGAACTGGTTCAAGGAGCTGTAAACAGAGACCGGAACGGAAAAGAGATTCCCGAACCGACGACATTCGCAACGCGCGAAATCGGACCGGACGGGGACAGAGAGAAGAGACAGGAACAGATAGCAATCCAAAAAAGAGGAGTACCCGTTATGAACAATACAACCCCAAGCTTCCGTTTTGACGAGAAAAGTCAAGACAATGCGAAGATCAAAGTGGTTGGAGTCGGAGGTGGTGGCGGAAACGCCGTCAACAACATGATCAACAAGGGTCTGACCAGTGTTGAATACATCGCGTTGAACACCGATGCCCAGGCACTCAAAAACAACCACGCCAACCTGACGATCCAGGTCGGATCCAATCTGACCAGCGGCCTCGGCGCCGGTGCACGGCCCGAGATTGGTCGTGAGGCGGTCGAGGAGAACCGACACGAGATCGAAGAGTCGGTCGAGGGAGCAGATATGCTCTTCATTACCGCCGGCATGGGTGGTGGAACCGGAACCGGGGGTGCCCCTGTGGTTGCCGGAATTGCCAAACGGAAAGGCATTCTGACAGTCGGAGTGGTCACCACTCCCTTCGAATGCGAAGGGAAAATCCGGATGAAATATGCACTGGAGGGCATCACCGAGCTAAAGAAACATTGTGATACGGTGATTGTCATCCCGAACGAGCGACTGCTCGACATCTCAGACGAGAACACGTCGCTGATGGACGCCTTCAACATGGCCAACGAGGTGCTCTATAATGCCACGCGGGGCATCTCCGATCTGATCCTGATGCCGGGTCTGATCAACCTCGACTTTGCCGATGTCCGAACCACCATGATTGACGGGGGTGCGGCCATCATGGGATCAGCCACAGCCAATGGCGAAGACAGGGCAGAAATTGCGGCCCGGGATGCGATCAACTCTCCACTACTGGATGGAGTCTCCATTCGGGGTGCGAGGAACGTACTGGTGAACATCTCCGCCGGATCCACTCTCGGAATGCGCGAGACGACAACGGCCACCAGCATCATTCAGCAGGAGGCCGGAGAGAATGCCGAAATCATTCTCGGAACGGTTCTCGACGAATCGTTCGATGAAGGTCTTCGGGTTACTGTTATCGCCACCGGATTCGATCTCGCTGACGATCGCAATCAGGCGAAGATTTCGCCCCAGGCAACCGAAGCCCGCGGAGAGAGTAAATCCAAAATGGATGAACTTCCGAAAGCTGTCGATATCGCCGGGCGATTCACCCGAACTCAGTCGGAATACTACAAAGGCGAGAAAAACCTGAAGAGTCTGGACTCTCCCGCCATCTATCGGCGAGATGTCCAATTCATGCAGCCGGCCATGGACGAAGAGGAGCAGGAACTTCGTGAACGTAGCCCCGACGCCCGAAAAAAAGCCGTCAATGACGATTCCCGATCGAAAGAAGGCCGGGATTCGGGTGAAAAGATCGACAAACGGGACTCCGAACAGCCAGCGTTCCTGCGGCGAATCATGGACTGACCCCGGCGACTTGAGGATGGGGTGTTTCTCTCCCTCCCCCCGGTGGGGCCGGGACAGGACTCCCCCTGAATCTCTCGTCTCTCTTTTTTTAGATTGCTAAACAGACAGGGAGCTCTTTGAACGGAGCTCCCTTTTTTTGTCCCCGAATTTCCCGGCGCCGGAGTCGCGTCCGGATGGAATCGGCGACCCGATCATAAAGCACATTGACCCGTGCCCGTCGATCGCGTTACGACTCTTCCCCGTTTGCTCCGACGGGGTAGCTACCCAACACTTTGAGCCAGACAGATCGATTTTCCAGCTCCCGAATTCCTTTCCGAACTTTTGGATCGGCAATATTTCCCTCGACATCGAGAAAGAATTGATACTGCCACGGCTTGCGCGGTCGTGGCCTGGACTCCAGTTTGGTCATGTTGATCCCGTACTGGTCCAGTACATTGAGGCAACCGATGAGTGCTCCTCTCTCGTGAGGAGTCGAAAATACCAGGGATGTTTTGCAAGGAATCTGTGCAGCCACATCGACCGGCTCGGTCGATACAATCACAAAACGGGTAAAGTTCTCCGGCTGGTTGGCGATCCCCCGCTTCAGAATGTGGAGACCATACAGATCTGCAGCATAGGCGCTTGCAATCGCGGCCTGGGAGAGATCGTTGTCGTCCCGAACCTTTCGGGCGGCCATCGCAGTATCGTAGTAAGACTCGACCCGACAGCGCGGAAGTGTGGAAAGGAATTTACTGCACTGTGCAATGGCCTGCGGATGGGAAAGCACACGCCGGATATTCTCCAGCTTCACTTTCCCCGGCGCCATCAAACAGTGGACCACATGCAACA
>JBNJFK010000230.1:0-3106 GCA_051746765.1 Bacteroidota bacterium
TTCTCCGAACCGCCCGCCGGTCAACTGATGGATGGTATACCACGGCGGGAGACCGGGGATGCCGAGCATTTCCCGATTGGTTCTGGACCGTATCAGTGTTCGAAGCGTCCGGTTCCGGACGTGGTCGTTTCCGGAGAAGCGAATTCGGCGAATGACAGAGCGAACAGAATCCGGCTGCAGGGACGATCCTGAAATATCGGATGGAGTCGGAGTCGTTGTCGACGGGACTGCGATTCGAGATCGTTCAAATGCTTCCGCACTCACCGTCGGGAGGGCCGTCAGGATGACGATCAGCAAAAATATCGACGGCCAGGCGCGAATGAGCACAGAATTGAAAATTTGAGTCCCGATGGAGAGACAGTATGACTCCCGTTGAAAGGTAGGAAACTTTCCCTTTCCTCTCCGGTGCTAAACGTCGTCGTAATCGAACCCTTCGTCCTCTTCACCGTGGAAGAAATCCTCCTTCCGAATGTAATCAGGCCATATATCTTCGATTCCTTCGTAAATTGTGTCTTCTCCCTCTTCGATCTCGTCCAGTTCATAGAGGTTGTCGATCAGCTGCTGAGGAAGACCGTTCCGTTCGGCCCATTCAATCAATTCCTCGCGCGTGGCCGGGAAAGGGGCGTCATCGAGTGCGGCAGCAAGTTCAACTGTCCAGATCATAGGATTTAACTATTTGTATTATCTATCGTACATTGGAATCGGCAGTTACAGTGGCTATTGCCCACATTCAGGCATTGAAACCAGATCTTTTCGAAGATCGTTCGGCCCGAGCCACTGGAAGCCAATCAGCTGACGGGGAAAAAAACAAATATTTTGCCCTTATGAAAGGGGTAATTTATTTCTGACCTGCCTACGAAAGCGGGCAATTGTTTTTTATCTTCAACGGGTATGTGAACAGGAGGTTTCATCCTCTGTTATATGAACCAAGGATAGCAAGGAGTCAAATATGGGAAGTTTTGGAGGATTGGAATGGATTGTCATCGGCTTGGCCGTTCTGTTGCTCTTCGGTGCAAAGCGCATTCCGGAGTTGGCACGAGGCCTCGGACAGGGGATTAAGGAGTTTCGAAAAGCGTCAGACGACATTAAACGCGAGATCGAAGAGGGACATCAGCCGGAACCGGCTCCTCGAAAAGAGAGCAAAGCTCAAGAATCGAAGCCCAAAGAGAGCCCGGCTCCCGAATCGACTGATTCTGTCAAAAGCGAAGACAATCACCCCGCATAAGTTGTTTCATGAGAGACATCCATTCGGTACAGAGGGAAATCCAGGCGGGAGAATTGCGTCTGGAGGACCTTCTCGATGAGTATCTTGAACGTATTGAACAAAAAAATCCCGAGGTCAATGCCTTTGTAAGCGTCGAAGCCGCCGAGGCACGCGAAGAGGCGAAAGAGATCCAAAAAAAGATGACGGATGGATCCGCTGGCCGGCTGGCTGGTGCTGTTGTCGGAATCAAGGATCTGATTTGTGAACGGGGCAAAAAGACGCAATGTGCTTCCGGCATCCTTGAGGGGTTCGAGAGTGTATACGATGCAACAGCCGTTGAGCGGTTAAAACGGGAAGATGCACTTCTGATCGGTCGACTCAACATGGATGAGTTTGCCATGGGCTCTTCCAACGAGAACAGTATCTACGGCCCGGTAAAAAACCCTCATGATACAACGCGTGTCGCAGGTGGTTCGAGTGGGGGTAGCGCAGCAGCCGTGGCCGCCGATTTTTGCAATCTTACACTGGGTTCTGATACGGGTGGATCCATTCGACAACCCGCTTCCTACTGTGGAGTCGTCGGCCTTAAACCGACCTACGGGCGTGTCTCCCGTCACGGACTGATAGCCTTTGCATCCTCGTTTGACTGTATCGGACCACTCAGTTCCACTGTTGAAGATGCGGCTCTCTCTCTGTCGGTTCTGGCTGGCAAGGATGAAATGGACGGGACGTCGTCGGACCGAAACGTTCCGGACTATCTCTCCATCATGAAAGAGAGCGGAACCCTTCGTGTCGGTGTTCCTGCAGAGTATTTTGGAGACGGTCTCAATGACGACGTGCGTGATCGAGTGGAGAGTGTTCTCTCGGAGCTGGAGTCGAAAGCGGATGTGGTGCGTGTACCCATTGCATTGCCTCACATGAAATATTCGATCGCAACCTACTACATACTTGCAACGGCCGAAGCTTCCAGTAATCTGGCGCGATACGACGGGATTCGATACGGACATCGTGGTGAGATATCGCAGGTTCGGGATGAGCTGGCCAGAGAACGAGAAGCGATCGAGAACGAGTTCAAAGAGGGGGCCCGTACGGAAGCCTCGCTTGAAGAGGCACTGCAAGGTGTGGATTCTCCCTTGATTCGTCTCTACAAGCACTCTCGTACGGAAGGGTTTGGAGACGAGGTCAAGCGACGAATCATCCTTGGCACCTATGTGTTGAGCTCCGGATACTATGACGCCTATTATGCAAAAGCTCAAAAGGTTCGACGATTGATCCGACAAGATTTCGAACAAGCCTTTTCCAATGTAGATCTCATCGTCTCTCCAACAGCTCCCACGACTGCATTCCCGCTCGGATCGGCTCAAGACGACCCGGTACAGATGTATCTGAATGACATCTATACCACCTCTGCGAACCTGGCAGGAATTTGCGGCATCAGTGTTCCCGTCGGAATGACGGAGGACGGATTGCCGGTCGGCATGCAGTTTATGGCCAATCGTTTTGAGGAGGGACAATTGTTCCGGGCCGGAAGCCGGGTACAGGAGATCCTCTCTTGATGAACGGATGAGGAGACACCATCCATATCCTGTAGCCCCGCTTGCAATACGTTGTCTCTTTGGTCTGATTCTGCTTGGATTAACCGGGTGCGGACAAGAGAAAAGCGGGACTGAACGTTACGGTTTTCAGGACAGAGACAGAGAAGCTCCAAAATTCTCCGGTTCTGAAGCAGTTGATTTTTTAGAGGCGCAACTTCAGTGGGGACCCCGGGTTCCCGGTAGTGAGGCTCATCGCCAAACACTCGAATACCTCGAAGAGACGCTGTCCACGTATGCAGGTGAACGTTCGGTCTACCGGCAGAATTTCCAGGTGACAGGGTATGAGGGAGATTCACTCGAACTAAGC
>JBNJFK010000231.1:0-3040 GCA_051746765.1 Bacteroidota bacterium
GTATGGGTGTTTTCGGCACCTCAGAGCATCAACCGGACAGCTTACACGCGTGTTTCACCGATCATCCAAACGAAAATTCAGTCATCGCCGAAAACAGTTGGTCGACCTGCTGAAGGAACGAGGGATTGAAGATCCCCGCGTCTTGGATGCCATTGGCACTCTGCCGCGGCATCAGTTTGTCGATACTGCATTCGAAAGTCGGGCATATGAAGATTCGGCTCTGCCCATTGGCAAGGGACAGACCATATCCCAGCCCTATACAGTCGCCCGCCAGACGGAACTACTGCAGGTTCAACCCGGGGACAAAGTACTCGAAATCGGGACCGGATCAGGTTATCAAGCAGCGGTTCTATGCCACATGGGAGCAGATCTTTACACCGTCGAGCGACATGACGAACTCTATCAGGTTGCCAGGAAACGTCTGCAGGATTTGGGGTATCGGCCCCGGATGAAAGCGGGTGACGGGAGTTTGGGGTGGAAGGCATATGCTCCGTATGACGGTATTGTGGTAACGGCAGGTGCCCCGGTTATTCCTTCCGAACTGGTTCGTCAGCTGAGGGTTGGTGGCCGAATGATCATCCCGGTAGGTGTCCAGGAATCGCAAACCATGACGCGAATCGTACGAATCTCCGAGGAGGAGTTTCGGGAGGAGCCGATGGATGATTTCAAGTTTGTCCCGCTGATCGGCAAACGTGGCTGGCCCGAAACACCGGACTGAAATCTTCGACAGATGCTTTTCTCGCAGCCATCAATCAACCATTCAGAAACCGTATGAATCGATCCGATTTTTTGCGTACATGTGGTACATGGATTGCAACAACGACACTGCTCCCGCCACTGACACGACCCTTTGGCTCCAGCCAATCAACCGTACGTCTGGGTGTTGTCACCGATCCTCACTACGCTGAACTACCGACATGGACGACTCGACACTATCGAGAGAGTCTCTCCAAACTCTCGGAAGCAGCCCGACTCTTCAATCGTGAACAGGTAGACGCACTTTTGGAGCTTGGCGATCTGGTTAATGGCGCTGAGGAAGATAACGAGGAGCACGCACGAGTGGCCGAACAGGCCCTCGCTCTCTACCAGGGACCTCGCTATCATGTTCTGGGCAATCACGACCTGGACGCGCTCTCCAAAGAGGAGTTTCAATCGATCATCCGGAACGAGGGGATTCCCTCTTCCGACACGTGGTACTCTACAACCATTGGAGGGTTCCGACTTCTGGTGTTGGATGCCTGTTTCATGGAGGACGGAACACCCTACGATTCCGGCAATTACCATTGGCAGGACACATGGATCCCCCGGGAGCAGCTCGACTGGCTGCAAAACGAACTCAATCGGGAGCCGATTCCGACAATCGTGGCCGTTCACCAGTGCCTGAGTGGAGACGAGCCGCACCGCGTGAAGAATGCAGCAGAGGTTCGATCCATTCTCTCGGAATCGGGTCAGGTTTTGGCCGTATTCCAGGGACACCAGCACCAGGGCGGACATGAACAGATTGACGGCATCCACTACGTCACCTTTCGGGCGGTCGTGGAGGGATCCGGTGAATCGGAAAACGCCTACTCCACTGCGGAGATCCGTACCGATGGAAGCATTGCCATCACGGGATACAGACGGGCGACCGACTACAATCTGCGTTAACCTGCTCGCAAAGAGACGCGGGTGTTGAGGGTGTTGATTGCAGCTCTACGGCTGCAGACCGCCGGATCTTGCGTAGAGGTAAAAAATTGGGTATATCCGGGTCGTCCGAACCAAAAACCAATAACCAAGTCCCGTCATCGTGCAAGCAAGCTGGGTCGCCGCTCTCTCGCTGTTTCTCTTCTTTATCGGATACCGGTACTACTCCCGTTTTCTGGCGGAGAAGATCTTTCAGCTGGATCCTTCTGCAGTCACACCGGCTCACGCCTATAAAGACGGAGTCGACTATGTACCGGCCAACAAGTTTGTACTCTGGGGACACCACTTCACATCCATCGCCGGTGCTGCCCCCATTGTCGGACCTGCCATTGCTGTCTACTGGGGCTGGCTTCCCGCCATGCTCTGGGTGGTCATCGGAACCATCTTTGCAGCCGGAATCCACGACTTTGGGACCATGGTTCTTTCCATTCGAAACAAGGGGCAGTCGGTGGGGACCCTGGCCGACAAGTTGGTCGGAAAGCGAGCCAAACTTCTCTTTCTCTTTATCATCCTGATACTGGTCCTGATGGTCAATGCGGTCTTCGCATGGGTCATTTCCAATCTGTTCATCACCTTCCCGGCCAGCGTCCTCTCCATCTTCATCCAGATCCCGCTGGCGATCTGGATCGGCTTTCGTGCCTATCGGGCGACCGGCAACATGATCGTCCCCTCCATTCTTGCATTGATCGTGATGTACGGAACAGCCATTCTTTCCAGCTATATCCCCGCTCTGCAGATCGATTTGGTTCAATATTTCGGAGGTGCGGAGGGTACGGCACTTTTCGGGCTGAACGGTGTCGAAATGGCTTTCTTTACCTGGATCGTCATCCTGATGGTCTATGTCTATTTTGCATCGACCCTGCCTGTTTGGATGCTGCTGCAACCCCGTGACCTGATCAACGCCTGGCAGTTGCTGTTGGGACTGGCCATTCTCTATACCGGCCTCTTCATTTTGAGTCCGGAGATAACGGCACCACCGACCAATCCGAATACAACCGACGTGAGCTGGTTCCCGCTTCTGTTCATCACCGTCGCCTGCGGAGCGATCTCCGGGTTTCACGGACTGGTCTCCTCCGGAACGACTGCCAAACAGCTGGACAATGAGACCGACGCCCGGTTTGTCGGATATCTCGGATCGGTTGGAGAGGGCATGCTGGCCCTGATCACCATCGTCGCCATCGTCACCTACTTCAACACGACAGGTGAGTTTCTGGAACATTACCACTCTTTCGCCGACGCAAGCTCCGGTGGCCTCGCCATCTTTGTCGAGGGTGCTGCCGTACTGGCTGGTGGAGTCGGTATTCCGCTCCAGGCCGCCCAGACGATCATTGCCGTCAGCGGATCAACATCCGGCAGG
>JBNJFK010000232.1:0-3040 GCA_051746765.1 Bacteroidota bacterium
TATCGCCTCCACTACTTCCGGATGCATGAGGGATCCGGTCAGCGTCGTTACCACGCCACGGGCGTTGATCACCTTTCTGACGCCGAGTTCGGTAAAATAATCCCGTCGTGGAATGTTCACCCTGGAGGTGGTCCTGCCCTCTCTTGCAGCATGAGTTGCCAATGACCCGACAAACGGAAGGCCTGCCAATAACTGAAGTACTTGCTTTCTGTTAACCATATTCATCTGAATGTTTGAATTTGAGTGTACAGTTTTCATATCCGTGGCAAATCGATCCACTCGGTCTCATTCCGCCCTCCGATAGACCGGGGTTCTGTTCCCGACACGGAAAGGGAGGAGGCTTCTTGCCGTCCAATCGCTTCACCTTTTCGACAATGTACTATTGTGCGGTTTGACCGGCAAACCAACCTGTGGACGAAGCACATCCCGGCATTCGGAGACTCCCGCTAATGTCGAACCAATGGGGTATGCAGCGTGGTGATCACTTACAACAATCCCTGCCCTGTTGCATTCTCTTTCAATCGGTGTCATATTTCAGTTGTCCTGCCTGCAAAACCGAAGGCAGACCACCGAGAGAGATCAAGAGAAAACTTACGAATAACCGAATACGGCATATCGCTTTTCACATGCCGGGAGCCCCATATGAAATCCACCCTGCCTACCCTGTTGATCATTGCCCTGTTGGGCGCCTGTTCGAGCCCTGAAACCGAAACTACCCCCGACGCCAGTGACGCCATGCTGCTTCAAGCCGGTGGCCTGGTCGCTTCAACCACCTTTGAGACGCTTAGCGGAAACCTTTCGCAAGCGCTGAGTGAAGGTGGGGTTCCCCAAGCCATCGAATTCTGCAGCGTCGAGGCCATCCCACTGACCGAGCAGCTCTCCAGCGAAATGGATGTCGAGGTTCGACGCGCCTCGCACCGTCCACGCAATCCGGACAACCGGGCAGATGCACAAGAGATGGGAAGCATCGACTCCTATCTGAGCCGGTTGGATGCGGACGAAGCGCTCGCCCCCCGGCTGATGCGTGAGGGCGAGGACGTTCTGTTCCATGCCCCGATTCGCATCCCCGGCCCGGCCTGTATCCAGTGTCATGGCGACCCCGGAACCGATATTACCGAAGCGGATCTGGAGCTGATTCAAAGCCGTTACCCAAATGATCAGGCCACCGGATTTGCCATTGGGGATCTGAGAGGGATCTGGTCGGTGCGCATGCCGGCCGATTCCGCTTCCGTCCAAGAGATCATCGATATGCTGGACGGGTAATTTCGAGTCGATCCAGCAGGGTGTCCGTTGATTGAAGATTGTTTTTACTCCCCGGTTCGTTCGTCCCGGAGATCGGCCGTTCTATAGCTCATCTCGATTCCGGATCGGGATCGGGCCCATGCGGTGTCCAAAGAGGGCGAGGACCTGATTGACTTTGTCCAGCTGCAGACGCTCCTTCCCCTGCTCCAGGTCGCGAATGAAGCGAATACCCACACCGGTACGGCTGGCCAACTCCTCTTGCGTGAGCCCCAGCTGCGCCCGTCGGTTCTTGACAAATTTGATCAGATCACGGGTTGTACTGTTCAATTTATACCTCTTCGGGTATAAAAATACAAGGATAGGTTAAAATATACCTGAACAGGTATATTTTTGGTGTCAAAGGACTGCAGAACCAGACAGAATCGGACCCTCTCCGCCATGCAGAGCTCACCCTCTGCGGACAACCATAGCAATACGCTTCGAAATCTCTATTTTGACTGGAGTCGGTAGATCGCAAGGTGGTCCGGCAATTCGTTGGGTCCCGTCGGCTCCATTTCGTGAGCAACCGGTCGATGGTTCCCCAATAGTGATGCACCTTCGAACCGATTGTGAACGTATAAAACCACCCACAGTTGAACCGCCAATAGAGACTCTGACTCCGGTCAATCCTGTATGACAAATCCACCAACCAACGCACATCCGGTCAAACGAATTGGAGCGATTGACCTGGGAACCAACTCGTTTCATGCGATTATCGTGGATATCTACACGGACGGGAGTTATCGGCGAATCGACGAACTCAAAGAGATGGCGATGCTGGGCCAGGGAGGGATGAAGAATCAACTCTCGGAAGAGGCCCTGGAGCGGGGAATCGAAGCGCTGGAGAAGATCAAAGTTCTCTTTGACAACCACGAGGTCGAAAAGACCCTGGCCTACGCCACGAGCGCCATCCGCGAGGCCCGAAACGGGGGCGAGTTCATCCAGCGTGCCATTGACGAGGTGGGCATCAAGCCCCGGGCCATCCCGGGCAGCATGGAGGCAAAACTGATCGGCCTGGCGGTTCAACACGCCCTCTCGCTGGACGAATCACCGGTTCTGATGGTGGATATCGGAGGGGGCAGTGTCGAGTTCATCATTGGCAACCGGAACGAGCTCTTTTTTCACGAAAGTTACAAGATCGGTTCCACCCGAATGACCTCCGAAAACCTGACCCGGGACCCTGCAACCAAGAAGGAGATCGACAAGCTCACGGCTATCTACAAGCAGACGCTCTCCCGGGTGAGGGAGATTCTGGGCGAGACACCCGTCATGACCATGATTGGCTCGTCGGGAACGATGAAGAATATTGCCCAGATGATCGCCCACCGGAAGTCGTTGAGCACATCGATCACGCTGAACGAACTGACCTTTTCGGCCAAGGACTTTCGGGCATTCTACAAGAGCTTTATCGGGTTGAACCATACTCAGCGGCTCAAGGTGGAGGGGCTGGACAAAAAGCGGGTGGACATCATCCTCCCCGGAGTGGTCTTGGTACGCTACCTTCTCAAGGAGTTTGGCATCAAGACCATTCGGATCTCCGAGGATGCCCTTCGGGAGGGAATGGTCATTCACTACATCAAAAAAAAGAGCAAGAAGCTAAACCTGAATGCCGACTTTCCCGATCCACGACGTCGCAGCGTCTTCGAGCTCCTGCGCAAGTGCGACTGGCACGAAGCGCACTCCCGGCACGTGACCACCACGGCGCTTCGGATCTTCGATCACCTGCAGGAGATGCTGGGCCTTGATGCCGATGATCGCG
>JBNJFK010000233.1:0-3009 GCA_051746765.1 Bacteroidota bacterium
TAATCGGGGCGATAGAGATCCGATTACGAGCGTGTTCTGGCAGAACACGAGAACTGGCTGGATCGGACGACGAGCTTTCCGAGCGGACGCATGAACCGTGCCAGGCAACTGGAACAACAAGAGAATTGGCAGGATGCCAGAGAGACCTATGAGCTCCTTTTGGCAGAAGATCCACAATTTCACCCTGCAAGGTTGAACTTGGCGACGTTGCTCCACCGGTTGGAGCAACCGGCGCTTGCCATGGCGCATCTGGATACGCTTTTGGATCGGAATTCGGAGATGGGAGAAGCGCACTACGCCCGGGCGTTGCTCCTCTCTGAGCAGGGAGATTTGGATGCCGCCCGACCGCACTTTGACCGTGCGGCAGAGTCGTTGCCTGCGACAGGGCGGGTCCATTACAATCGGGCGATCGCCTACCAAACACTCGGAGATCCGGATGTCGCCGAATCAAGTTATCGCCGGGCACTTGAACTGGAGCCTGAAAATATTGAATACCATCAGGGGCTTCTCTCACTCTTGCTGCAGCAGCGACGCACAGACGATGCTCTGGATCAAGCCAGAAAACTTTTGGAGTTGGATCCTCGCCGGGACGATATACAAAGACTGATCAATGAGTTGATGCCCTGAATCGTATCCAAAGAGATCAGCTCGACTGGGAACCGATCGATGAGCAGGACCATTACTCCGGAATGCTTCGTCCGGACGAGGAACTTTTGTTTGATTGCCCGGATGGCTTGACGGCCGAAATGGTCAACAGATTTCTACTACACACAGAAAAGGGCCGACCTGAATTGCTCCGGGCCGGCCCTTTTCACATGGTAAGAAGTACTACTTCTTTTTGATGTACTCGAAATAGATAATCGGTCCCATAAACGTCATCAGTGCACTGATGCCAATGATGACCGACAGAAGATCCACGTCCATGACGTACCTCACGATTGGGGTTCGCCCGGCATACCATTGCCGGGCAGGGGATAGATTGGATCCGGCCGGGATACACCCGGCAACCGGTTCCGACTACCCCAATTCGTGATACGGGTAGAGAAGAGCGAGTGTCTTTTCGGCAAGAGTCGGTTCGAGAACATCCAGAGTCGGTTGTTGCGAAGCGTGTCTGTCCAGGCGAACAAGAGGACGAACAAAATCAGCGGGACCAGGGTTTTTCTCCTCCGATTCCAGAAGGCGAACCGGGTGTTCCTGGAAGTTGGCCACCCAGGGACGAGCCCAATCCCGCACCAGAATACAACCCTGACCATGTGTACAGGACGTTGTTTGGACACGTGCGTTTGCCTGGGTGGTCGACGACGACTCGGGGATGTGGCTCACCAGCAGAACCCACAAGAGCGTGCAGATAAACAAACCGATTCGGGAATGGAGTTTCATACAAAAAATATACGAAATTTTAATTCGCCTTCGATTCATTCTTTGTTAAAATCATTGCGTATCTCCTCACAAGAGAGTTAATTAAAGCATGCGGGGAGGCAAGAGAGACGGGGAATCAGCAACAATCGGGACAGGCCATTGAATCGTAGAACTCAGCTACTCTACCGGGATCCATTGGTGATCGTCGGCCTCTACCTGGTGGTCGGGGTACTCTGGATCTTTCTGTCGGATCAATCTCTTCTTTCTCTCATCCAGGATGATGTTCGGGCATCTCGATTCCAGACCATCAAGGGAATCGTATATGTGGGATTTACCGCTCTGCTTCTCTATTGGCTCATCCAACGAAACAACAACGCTCTGGGGAAGGTGATCGATGATTTGGAATCGGTTCGCACTCGTTTGGGTGACATTGTCGAACACAGCAGCAACATGTTTTATGCGCATGATCCGGACGGCAATCTCACTTATTTGAGTCCTCAGAGTGAAATATTTCTCGGTATTCCGTCCGATGAAATCGGAATCAGCTGGGAAACCTATGTAACGGACCACCCCGAAAACCGGATTGGTCATGAACGTACCACCCGGGCGCTGAAGACCGGCGAGCGGCAACCTCCATACGAACTGGAACTCCAGAAACCGGACGGCACCAAGCTCTGGGTGGAAGTAAACGAAGCTCCGGTGGTACGAGACGGTGAGGTCGTACAAATGGTGGGGGCGTTGATCAATATTACGGACCGTAAACGGGCCGAAGAGGAATCCCGTCGTTACCGGGAGCTGCTCGAGAAGCTGACCAATCAGGCACAGGCTGCGATCTGGATTCGGGAGCCGGGAGGGCGCTACATCTTTGTCAATCGGGAGTTTCGTTCCCTTTTTGGCCTGAGTGGCAAACGAGTACTTGGTAAATCGCTGGATGAAATTCACTCCCGGGAAGTGGCGCGTCGGTTTCGCGAGAACGACAACCTGGTGTTGGTTGGTGATCAACCGATTGTATTGGAAGAGAATGTGGAAGTCGGTGAGAAGACTCTACGCTGGTACCGGACCAACCTATTCCCACTCCGCGATATTCCCGGCATTCCCGACGTCATCGGTGGCGTCGCGTTTGACATCACGGAGCAGAAGGAGGGTGAGGAGCTCATTCGCGATTCACTGGAAGAGAAAGAGACTCTGCTCTCCGAGATCCACCACCGGGTTAAAAACAACCTGGCAGTGGTGTCCAGCCTGTTGGAACTGCAGGCAATGCACCTGGAGGATCCCGACCTGCGGGAAGAGCTGCTCAAAGGAACCATTCGAATTAAATCGATGGCGACGATTCACGAGCAGCTCTACCAATCGGAAAATTTTTCACGGATCTCTTTCGAAGAGGGAATGAAAACACTGATTCGTACCATCGTTGAAACGATGCAAGTGGGTGTCGAGGTGAAACTGAACTTTGATCTGGATCCGCTTCATTTGGGCATTAACCAGGCCGTTCCCTTCTCCCTGTTGGTAAACGAGGTAATGACCAACATCCTCAAACACGGTTTTAAAAATCGGGAGGAGGGGTCGATCCGGATTCAATTGAGAGAGCTCCCGACCGACCGGATCCAGCTCAAAATCGAAGATGATGCCCCTGCATTTATACCAGAGAGG
>JBNJFK010000234.1:0-2832 GCA_051746765.1 Bacteroidota bacterium
GACCTGACCGCCACTCTCGTCTGAAATTTCAACGAGTACATGAGCCATGAGTGCAAAGACACCATACGGAGCAATCTTCATGATCCACGATACAAACAGCGTCAGAACCTCCTGTATACCCTGGATCAGATCGATGACCGGACGCGATCTGTCCGGTGAAAGGTGAAGCAAAGCGAGGCCAAACAGAAGTGCCAGTAGGACCACCTGCAACATCTGGTCATTTGCCCCCAACGCTGATATGACGTTCTCGGGAACAAGATCTGCGATGAACTGCATCCACGACCGGTTCTCGAAATTCGAGTTTTCAGCTCCATCCACCCCGGTTTGAACCTGGTATCGTGTCGAAAGCTCCTCCCGCAGTTCTGTCGGCAGTGCCGTCCCGGGTTGAACCCATGACGCAACCGCCAATCCAACGACAATTGCGAGTGTAGTTGTAAGAAGATAGAACCCGATGGTACGGAACCCCATTCCGGCCAGGTGCCCCCGATCATCTACTTGTGCAATTCCGAGTACCAGAGAGGTGACAACAAGAGGAATGGCAATGAGTTTCAGAAAACGAACAAACAGATCTCCGACGGGTGCAATCCAGTCGGATGTCCATGCCTCCAATCCCATCGACGGTGCGATCAGGCCCCAGAAAACGCCGCACAGCAAACCAATCAATATCTTCCAGTGAAGAGAACTCTCTTTTTGACTCACAGCACCCCTCCGAGCCACACAGCAGAAGTAACTCCAGCCCCAATGGCAGTGGATGACGCATTAATCCAGTTATTGGTGCTCACTCCTGCCCAGCTCGACTCCCGATGATCCCACTTGGAATAGTGCCACTGACCCAAAAGCGAATCCACAAAGCATCCCGTCAATCCACCGATCAAAACAGACCAGAACACCGCAGAAGTCGTAAGCGGAACCCAAATGATGGCTGCAACTCCGAATATGACGGCTGCACTCGTTCCGGCGATGGTTCCGGCAACCGAGACGCCCCCTTCCGTACCTGAACCGACTTGACGAAAGGGGAACAGATGCCAGGTGGTTCCGGATGCAGCCCGCCCGACAAGCGACGCCCATGTATCGGCCGATACCACAGCCAATCCCGTCACCAGGAGCAGCCCGAAGAGCGGATCCCCCGTTACATCATACCCTATTGAGAAAAGTGCAACCCAAATTCCGTTGGCCCAGACCTGTGCGGCATCCCGCCGCTCGTCCAATGAGGATTTCCCAAACGACATACGGGACAACAAGCGACCCATGACGGCCGAGCTGAGAAAAAAGAAGAAAAGTAGAACAGCCGGATACCATCCACCCAAGCCCAGAGTTATGGTTCCCAAAACCACGGCCGCACGGCGACCGTCCAACGTAAGCAGATGAAGAAGAAACGCAGCTGTGGATACGAGCCAAGCGATAACGAAAGATCCGGCGACCCAGGAGATGGACAAAACCGAGCCGTTCAACAGAAGCGTGACAAGCAGGAGAAGCATGAAGATGAGACTCACCATGAAAATACGCCCTCCCTACTCATTTTCGGGCGTAAATCTCTCGTTTTTTGCGGGAGAGTCTTCTCCGTTGTGTTGCGCATCGAACCGTTTGACAATGGCAAACAGGACCGCACCGTACCCGCCAAGAATCAATACAGGAGAGAGGTTCAGTGAAATCCATCCGTAAACCTCGTTTTCCATATACATCAACATAAATCCCGTAAACACGAGCAGACAACCTGTAATTGCCCACATATAATTCTTCCGTCCAAAAAGTACTCCTGAATCAGGACGCCTCTTTTTACGATCCTTAGTTCGACTCATGATTGATCCCCTATTGTATTCACACGGGTTTACTATCCACCGTTCAGGCGCTAAGTTACCAATCTGGCACATCGGATAAAAAAGTTGCCGACAGAAACCAACAATCGATTTCATGAAGATCGTACTTGCCTCGAAAAGCCCTCGGCGCGCCCGACTGATGAAACAACTCGGACTTCCGTTTGAACAACAGGCGTCCAATTTGGAAGAGGTATGGAACCCTGACCAGTCCCCCGAAGAAAATGTACAACGTCTTGCAAGAGAAAAAGCTGAATCGGTTTCCTCGAATTGGTCTGATGCATTGATTCTCGGATCAGACACGTCGGTTGTTCACGGAGATCGCGTACTCGGAAAACCGGAAAATCGAGACGATGCGGCACGGATGCTTCGTCTTCTATCCGACTCCCTGCACCAAGTGCTTACCGGAGTAGCTTTGGTCAACACCGGTGCCGACGGTTCGGTAGTCAATGTCGTCCAATTTTACACGTCCACAAATGTCCGGTTTGCCCCCTCAGCGAGATGGAAATTGATGCCTATATTTCGACCGGAAGCCCCATGGACAAGGCGGGAGCTTATGGAATTCAGGACGACAGAGGGGCTCTATTGGTCCGCGAGATTCGGGGAGACTATTACAACGTTGTAGGCCTTCCCCTTCAATCGCTCTATCAACAATTGAAAATACATTTCCCGGATACCGCAAATACCCTGTGGTCTGCGCACAGTAAATATCCGAAGACCGATCCATCATGAACTGCGTCCTGACGGCCACACTCCTGATTGTATTTCTTTGCGATCCATTGATGGCACAGATGGAGGATGATCCTGTCGGGCAATGGCTCTTCCAGATCGAACAACAGATCCGACAGGATCCCTCCTCCAGTAATCGGCTCATACAAAGAATCGGATCCATCAGGGATCCGGACCTTCTTCGAGAACTACAACGCCGTTGGGGAGAGATTCGACTAGATGAACTGTCTGAAACCCAGCAGTTGGCTCTGTTCGACATCCATATGTGGCTCTCGTTTGAAACCGGAAC
>JBNJFK010000235.1:0-2813 GCA_051746765.1 Bacteroidota bacterium
GACGAATGATCTCTCCAGGTTCGATATCTCCCCGGTTGCAGAGTGTCAATACGGAGAGATTCTCCTCCGGATAGCGACGAAGATCGTGCCGAAAGCCCATAAAGGTCCCGCTGTGCCCCTGCTCGCGGAGACCGGCGTACTCATTAAGCTCGAGTCCCATCCCGTAGTTGATCGGTTCACCACCCGCCTCTGCTTCCCGGACCATGCGCGTTCGGACAGCAACCGCCTCCTGCGGGCTCATTCCCTCTCCTTCCGGATGCAGGGATCCATGCATAAACGACTCCCATCGGGCCCAATCCGCTGGTGAGGAGTAGAGTCCGCCGGGGCCAACTCCCTGAAAGCTCCCCAGATAGGTTCGCTGAAATCCCCGCTCGGGATCCACTCCATAGCTGATGACACGATTCGGAACGATGATGGCCCGATCGTCATGAAAATGTGTGCTCTCCATTCCCAACGGCTGGAGAACATGCTGCCGTACCGCCTCGGCAAAGCTGGATCCGGTAATCTCCTCGACCAGTGCCGCCAGTACGGTATAGCCACTGTTCGAATAGGCGTACTCCGAACCGGGTTCAAACATGAGCGATCCGCTTGCACGAATCAACTCCATGTACCGGTCGAGCGTGAGTGGATCGCCATACGGAATACCGGCCAGTTCGAGAAGACCGTAAAGATCCGACAGTCCGGATGTATGCGTGTAAAGGTGGTGAACCCGAACATCGGATGCCCACTCGGGCCACTCGTCAAGAACGTCTCCCACACGATCTTCGGAGCTCATCTCTCCCCGTTCAATCAACAGTGCCACCATGGCGGATGTCACCTGCTTGGAGATGGAGGCCATATAAAACCGGGAAGACGTTCCGAGCGGAAGGTTGTAATCCAAATTCGCAATCCCTCTCGAGTAACTGGCCCGCATTCCGTCACGGTCATAGATCGAGACAACACATCCGGGCGAAGAGGCATCCATTTGTTCCGAGAGGATCTCCTCGATCCAGTCGGTCTCCTGTAATCGCGTATCCTGTTGCCATTGAGCCTGGACAGGGAGGGGCGACAGCATGAACCAGAGAGCCACCGACAGATACTGAAAGCGACCCATGAGTGTACGATTCAAGTTTGGCATCACTCCCTCCGTTCAAATGTCATGGTTGCGGTACGTCCCGTTTCGACCTCAATGCGGGAGAGGTCCGAATTCCATTGGAGAGTCCAACCTCCACCTGAGTAGCGACGATCCTCTGTATGTG
Organism: Bacteroidota bacterium; assembly: GCA_051746765.1. GTDB lineage: Bacteria > Bacteroidota > Rhodothermia > Balneolales > Balneolaceae > JBBEBE01. The sequence goes on from JBNJFK010000235.1 coordinate 1,239, forward strand.
AAAGTTCCACCGGTTCCCCTGTTCGTCGATTCATTATCAGGTCGGCTCCTTTCAGCCGAATCTCCAGACAACTCTCCAGACCCTCATGGCAGAAGTGTCCGGTCATCGGTTCGGTATAAGCGTTCATCTGCTCCTCCAGCCAAAGTTCGGCCACGTCATATGCGTATCCGGATGGGGATATGGAACTACCATTGCAAAATACGGCGACCGCCAGCTCTTCACTCGGGAATCGGAGAAAGTGCGTTTTGAACCCCATGTAATTCCCGCCGTGACCGACGGTCTCGAGTCCGTTGTAGGATCCCAGACGCAAACCGGAAGCATAATCGATCGTCTCTCCGTTGGTCAGCACCCCCAGTGTGGTCATCTTCTCCGAAAACTGCTCAAGAGAGGTTCGATTATCATAAAAATTTGCTTCCCAGCGTATCAGATCCTCGACAGTTGTTACCAGGCCGCGAGCACCGGTTCGATCCAGATTGTCGCGAATAAATCGCCCATACCCATTGCGGAAGGGGCGATAACTGGTGACCCGACCCGGAACGATCCGAGAGGTGTCGTCATGAAAATGAGTGGATGCCATATCGGATGGCAGAAAGAGATGTTCACGTGCATACGAATCCAGACTGCGGCCGGTGAGTCGCTCCACAAGGATGGAAACCAGGAAATAGGCGCTATTACTGTAAGAGTAGGCGCTTCCCGGTTCAAAGTTAAGCTCTTTCTGCCGGGCGATCAGTCCAAGCGTTTGCCGGACACTGAAGTGAGGGTCGAGTCCGATATCGGCCAGGGCCAGCAGATCGTAAAGATCCCGTAATCCACTGGTGTGATGTAAAATCTGCCGGGCCGTAAATGGAGCCGGTTGATCTGCAAGCTCCGGCAGCACCTCCCGTAAATCGCGGTCCAGATCCAACCTTCCCTCCTGCTCCAACATCCAGAGTGAAGCTGCTGCAAACTGTTTGGAGATCGATGCGATGAAGAACCGGGATTGAGAGGAAATCGGTATCCCGTAATCAAGATTGGCCATACCGTACCCGGACGAAAAAAGGAGATCACCGCGCTGCCCGACACCGACAGCACATCCGGGACCGGCCGTCTGATTAAATTCAGAGAATAGAGAATCGATTGCTTCCTGTCCGGGAGGGTCTGCCTGCAGTGGTCCGGTGGCCAACAGTAACCCTCCGAAGATCAGGAACAGACACCGCACTGCAGCGGCGGTTCCCATGGATTTCATACGCAATTCCGGTTGTCACTGGCTGTGACGTGCCGGAGGTCTACCGCCATCCGGCACGGTCCATCAACTGGATGGCCAGCGGGTTGTTCTCTCCATAGACGGAGACGTTGATATCGTCACTTTCAAATGAGCCGAATTGATCCAGAATCTCCGGCCGGTCTTCATTTTCCGTGACAGAATATTCAAAATTGTCTCCAATATAAAATTTCTGTGCATCGGGTCGAGTCAGGAATTCCAGAAAGCGGATGGCATTCTCGCGATTGGGTGCATGTTTTGCGACACCGACGGCCGAAATGTTTACATGTGTTCCGCCAAACTCACTGGGAGGAAAATAGATACCAACAGCATTG
>JBNJFK010000236.1:0-2656 GCA_051746765.1 Bacteroidota bacterium
CAAGGCTACCGGTCGATTCTTCGGCAAAATCCTCTCGGCGATTCTCCTCATGGTCGGGTATCTGATGCAACCCTTCACAGCCAAAAAACAAGCGCTGCATGATCTGATGGCGGGAACGCTCATCGTAGATGAAACACGATACACCGGAACGAACGACTCCTCACCTCTGGTTTGATCACACACATGCACCGCTCTTTACGGTCGATGCGTTATGAAGTATGAGCCGATACATTGTGCATTTTGGATCGAGCCCTCTTGTTACAACCATACATTCTTTCAAGCTTTGATCGCTTATGGACCCGATTGCTCACACCCTCTTCGGGGCCGCCATGGCCGAGGCCGGCCTGAAACGGAAAACCGCCCTGGCCACTGCGACTCTCGTGATTGGGGCCAACATTCCCGATGTGGATGCACTGGCGATCTTCTTTGGGTCGGATACGGCCCTCTATCTTCGTCGCGGCTGGACACACGGAATTCTGGCTCTTCTAATCTGGCCATTTCTGCTTGCTGGCGGTATGATGCTTTTCGATCGCCTGATATCCGTTTGGCGATCCCGACGTCACTCGCCAATCAAAGAGTATCGACCCATACGAAGCGGCCCGACCATGACCCCGAAATGGCTTCTGATCCTCTCGTTTCTATCGGTGTGGAGCCATCCCCTGCTAGATTGGCTGAACACTTATGGAATTCGCCTTCTGATGCCGTTCAGTGGCGATTGGTTCTACGGGGATTCACTCTTTATCATCGATCCGTGGCTCTGGCTTCTTACCGGCGCAGCCGTCGTTCTGGCACGGTCCAACTCTTGGCTCGGCATCAGTGGATGGATACTCCTGGGCGCCGCTCTTTCCGGCCTTGTGCTCTCCACATCCATGGTTCCTTTTTCGGCCAAAATTATTTGGAGTGTCGGAATGATTACGATTGTACTGATTCGATATTCGAATCGCTTCAAAGAAGGCACGCAACCGATGGCTCTCACACTACTTTTGACGGCCATCCTCTACGCAACGATGATGTTTACCGGATCACAGATGACCGTCTGGCAAGTGAAGCGCCAACTCGCAGAGCAGGACATTCATATCACGGAGGCGATGAGCAGTCCACCACCGGCTCGCCCTCTGATTCGAAACGGCGTGGCGGTCTCGGGTACGCACTATTACCTCTTTCGACTCAATTGGATCATGCCCGGCAGTTTTGAACTACGAGGAGAACCTGTGCCGAGAACGGAACCAGAGCCTTTGGTCGAGATCGCCCTGAACGCTCCGGAGCTCAGGGGATTTCGGAACTGGATGCGCTATCCTGCCTACGAAGTTCGAAAAATGGAGAGTGGGTGGCGCGTCTATATTCGCGATCTGCGTTACACAGATCCGAACGAGGATACCGTTTCCGGGATCGGCATGGCAGTCGTTGATTTGGATCAAAACCAACGGGTTCGTACTGTTCAAGGACCCTGACCAAAATTCATTCCTCTCCCTCATGAAAACACTCATCCTCGCTATCGTTATTCTAACGAGTCTTCCCTTTTCATTGACTGCCCAACTGTCCACCGATCCTGACACCTACCCGACAGAGTTGGGTGAACTGGTCATCCATCCGGTCAATCACGGATCCATCGCCTTCACGCTGAATGGCCGAACCATTCTGGTAGACCCGTTCGGAGGAGCCGAACTGTTCGAACCCTACGGTGAGCCCGATCTGATCTTGATCACCGACATTCACGGAGACCATCTTCACGAAGAGACGCTCGCCGGACTGGATTTGACAGACGCAACATTTGTCGTCCCGCAGGCGGTAGCCGATCAGATGGAATCACGTGGCGAAGACCTGCGCATCATCGGCAATGATGAAAGCACCCACGTCTTCGGAATCGGAATCGAAGCCATCCCGATGTACAACCTGCCGGGGGACGAACCGGTTCGGCACGTTAAAGGTCGTGGCAACGGGTACATTCTGGAGGTTGGAAACACGACTCTCTACATCTCCGGGGATACAGAAGACATTCCGGAGATGCGTGCACTCGAGGGAATCGATATCGCCTTTGTCTGCATGAACTTGCCCTACACCATGGACATTCATGATGCCGCCAGCGCTGTCATTGAATTCAAACCCGGAATCGTCTACCCCTATCACCACAGAGGACAGGACATTGAAGCGTTCAAATCACTCGTTGACGAGGCGGATGTGAACGTGGAGGTTCGTCTCAAGGATTGGTATTCGAACTGATCACGGTCCACCGGGCGCACAGCTCCGATTCGTTCGTGGAGCGTCTGACTTCTCAAGCTCCGTACCTTTCGAGTCAACTCGGCGTTGTGCGACGAGCCAACACGATTCCAACGACCGTAAGCCCGGCTCCCAGATACTGGAGCGGAAGAAGCGGTTCATTCAAAAGTGTAACTCCAAAGAACAAGCCCATCACCGGGACCAGATTCTGAAAGGTAGACGTTCGTACGGCTCCTACCTGCCGGATACCATAGTTCCAGAGCATGAAAGCAACAGCGATGGAGAAGATCCCGCTGTATATCACTCCACCCCATGCTGCTGGAGAGATCTGAGTCCATTCGACCTGAATGACCCAGGGAATCCCGGAGAGGATGACCATTGGACCCCCGATCAACATCACAAAAGTGGTTAATTGGATTGGTGAATACCGACCCAGCAT
>JBNJFK010000237.1:0-2647 GCA_051746765.1 Bacteroidota bacterium
GTCTGTACTGAAATCTACATGCCCCTCTTCTCCATGAAGGATGAGGAATCGGACTCGATCGGTACCGGCGTGGTCGGCTCGAAATTGCACTTCGAGTTCTTCGTGTGCGTGATCATCTTCTTCCTCTGTAGCGTGATCGTCGTCAACCGAGAGCAGGTTTGCCGGCCGGATCTGATCAAGGGATTCGCTGTCGGTTCGCCCCGCGTCACTGCAGGTATCTTCCAGGGTATTGGGCTTTTCCCACTCCCACTCGATCGCAAACTCTTCTTCATCGGAATCCAAGTCAAAAAGATCTCCGTGTTCATCGACCCAGCGAAGGGCAATCTCGTGCGTCAACCCATCCGGGTCACTATCACCCAGGCCCACCACGTCCGGTGAAAGAACCAGCCCGTCAAAATCGTCTCGGAACCACTCATTCAGAGTTCCGTCCGGATTCCATTCAGCGTTTTCGGTGTTATTGTTCTGATATTGAACCAGTGTCTCCCCTTCGACCTGGAGAGCGAATCCAACCGGTTCGGCATGCGCGTCATCGTCGTCATCGTTGTGAGGATCCGTGGTGTCGCAACCTGCAATTACAAGTAGAGCCAGCGTGACCAAGAGGGTGATGGTACGGATGGCTGGGTAGAAAGTGGTGTACGTGTTATGTGACTGAAACATGTTCTTCATCTCCAAAATTTGGTATTCAATGTGGGTTCAACCAGTTGGATCGATTATTTCATGATCCATGGGGGAACATTTCGTGAGCCAGATCGAGTCGGTCATCCATCGTGCAGCTTTTGAAATCATCCAGCAAATGCTTCAAGCGAACGAAAGTGTATCGAGATCTGAAAAGCGTGAGCAGAGGGTTCTGCCCGGAGTGTTACCCGTGGGTGTGAGGAGGGGCTCGATTGGAGAATGGTGAGTGCTTTCGAGCTGTGGAGACATCGGTTGCAATCGGAACCGGCTGTTCAAACTGAAGTGTACGGATGACGGAAACGACAACATCCGTCGACGGAACTGCGATTACCCCGAAACAGAGCGGACAGATCGGGTGGGAACCGAGAAGCACGTGATTGTGTGACAAACCCTCCGTCAGCTCGAGATTCGGCTGAGGGTGCGCCTGCATGACCGGATGGAAAAGCCCGGCAGAGAGCCAGACTGCCATCGCGACCGCCGAGACGGTAGCCAGAATGTGTCTACGTGTGTTCATGATTCCCCGTTTCGACCAATATAGCCTCTAGGGCTCCGTATGGCAACAAAATGTATCACGGAGTGCCGAGAATTCGTTCGATTACTCGCATATTGTCCAACGCATCGCTTAGCGGTGTCGGGGTGGACCGTTCATCCCGTACGGCTCGACAGAATGCATCGACCTGTCGTGTATACTGATTGCAGGGGTCAAATGTTTCTACCTGCTCTTCACCGTCCGGACGTGTAAGGATCAAATGTGTCGGTTGGTCGTTTGGCGGGTTGAACGGGAGCGGCATCGAGAGGACGCCCTTTGTGCCGTAGATGGTCAGCGACTGGTGACGGGTAGTTTGGGTGGCGCAGGTAAACGTAGAAGTGCCGTGCGTAAACTCCATGAGCACGGAGGCGTGTCGGTCTACTCCGAGGGCCGGATCGATATCGACGACCGGGTAGAGTCGAATCGGCTCTTCTCCGAAAAGCCATCGGGAGAGCGATATTGAATAGCACCCAATATCCATGATTCCTCCTCCACCGATCTCCTGCTGATTGCGAATGTTGTCCGGGTCGGAATTTTCGTAGGAGAAGTGAGAATGAATCGATTTGAGTTTGCCAATCTCCCGTTTTCGAACCATCTCCCGAGTACGTTGCCATCTCGGGTGGAACCGATACATAAACGCTTCCATCACGACCCGGTCCGGATAGTCGTTTGCCTCTCGTATCAACTCTTTGGCGTCATCGGAGGAGAGGCCGATCGGTTTTTCGCAGAGAACGTGCTTGCCGGCATGTATCGCCTGGATGCTCCACGGAACATGCAAATGATTGGGTAGTGGTATGTAGACCGCATCGACGTTGGGACTCGAGAGTACCTCTTCGTACGAACCGTAAGCTTCAGGAATCCCCTCTTCACGAGCCAGTGCTTCTGCACTTTCCAGTGATCGGGATCCGATCGCCTGCAACACGGCATTTGGACTCTTCTGAATTGCAGGTATGAGTTGAGTACGGGCAATTTTTGCGTTTCCAAGAATTCCGAATCGAACGGGAGATGTACGGCTCATGGACCAATAGTTGATGTATGATTCCGATGACAACCGACGTGTTGGTCACGGTCGGGGCGGGCGGTGACGTCGACAGATTTCCTCAAACCGCCTCTCGTCGCTCAAAGTACGAGTTCCCCCTGTCATTGTCAGATGAATGGGGCCATTGAGAGGGGAGTACCCGTAGGGTCAGTTCCTTCTTGACTTGGAGAGAGAAACTTGGCACTATGGTTTCGCTATGCGGACACCTGAATCTTTCAAAGAGCTGCAGAGACTTCCGCTGAATTCCGGATGAGACCGGTGCCAGCTGTACTTGAACCAATGAAGATGAAGAGAATGAGACCCTATATACTGGCCGAGACCAATTACAAGGAGTTGTTGGAGACCGAAATCGAGGTGGCAGTGTTGCCTTGGGGAGCTACTGAAGCACACAACTACCACGTGCC
>JBNJFK010000238.1:0-2548 GCA_051746765.1 Bacteroidota bacterium
TGCTCGAGTATGCCTCCTTGATGCACGATATCGGCTATCACATCTCGCAAAAAAAGCACCACAAGCATGCGCTCTACCTGATTCGCCACGCCGATCTGCGCGGGTTTCGCGAAGAGGAGATCGAAGTGATGGCCAATGTGGCCCGCTACCACCGAAAATCGACACCGAAGAAACGGCACAAACACTACCGAAAATTGGACAAGCCGTACCGAAAGAAGATCAAAAAGCTCTCGGGGATCTTGCGTATCGCCGACGGGATGGACCGGAGCCACTACCAAAATGTGCGCGACCTTCAGATCGATATCGACAAGGAGGAGATCCATATCCATCTCATCACCCAGGCAGATCCGCAACTCGAGATCTGGGGCGCGATGCGCAAACGGCACCTATTCGAGGAGGTGACCGGGCGCACCCTGCGAATTACAACCAGCAAAGCGGTGTCGTAACCCGCTTTGATTCCGAGACGGACTGATGGGCAGATCTATTCTCGCCCGAGCGCCTGTTACCATTTTGTTACCATTCGCCGGGATCCTCCATTCGTACAGGCGCAATCTATATGTTTGTGAAAAAAGAGACCAACGTGCCTGATTCTGCTGCTCGCAACAACGCCCTCTCTGTCATCCACGGCGAGACCCACGCCCGTCGGTTGCCCTGCGCGGTTCAGGCGCAAGAGGTTCCGGCAGGAGCTTCACTGGACCACCCCTCGCTCTATCTAAACCACGAACTGGGCTGGCTGGATTTCAACTGGCGGGTTCTGGCACAAGCAATGGACGCACGAATCCCGCTTCTGGAGCGGTTGCGTTTTTTGGCCATCACGGCGAGCAATCTGGACGAGTTTATCCAGAAACGGGTCGGCGGGCTCACACGGCAACGATCGGCCGGTGTTCAGGATTTGAGCCCCGACGGGCGGACGCCCGAGATGCAAATCGTGTTGGTCCAACGCGAGTCCAACCGAATGCAGCAGTCCATGTCCCGGGTCTGGAACGAAGAGCTGCGACCGGAACTGGAGCGACAGACCCCGCTGGCCATCCGCCGATATCACGAACTCTCCGGGAATGAACAGCAGGAGCTGGACGACTGGTTTCTGGAGCACGTTTATCCATCGTTGACACCGCTCGCGGTCGAACCGGGCCATCCGTTTCCGTTCATCTCGAACTTGAGTCTCTCTCTGGCCGTTCGGTTGAGGGGAACCGATTCGGAAGAGTTTCGATTTGCCAAGGTGAAGATCCCGTCAAATCTCTCCCGTTGGGTCAAACTGAATCGCAGATCGGATAGCCGCACCCTGGTTCCGATCGAAGATGTGATTCGGGCGAATGTGGACCATCTGTTCCGGGGCATCGTCGTGGAAGCTACCAGTCTCTTTCGAATCACCCGAAATGCCGACATCCGACGGAACGAAGAGGAGGCCGAAGATCTGCTCTCCATGATCTCCGAGGAGCTCCGTGAACGACGGTTTTCCGAGGTGGTTCGACTCGAAGTCGAGAAAGATGTGGATCCGCACATCTTGTCCTGCCTCAAGGAGGAGCTACACTTGAGCGGAGACGAAAACATTGCTCCTCTGGAGGGGCTACTCGACCTGAGAGCGTGTTTTGAACTCTCGGAGATGTCGTTCCCGCAGCTCTCTTTCGCTTCCTGGAAACCGCGAACCCCCGCAATCCTCGCGCGCGGCCGGAAGGGGGAAGCCGATTCAGATATCTTCGACATCATCCGAAAGGGCGATCTGTTGGTTCATCATCCCTACGACTCCTTTGCCTCCAGCGTGCGCCGGCTCATTGAGGAGGCTGCCGATGATCCGAATGTGGTCGCAATCAAGCAGACGCTCTACCGCACCTCGAACGATTCTCCCATCGTGAAAGCGTTGATTCGAGCCGCCGAAAAGGGGAAACAGGTCGCCGTCCTGGTGGAGGTCAAAGCGAGATTTGACGAAGCCAGCAACATGGAGTGGGGAAAGAAACTCGAAGATGCGGGGGTGCATGTCGCCTATGGTCTGGTGGGGCTCAAAACGCACGCCAAGGTCGCCCTGATTATTCGCAAGGAAGAGGAGCAGCACGTGACCTACTGCCATATCGGTACGGGCAACTACCATATACATACCGCAGAGATCTATACCGATCTCGGCCTCCTGACCCGGGATCCGGAGATCGGGCGCGACATCTCCAATCTGTTTCACTTTCTGACCGGGTATGCCCCGGACCAGACCTACCGAAAATTGAACGTGGCCCCAAATGACCTTCGGGACGCCTTCAACGCGTTGATTGACCGGGAAATTCAGGCAGCCCGATCGGGAAAGAGGGCCCGGATCATCGCAAAGATGAATGCCCTCGACGACGTTCCAATTATTCAGCGACTCTACGAAGCATCCCGGGCGGGTGTGCAGATCGATCTGATCATCCGCGGTCACTGCCGGTTGCGACCGGGGCTGAAGGGCATCAGCGAGAACATCCGGGTCATCAGCATTATCGGCCGGTTCCTGGAACATGACCGGATCTACTACTTCGAAAACCAGGGGGCGTTCGAGATCTTCTTCGGAAGTGCCGACTGGAGAAGC
>JBNJFK010000239.1:0-2542 GCA_051746765.1 Bacteroidota bacterium
CTCCTCCCGGACTTTCGGGATGCCATCGGGGCCGGTGACAGCTTCGACGCCGGGCTGATTCACACGCTCCTTAAAGGCGACTCCGAGAAGATGGCCCTTCAATTTGCCTCCGTCACAGCTGCCGTGAGCACCACCGGATCCGGAGGAACCACGGCTTTGACCGGGGCAGATCTGGTCGAATCAACCGCAATCAAGATGAACTTTCCCATCCATGACACTTAAAGAGAAATTCAAGGAACTCGAATCCAGCGGCGGCGCGCTTCTGGCGACCAATTTCTACAACTTTGAAACCGTAACCGGTGTTCTTCGGGCCGCTGCCGATCTGAACGTACCGATCATCCTGCAGGCCAGTCCCTCGACCATCAACTATTTGGGTGTAGAAATGACCACCGCTATCGGGAAGACGGCGTTGCAGGACCACGGTGTCCAGGGGTGGCTCCATCTGGACCACGCAGAGGATCCGGAGATGATTCGGGCCTGCCTGGAAGCCGGATTCGACTCGGTCATGATCGATGCGAGCGAGGAGTCCTTCGACAAAAATGTGGAGATCTCCTCCCGAATCGTGGAACTTGCCTCCCACTTCGATGCCAATGTGGAAGCAGAGCTCGGTTATGTTGCCAAATTGGGTCAGTCCCACGAAAAAGAGGGCTTTACAAAACCGGATGAAGCCGCCGATTTTGTCCGACAAACCGGAGTCAACGCGTTGGCTGTCGCCATCGGTTCCGCTCACGGATTCTACACGGCAGACCCGAAACTGGATCTGGAGCTGCTCACGGAGATTCATACCGCTACCGATGCGGCCCTGGTCCTTCACGGAGGCTCCGGCATTCCGGACGAACAGCTTCAAGAAGGCATCCGGCGTGGCATTCGGAAGATCAACCTGGCAACGGAAATCAAGAATATCTTCATGAAAACGGTTCAGCAAGAGCTGGCCGGGTCGGACGAGATTGACCTTCGTCAGGTATTCCCTCCCGCCATGGACCGAGTGACTGCACTCGTTGCGGGCAAACTGAAAACCGTGCGCAGTGCCTGACCTACAGGTCGAATGCCGATCACTTTCGACCATGTTCGCTTCGAACCGAAACCGAACCCATATACGCCGTTATGAAACCGGAGACAAAAGAGACATACGACTCGATCAAAAAAATTGACGCTCACGTTCATATGAACCTGGACCGAGATGCGTTGCAGGATGAAGGCGCATCCGAGGGATTCTCGTTCATGAGCATCAATACCGACATTCCGGAGTTTGCTCCCCCGAAGCAGCAGATGGTAACGATTCTCAAACGGCAGAAAAAAGGGGTCGTTCCTGTCGGGTTCATGACCACATTCACAATGAAAGGATTTGGATCGGACGGATGGGTGGATCAATCCATTGACGCGATTCGAACGGGCCTGGAGAATGGAGCGTGTGGTGTGAAGATCTGGAAGAACATCGGCATGGAGATCAAGGACGAGAAGGACGAGTTTGTTATGGTCGACGATCCCCGTCTGGATCCGATCTTTGACTACATCGAATCGAATGAGATTGTGCTCATCGCCCACCTCGGCGAACCGAGAAACTGCTGGCTCCCGCTCGAGGAGATGACCGTCTCCAGTGACCGGGACTACTTCTCGAAGAACGAGCGATACCACATGTACAAACACCCGGAGTACCCCTCCTATGAGGAGCAGCTCGCAGCTCGCGAACGTCGGCTGGCCAAACACCCGAACCTGTCGTTTGTCGGTCTCCACCTTGCCAGTCTGGAGTGGAGTGTCGAGAAGGTGGCCGACTGGCTGGATGAACACCCGAACGCAGGAGTCGATCTGGCCGAACGCGTCTGCCATCTGCAGCACCAGGCTGTCGAAGAACGGGAAAAAGTGATCGACTTCGTTACCCGCTATCAGGACCGCATTATCTACGGCAGTGATCAGATCGACGACGAAGACGATGACCATCCGCCTCTTCCCGCCGAAGAGATGCAGGCCACCATCCGAGAAAAATGGCGCCGTGAGTTTCAGTTTTTTGCAGAAGACTCCACTCAGACCGCTTGGAATGTAGACCAACCCTTTCGGGGACTTGGACTTTCCGACGAGATTCTTCGGAAACTGTTCCGGGAAAATGCAATTCGCTATTATCCACGCCTCGGGTAGGACTCCCAAACTCTCACACAGGACGGACCCATGTACTTAGCCCTCGTTGACTGGTTGATTATTGCTCTCTATCTGCTCTTCTCTCTGGCCGTTGGTTTCTGGGTCATGAACCGCGCCGGAGAAAGTGCCGCCGAATTTTTTGCTGCCGGAAAGAACATGCCGTGGTGGCTCTTGGGAATCTCGATGGTGGCGACCACCTTTTCGACTGAAGTCCCCAATTTGGTCACCGATATCGTTCGACAAAACGGGGTGGCCGGGAACTGGTCCTGGTGGGCATTTCTGCTCACCGGCATGCTCACCGTCTTCGTCTACGCCAACCTCTGGCGTCGATCCGGCATTCTGACCGATGTGGAGTTTTACGAACTACGCTATAGTGGAAAATCGGCTGCTTTTCTGCGCGGATTTCGGG
>JBNJFK010000240.1:0-2531 GCA_051746765.1 Bacteroidota bacterium
ACATGGAGAAACAGATCAAGGAGCAGGCCATCATGCGAATGCTCAAGGAGGGAATCGGTCTTGTGGAGGGCTTGGAGGCTGCCGGAGTCTTTACCAAAACCGCGATTGGCCGATTTCGACTTGGGGCCGAAGCAGGCTCCCTTCGGGACAACGCCGAACAGCTGGCACAGTACTACGAGATTCAGACAACGTACAAGATGGAATCACTGATCGATACCATCAATCTGTTGATCAATCTCTTTATCATGGTGGCTCTTATTGGAATTACGATTGTATCTTCTGAAGCTGCGCTGATTCAGCCCAACACCGGAGGTCAGTAAGGATGAGCCAATTCAGGAGATGGAACATACCGAATTCATGGAGGGACCGATGGCGAAGGTGAATACTCGTCGACATATCGGTACGCTCTTGTTGGGCCGCGGTGTGATCACAGAGGATCAACATCAGAAAGCGAACGAGATTCTGGATCGTGAGCCGGAGGACTCTACTCGTCGTCTCGGCCAGATTCTTTATCAGGATCTTCAGTTGGATCGTCACCAGATCATGAAGGAGATTGCAAAGATCTACGCCTTTGAAGAGGTTTTTGAAGGCTTGGACGAACTACCATCCGATAGTGTGGATCAGATTCGGGCACTCATGGAAGAGTTGCCGGAAGAGATCATTGACGATCTGGCCTACAACAAGGCGGTCCCGGTTCGAAAAAACGGATCCACCTGGGTCATTGCTGCAGCAGATCCGGCAGACCCTGCTCTCTCCTCCATTCTGGCGCGTCTCAACTTGAACCAGACAGTCATCGCCTACTGCCGGTACGAGTTGATTGACTCCGCACTTGCCTCGGTTTACGAGCAAAAGAACGAATTTCTCGATCTGCTCGAAGAGATCGAATATGAAGAGACCGATGTACAATCGGCCGATGATACGCTCAACGAAGAGGAAATTGAAGCCGAGATCAATCAGAGCATGCTCAACTCGCTCGTTGAGGGGATGCTGGTGGAGGCCGTTCGACAGGACGTAAGTGATGTTCACGTCATCCCCGCAGGGCCGACGACGACCGATGTTCGATTTCGTCTGGACGGGAAGCTCCACCTTTGGTATCAGCAAAAGGGAGTCAAGCCGGAAGCGATCGCAGCTGTCGTAAAGGACAAGACCCGAAATGTCGACCGATTTGAACGCGACAGTTCACAGGACGGGTTTATCCAACGCGTCGTGGACAACCACAACATCCGCTATCGGGTGTCCATCATGCCGATGGTTGGGGAACAGTTTGATCGAAAATTCGAATCAATCGTAATCCGGGTTCTGGATGATCGCAAGGTGATTACCGACCTTAATGTCCTCGGGTTGATGGAACAGGCGAAAAAAGATTTTGTCAAGGCGATCGAAAAGCCGTCCGGGATTGTCATCATTACGGGACCAACAGGGAGTGGGAAATCAACGACACTGGTTGCTGCCCTCTATTATGTACTCGACCCAACCAAGAACGTACTTACAGTCGAAGAGCCGGTCGAGTATTTGATCAAAGGGGCCCGTCAATTGAAGATTTCACACAATATGGACTTCGATCTGGCCATTCGGGGAATTCTGCGTCACGACCCGGATATTGTTTTGGTGGGGGAGATTCGGGATCTCAAAACGGCCGAAATTGCAATCAAACTTGCCAATACAGGTCACCTGACCTTTTCGACGCTTCACACAAACGATGCACCCAGTGCGGTCTCACGACTGTTCAAGATGGGTGTGGAACCATTTTTGATCGCAAATGCGGTCAATATGGTCATGGCCCAGCGTTTGGTACGACGGTTGTGTCCCGAGTGCAAGGAGCCCTTTGAGCCTCACCCGGAAACACTCCACGGCATCGGGTTTACGGACGAGGAGATTGCGTCGACGACTTTCTATAAACCTGTGGGTTGCGCACATTGCAACGAAACTGGATACAAGGGACGTATGGGTATTCACGAAGCGCTCTATTTTAGCAAGGAGGTCAAGCGCATGATCCTGGAGTCGGGTCAGGAGATCGATGAAGATGGACTTAAAACACTTGCGATTCAGCAGGGAATGATGACACTACGGGCATCGGGTCGGGAACGGATCAAAGCAGGAACGACGTCGATCGAAGAGGTGATTGCAATCACACTGGATGATTAACAGTTGGGGGAGTAAATCCATGAATTCACAGGAAAACCATCCGTTGGACGCATCCTCGGAGGAGGTTCGGGCGCTCTTGAGCCCGCCACCGCCGATTCTGAACGGATTCCACTACGAGGATATGGTCGACTTCTTGACCCTGGGTGAGGCTCGCCAATACGAGAATGGTGCCCCGGTCGGAGATCCGGAAGATTCCGGTTCCGCTACCGCTTTTATGGTCGTATCCGGGGAGGTTTCACTATGGAGTGACGGCATTCAGCTGACCCGGCTGAACCGGGGAAGTTTTTACGGCGAGGCGTTTCTTTTCAAACGGGAATCTGCATCCATTCACTTGCAGGCAGACTCCGAATTATCCATTCTGATTTTTCGTCGTTTTGAAGTGTTGA
>JBNJFK010000241.1:0-2510 GCA_051746765.1 Bacteroidota bacterium
CGAGTAGGTGGTACTCAAAATACCGCGATCAATCGGTAGAAGGTGCGGTGTGAATTGCACCTGAACCTCATCCCCTCCCAGGTTGCTCAAAATTTGTTCGATTTCCGGGGTGTGTCGGTGTCGCCCAAGTCCGTAGGCGTAAAAATTTCCGAACAGGTTGGGAAAGTGAGTGGTCTCCTTCGGTTTCGCACCTGCACCGGTAACGCCTGACTTGGCGTCGACAACGATCGATCCGGGATCGACCATTCGATTCTTGAGAAGAGGGGCCAACGCCAGTATGGCCGACGTCGGATAACATCCGGGGTTGGCTACCAGATCGGCATTCCGAATATCGTCCCGGTTCAATTCCGGGAGTCCGTAGGCGGCCTGCTTCAGATACTCCGGACAGACGTGATCTTTCTCGTACCACTCCTCGTAGACGGCCTGTTGGCTCAATCTGAAATCGCCAGAGAGATCGACAATTCGAAACGAGTCCAGTCCATACTCTTTCACAAAGTTCATGGACACTCGATGCGGCAGCGCCAAAAAAACAAGATCCAGATCCATACCGGCCAACTCTTCCATCGGTCTCAGCTCTTCATCGTACACCCCTTCGAATGAGGGATAGACTTTGGAGTATTTCGTTCCCGCTTCACTTCGTGCCGTTACAATCTCCAGGGAGATCTCCGAATGCTGGACCAGCAGCCGAATCAACTCCATACCGGTATAGCCTGTTCCACCGACGACGCCCACTTTCCGTTTACTCATCTTTCACTCCCTGTCTCAGTTCCAAAAATGGTTCCCCTTCTCTGACTGATCACTCTTACGCCTCGGGTTCACATTCACGAACAGACTCCAGAAGCACGTCAACCACTCGTTCAAGTTCCTCCTGGGTCATCACCAGCGGAGGAAGTAGTCGCATAACCACATCCGAAGCGCAGTTGGAGAGAACACCCTTCTCGAGCATTTTTTCGACCACAGGTGCCCCTTTGAAGGTGAGTTCCAGACCGACCATTAGTCCGACCCCCCGAACGCCTTTGACGCAACTCCACCCTTCTGTCCGTTCCCGCAGCGTCTTCATGAGCCATGTTCCTTTCTCCCGGGCTGCTTCGCAAAGCTTCTCCTCTTCGATGGCATCCAAAACCGCACCCGCAGCTGCGGTCGCCAGCGAATTACCACCAAACGTGGTCCCGTGTTCACCATACCCCAGAACCTTGGCTGCTTCCTTTGTCGCCATCACCGCTCCGATCGGAACACCGCCACCAAGCCCCTTGGCTGCGGTGAGCACATCGGGCTTGACTCCGAAATGTTGCCAGGCAAACATCTTCCCGGTTCGGGCCACACCGCACTGCACCTCGTCGTAGATGAGTAGCGCTCCATGTTCGTCACATAACTCCCGTGCACGCTCCAGATAGGCCTGATCCAGTGGAACGACCCCTCCTTCCCCTTGAATCGGCTCCAGGATCAACGCGGCTGTCTGACCATCGATCATCTTCTCCAGTGCGGCGATGTCGTTGGCCGGAATCCGTTCGATTCCAGACGGCATGGGGCCGAACCCTTTTCGGTACTTCTCCTTGCCCAGTGCAATGGTGCCAATGGTCCGTCCGTGAAAACAGTTCTCCAGCGAGACAATCGGTCCGGTTCGACCCGTCTTGTCGGCGTACTTTCTTGCAAGTTTGATTGCTGCCTCGTTCGCTTCGGCGCCGGAGTTGCAGAAGAAGACCTTCTCGAACCCGGAGACCGTTGCCAGCTTCTCGGCCAGAGCAGACTGCGCCTCGGTGTAGTAGAGATTGGAGACGTGTATAAGCCGCGCTGCTTGCTCCTGAACCGCCTGAACCACTTTTGGATGACAGTGCCCTACATTGTTTACCGCTATTCCGGCCAATGCATCGAGGTACTCGCGTCCGTCGCGGTCCCACACGCGTGCACCCTGGGCCCGCTCGAGTACCAGCGGGTACCGTTTGTAGAGATCAAAATGCCAGGTCTCGCTCTGCTCTCGAATGTCGCTCTCGGTCATAGATGTTCTTTGATTGTGGTTCCGCTTCCATTGTTGGTGACCAGCTGGGCTACCAATCGGCCCGGTTTCATTCCGTTGACGATGCACGCCTCACCGACCCCTTCGGACAGAGCCGTCAGACACGCCTCCACCTTTGGAATCATGCCTCCCTGAATCGATCGGCCAATTTCGCTTCGAATGGTCGCAGCATCGGCTACATCGATATGACTGTCCGGATCGTCGAGATCCTTCATGAGCCCGTCTACATCGGTAACGGCCACGAATGCAGCTGCTTGAAGTGCGCCGGCCAGATGACCGGCAAACAGATCGGCGTTGACATTGTAGTCCTCGCCATCCTCTCCCTGGCTGATCGGGGCGATCACGGGAAGATAGCCATTTTTCAGCAGGATCTCGATCAATTGCGGCTCCATCCGGACCACATCACCGACATAGCCCAAATCCACCTCCGTTACCTCTCCCTCGAACTCCTCCCGATGTACCCGGGGTTTGACCTTCACCATCGAAGCGTCCTTTC